>NZ_JAUTBL010000002.1:2602500-2902500 GCF_030819275.1 Agrobacterium larrymoorei | reverse complement strand
GCGGACGAGAATGCCGCGATTGGCGAGATGTTCGAAGATCGTGGTGGTCTTCTCGTCACGGACCAGACGGAAAAGACTGGTGCCGCCCACGACGGTGAGACCTGCGCTCGTCAATATTGCGTCAAGACGCGCAACGTCTGTCCTTAGCCGGAGTCGCATGTTGTCACGCCAGCCATTGTCTGCCAGCGCTTCCGACGCCACATGCAGCGCCGGGCCTGACACAGCCCACGGCCCCATGCGCTGCTCCAACCTTGTGGCAATCTCCGGCTGCGCAACCGCAAAGCCGAGGCGCAACCCCGCCATTCCATAGAATTTGCCGAAGGATCGCAGAACAATCAGTTCACCGGTCTCAGTGGTGTCGGCCAAACTCTCACCATAGCCGGTTTCAATGAATGCCTCATCGATCACCAGCAGGCCGCCTTTGCGGCTCATGTCGGCTGCGAGAGCGAGAAGGTCACCCCGCCCCATGACCCGACCATTCGGGTTGTTCGGATTGATGACGACGGCGTAGTCGAAATCGGAGAGGTTCGAGAAATTGGACACCTCCGCAACGTCGAGGCCCGCCATTCGCGCCGTCCTGGCATGTTCCGCGTAAGCGGGTGTGAAAACCGCCGCTCGTTTTGCACCTCGTTGCAGAGCGAGTTCGGCCAGAAGCGGCATCAGCATCTGCGTTCCGGGTGCCGCGGCGATATGCGCTGCAGAGGGCGCGCCGAAGGCTGTGGCGGCAATCTCCTTCAAGCGGTTTAAGGCGGAAGGCTCCGGCAGGCGGGCAAAGGCGCTGGCAGGAATGGGAGAATGCGGATAGGAATGCGGATTGATCCCCGTGGAGAGATCGATCCAGGGTTCCGGTGCCAGCGGAAAAGACGCACGCGCCCGCCCCAGATCGCCACCATGACGGATCGCAGCCTGCATAGTCACCGGTCCAGTATCGCCCATGTTCTTTGCTCTCGCTTTCCTGTCGCTTTTGATCGAACGCCTTGTTGGCTATCCCGACTGGCTGTTTCGCCGCATCGGCCATCCCGTCACATGGATCGGCTCGCTTATCGCGCTGCTTGACAGAAAATGGAACCGGGAACAGGGATCAATTTCTAATCGTGAAGCCAAAGGCGTGCTGGCGCTCGTGGTCTTCCTCGGCGTCACCGTTGCCATCGCGCTCGCCTTGCAGAATGTCCTTCTGATTTTTCCGCTGGGGTTGTTGCTTGTCGCCATCGTCGGTGCTTCGCTTCCAGCTCAAAAAAGTCTGGAGCAGCATGTCGAAGCAGTTGCCACCGCGCTGGACAGCGAAGGCCTCGAAGGCGGCAGAAAAGCTGTATCGATGATCGTTGGCCGCGATCCGGATCAGCTGGATGAGGCGGCGGTGTGCCGGGCGGCCATCGAAAGCCTGGCGGAGAATTTTTCCGATGGCATTGTGGCGCCATCATTATGGCTCGGTTTGCTCGGGCTACCGGGCGGCGCTGGCTATAAGGCGATCAATACCGCTGACAGTATGATCGGTCACCGCACGCCGCGCCATGAGGCTTTTGGTTGGGCATCGGCTCGAGTAGACGATCTGGTGAATCTTCCCGCCTCGCGCCTGACGGCTGTTTTGTTCATCGTCGCTGCCGTCTTCGTCAAAGGCGCATCACCGCAAGCTGCCATGCGTGCCGTCGCGCGCGATGCGAAGCATCACCGGTCTCCCAATGCCGGCTGGCCGGAATCGGCGCTGGCGGGTGCGCTTGGTTTTGCACTTGCCGGGCCGCGTTCCTATGGCGGACAGATGATTCAGGCGCGCTTCATGGGTGAAGGCGGACGGCGGGATCTGACCGCTGCCGATATTCGCCAGGCGCTGAAACTCGCGCGGATCGCCGACAGTCTGTTGATCGGGCTCTTCGGTCTTCTGGCATTGGTTACCGTGCTATAGACAGCAGCGCGTCGAGATCGAGGTGGCGCTCCATATGGTCCGCTAGGCGATCCAGAACCGCATCCACCTGCGCCTCGTAATTCAGCGCCGATGATTGCGCCCCAAGCCTTTGCAGCCAGGCGCTGCGCTGTCCGTCCTCGGCAAACAGACCATGGACATAGGTGCCGAAGACGCGACCGTCCGCTGAGATTGCACCGTCGATATGATTGCCGATCGTAGCGAAGGGGCGATTGCAGTCATCCCCCTTTGTGACACCGACATGCATTTCGTAGCCGGAGAAGGCTTTACCATCGAAGCTGCGCCCCCCTACCGAGAGCAGCCTTTTGTCTCCCGTCAGCACCGTTTCGACGTTGAGCAGCCCAAGACCTTCGACGGTGGAAGGCGGACCTTCGATGCCGTCAGGGTCCGATAACAAGCGTCCCAGCATCTGATAGCCGCCGCAGAGACCAAGCACAAAGCCGCCACGGCGAAGATGCGCCTTGATGTCGAGATCGAAACCCGCCTGTTTCAAGACGTCCAGATCGGCAATCGTGGATTTCGATCCGCAGAGCAGGATGAGGGCGCAATCGCCGGGAATGGCGGCTCCAGGGCGCACGCGGATCATCTCGACATCCGGCTCCATATCGAGCGGATCGAGATCGTCGAAATTGGAGATATGCGGCAGGATTGGCACGGCAATGCGGATTTTCGCACCGGGCTTTGATTGGCCGGTGCCGGTTAAACCCAGCGCATCCTCGGCAGGCAGACGAGCGGCATCGGCAAAATGGGGCAGGAGGCCGATGGAGCTCCAGCCTGTGTGTTGAGCAATAATCCGCATGCCTTCATCGAACAGCGAAGGATCGCCGCGAAAACGGTTGACGATGAATCCCTCAATCATCGAGGCGTCGTCCGCATCCACCACTGTCTTCGTGCCGACGAGGCTGGCAATGACCCCTCCCCGGTCGATATCACCGATCAGGATCACGGGAACATCGGCTGCACTGGCAAAGCCCATATTGGCAATGTCATTAGCGCGCAGATTGACTTCCGAAGCGCTGCCGGCACCTTCGACGAGGACCAGATCGGCGCGGGCTTTCAGATGCTCGAAGCTTTCGAGCACCCGGGGCATCAGCCCGGCCTTCATCTGTTGATAGTCTGCTGCCTTGGCGTTGCCGAGAATTTTGCCCTGTACGACGACCTGCGCACCCGTTTCGCTCTGCGGCTTCAACAGAACCGGGTTCATGTGCACCGACAGCGGCACGCCAGCGGCGCGCGCCTGCAAAGCTTGCGCCCTGCCGATCTCGCCGCCATCGGCTGTGACTGCCGCGTTATTGGACATGTTCTGCGGCTTGAAGGGCAACACCGAAAGTCCGCGTCGGGTAAAGGCGCGCGCCAGACCTGCCACCATCAGCGACTTGCCGACATCCGAGCCGGTTCCCTGAAACATGATGGATCTGGCGGCCATGGATCAGTACTCGATGCCGGATTGGGCTTTGACGCCTGCCTTGAAGTGGTGCTTCACCAGCGTCATTTCCGTCACCATGTCGGCCGCTTCGATCAAAGGCGGCTTGGCATTACGGCCGGTGACGATGATGTGGAGATCGGGGCGGCGGCTCTGCAAGGTGGCGACGACCTCTGTCAGATCCAGATAGTCATAGCGCAGCGCAATGTTCAGCTCGTCCAGCACCAGAAGACCAATCGTTTCGTCGGCCATCAGCATTTTGGCTTCGTCCCAGGCTTTCGTGGCTGCCGCGACGTCGCGCCTCAGATCCTGCGTGTCCCAGGTGAAGCCCTCGCCCATGGTGCGCCATTCCACCCGGTCGCCGAAGATCGTCAACGCCTGCTGCTCGCCAGTCGACCACGCACCCTTGATGAACTGGACGACGCCGACGCGTCTGCCTGTGCCGAGCATTCGAAGCGCAAGGCCGAAGGCGGCGGTGGACTTGCCCTTGCCGGGGCCGGTATTCACCATCAGCAGACCCTTTTCGATGGTCTTCTCGGCCACTTCCGCATCCTGCACGCTCTTGCGGTTCACCATCTTCTCGCGGTGGCGGGCGGCTTCGATGTCGCTGATCTCGCGTGTCATGATGTCCACATCCTTCCGAGCCGTTTTTAGAAGCGGCGACTATAGTCAAAACGCCCTCCTCCGCAATGGAGCCCATGAGGCGGATGGCAAGGCTTGCATTGACCGCGGCGCGGCTTGCCCGTAAAGGTAAGGCACTGACGGTCTTTTTCCGGCAACGGGAAAAGCTAAGAGGGAACACGGTTCCGCCCGCTCTTTGGGCCAATCCGTGGCTGCCCCCGCAACTGTAAGCGGCGAGCCCGCACCGTAAAGCCACTGGATTTCGATCCGGGAAGGCGGTGCAAGGGCGCTCAGACAAGCCGTAAGCCAGGAGACCTGCCGTTTCAGAACAAAACGTCTGCCGGGCGGGGTGCTCCGGTCAGTCGGTCTCGTCGAATGTCGGTTTGCGCTGTCTCGCATTCCGTCTTCGGCATCCGCACCCCTTGCATGTTTGAACGGCGGAAGCGGATTCGTTTGGATATTACCTCAACATCGTCACGGACTGACGGATCGACCGATACGCGCGAAGCGTCCGGTGTCGTCGTCTATGTCTGTCGCAGCTGCCGCGACGAGGTGGAGCCGAATGCGGAACCGCGTCCCGGTGCGCTTCTTGCGCACGCGACGATCGCGCTTGGTGCCGAGGCGAATGTCGAGGTGCGCAGCGTCAATTGTCTCGCCAATTGCAAGCGTGGCGCCAGTGCTGCGATGCGAAGCGCTGATGGTTGGTCCTATGTGTTTGGCGGGCTGACGCCTGAAAACGCCGATGATCTGATCACCGGCGCAAAGCTGCTTTCTACATCCACCGGTGGCCTGATGCCCTGGCGCGGCCGTCCCGATATTTTGAAGCGCGGCATGGTCGCGCGTATTCCCCCTTTGAATTTCGTCGAGGAGACATCATGACCACGCTAGAGCGCGTTCCCTGCACCATCGTCACCGGCTTTCTGGGCGCCGGCAAAACCACGCTGCTGCGCGGCCTTTTGGAAAAGCTCGATGGCAAGCGACTGGCGATCATCGTCAACGAGTTCGGCGATGTCGGTATCGATGGCGAAATCCTCAAAGGCTGTGGCATCGAAAGCTGCCCGGAAGAAAACATCGTCGAGCTTGCCAATGGCTGCATCTGCTGCACGGTCGCTGACGACTTTCAGCCGGCCATCGAACAGATCCTCAGCCGCCAGCCCAAGGTCGAACATATCCTGATCGAAACCTCGGGCCTCGCACTACCAAAGCCGCTCGTGCAGGCCTTCCAGTGGCCTGCAATCAAAAGCCGCGTGACCGTCGACGCCGTCGTTGCGGTGGCCGATGGTGCGGCCTTGGCGGAAGGCATGGTATCGCATGACATGGATGCGCTCGCCGCCCAGCGCCTCAATGATGAAGCGCTCGATCATGACGATCCGGTCGAAGAAGTCTTCGAGGACCAGATCGCCTGCGCCGACCTGATCGTGCTGACCAAGGGCGATCTTCTCGATGCGGATGGTCTGGAGCGCGCCAAGGCGCATATCGGCGAACATCTGCCGAAGGCTGCGAAGATTGTTGTCGCATCCCATGGCCAGATCGATCCTGCGGTTCTCATCGGTCTCGGGCTCACGGTGGAAGAGGATATCGAAAACAGGCATACCCACCATGACGAGGAGGAAGACCACGATCATGACGAGTTCGATAGCTTCGTCGTCGAGCTCGGCGCGGTGTCCGATCCCGAGGCGCTGGCGGAGCGTATCGCCCAGACTGCGGCCTCCGAGAACGTGTTGCGCATCAAAGGGTTCGTCGAAGTCTCCGCCAAGCCGATGCGTTTGCAGGTTCAGGCCGTCGGCTCGCGCGTGAACCATTACTTTGACCGCCCTTGGGCTGCGGGCGAAGTGCGGCGTTCTGCGCTGGTGGTGATTGGCGAAAAGGGCCTCAACCGCGAGAAGATCGAACAGATGCTGGCTGCCTGACGCATCATGCATATTCTCGCCACCACATCCTCGTCGCTAGACGACCTGATCGAGCCGGTTGATCTCAACCAGCCCCAGGCGGATGTGGTGGTGCTGTCTTTCTCGTCAAGCGATCTGGCCGGTCTGCAGCGCGCCTGGCCTGAAGACTCAGGCGTTTCGCTCAGCGTCGCCAATCTCTCCGAACTGCGCCATCCGATGTCCGTCGACCTCTGGATCGAAAAGACGGCGGAGCACGCCAAGCTGATCCTTATCCGGATTCTTGGCGGGGCGGACCGTTGGCGCTACGGCGTCGATCAACTGGCGATGATGGCGCGCAGGCGCGGCGTCAAGCTCCTGCTCCTGCCGGGTGAGTGTAGCGAGCGCGACGAAAAGCTCGAGGCGCAATCCACGATCGACCAGACGTGGCTGGCTTCGATCCTCTCCTTCTTCCGCGAAGGTGGCCCGCAGAACATGCGCCGGCTTTCGGAAGGTCTTGCCGCTTTTGCTAAAGAGGGTGCCTGGCCTGGCTTCACGCCGGAGCCGCTGCCGAAGTCCGGCTTCTATCTGCCGGGCCTTGGCGCCGTCCATGTGGATGAGGTGCTCGCGGCTTTTGCCCCCGAAGCGATAAGACTTCCCATCGTTTTCTATCGCTCCATGCTTCTGGCTGCCGATGTTGCGCCAATCGATGCGCTATTCGAGGCGCTGAAATCCCGCGGTTTCGCACCTTTGCCGATCTTCGTCAGCGGCCTGAAGGATGGCGAAGCGATCCAATTTCTCGAAGACGCGCTGGTACCGCTGAAACCCGCTGCCATCACCGCAGCCACTGCCTTTGCCAGCCAGACGGATCAGGACGGCAAGAGCCTGTTCGACCGGCTTGGCGTGCCGGTATTCCAAGTGATCATGGCAACGACCCGGCGCGATGGCTGGACCGAAAACATGCGGGGCCTCAATCCATCCGACCTTGCCATGCATGTGGTCTTGCCGGGACTCGATGGGCGCATTCTGGCAGGTGCGATCTCCTTCAAACAGGCCGATCCTGCCGGGCGCCAAGGGCTGATCAATGCTCCTGAGCCAGACCGGGTCGAGCAGGTCGCTCGTCGTATTGCTGCCTTCCTTCGGTTGACGCGGACTGCGGCCCGGGAAAGGCGCCTTGTTATCCTGATGCCGGATTATCCCGGTGCCGCACCCGGTCGCACGGGCTATGCCGTGGGTCTCGACGTGCCCCAAAGCGTGCTGGAGATGCTGCGCGATCTGCAGGATGCGGGTTATGCACTCGGCGATATTCCGGCCACCGCACGGGAGCTTCTGGATCGGATTGAGACGGAGCGCGCTACTCTTCCCCTCGACCGCTACCGAGCCTTTCTCGACGCTATTCCGGAGGAGGCAAGCACTGGAATGGCTTTGGCCTGGGGCGATGCCGTTGACGACGAGGCTGTGGTTGATCAGGCGTTCCACTTCCGCGCCGCCCGTTTCGGCTCCGTTGTCGTCGCTCTTGCTCCAGACCGGGGGCGCCAAGTAGACAGGCGGGTAGACTATCACGATCCGGCCTTGCCGCCGCGTCACGCGCTTGCGGCTTTCGGTGCCTGGATGCAGCAGGATTTCGATGCGCATGCGATCATCCATGTCGGCGCTCACGGCACGCTGGAATGGCTGCCGGGAAAGACGGTCGCGCTGTCGCAAACCTGTTTCCCGGAAATCGTCACTGGACCGCTGCCGGTCATCTACCCTTTCATTGTCTCCAATCCGGGGGAGGCTGCTGTTGCCAAACGACGGATCGCTGCCGTCACCATCGGGCACATTCCGCCCATACTGGTTGCAGCCGGTCTTTCGCCGGAGCAAGCAGCGCTCGAGCAACTGGTGGACGAATATGCTCAGGCCGATGGGCTTGATCGTCGTCGCCGCGACCGTCTAGCGAAGCTGATCGTCGAGAAGGCCTTCGAGACGGGGCTCGCCGCCGATGCCGGTATCGGCGCGGAGGAGGATGCGGATTCAGCACTCACCCGGATCGATGCCTTTCTGTGCGACCTCAAGGATTTCGCCATCAAGGACGGCCAGCATGTGTTCGGGCGTTGCGCTGACGATGAGCCGGATTCTCTGAGGCGCGAAAGTGCTGCCCAAGAAAAAGCTGCGCTGCTGGCGGCGCTGGATGGTCACCATATCGTGCCAGGTCCCTCAGGTGCACCCGCACGCGGACGACTAGATGTGTTGCCGACAGGGCGCAATCTCTATGCTACCGATCCGCGCACCATGCCGACACCGACGGCCTTCGAGCTTGGGAAAGCTGCGGGCGAAGAGGTGCTGCGTCATCATCTGCAAAGCCATGGCGACTGGCCGCGGCATCTGGTTTTCGATCTCTGGGGCTCCGCATCGCTGCGCAATGGCGGCGAAGATGTCGGTCAGGCGCTGCATCTGATGGGTGCGCGTCCGATCTACGATCAGGCGACCGGCCGGGTCAACGGCATCGAAGTTGTGCCACCGGCCACGCTTGGACGCCCGCGGGTGGACGTCACCTTCCGCATTTCCGGCCTGTTCCGCGATATGTTCCCGCCTCTGATTGCCCTTCTCCATGCGGCGGCAAGAACGATTGCTTCACGCGAAGAATCCCCCGGCGACAATCCTCTGGCGGAGGAAATGGCCTCTCTCGGTCATATCCCGGCACGCATTTTCGGCTCTGCTCCCGGCACCTATGGCGCTGGCATCGAAGAAGCCTTGGCAAGCGGCGATTGGGACGAGCGGGAAGAGCTTGGCCAAGCCTATCTGGATGCAGCCAGCCACGCCTTTGGCGGGGCAGATGGCTTGTCGATCCTCTCCGATTCAGGCTTTGCCGCCCAAGTCGAACGCGCTGAACTTCTGGTTCACACCGGCGACGATCCGGGCCGCGATCTTCTGGACGGTTCGTCCGATGTCGCCTTCATCGGCGGCTTTGCCGCCGCCAAGGCAAAGCTTGGACAGGCGGCGGACGTGGTGGCTCTGGATACGACCGATCCTGCCCGGCCGCGTGCCCGCTCCATCGCCCAGGCAATCACCCGCGTGGTGCGAGCCCGTGCCGTCAATCCGCGCTTCATCGCCGGACAGATGCGCCATGGTCCGCGCGGTGCCGCCGAATTTGCAGAGACCGTCGACCGGCTGATTGGCTTTGCTGAAACCACGCAGGCCGTTTCCTCGTCGCTGATCGAAGCGCTTTACGATGCCTATTTCGGCAATGACGAGGTGCGCGATTTCATTTTACGGGAAAACCCCAAGGCTGCGGAACTGATGGCGCAACGCTTCCTGTCTGCACGCCGCCGCAATCTTTGGCACAGCCGTCGCAACGCCGTGGATGCGGAACTGGAAATGCTGATCGCGCCGCGCTCGTCCAAGGCCTCGTCCAAGAGGATATCGGCATGAACCCGCTTCCCCAGGTTCAGCCCTTTTCTCGCAGAGGCGTCTGCCCTGCTCTCTCCGCCCCCATGCAGACGGGCGATGGACTGTTGTCGCGGGTGGCGTTTACCGCTTCGCTTTCACCAAGCGATCTCGACCGTCTCGGCGATCTTGCACGCCGCCACGGCAATGGACTCCTGGATGTGACCGCGCGTGGCAGCCTTCAATTTCGTGGATTGACTGCCGAAAGCGCCGTTGAACTGGAGCATGATGTGCTGGCGCTGCAATTGCCCTTGCGGCAGGGGCTTGCTGTGGAAGGCTCACCGCTTACCGGGATAGACGACAGCGAAGTCGCCAATCCTGGACCAATCCTTGAACTCATCAGCCATAAGGCCACGGCGCTTGGTCTCGACGCGAAGCTGGCCGCGAAGATGTCGGTCATCGTCGATGGCGGTAGTCGGGCTCCGATGGGCGGGCTGCTTGCCGATATCAGGCTCAAAGCGGCCCAGCGGGACGGCGACGTCCTCTGGCTGTTGATGTTGGGTGGCACGGAAGAAAAGGCGCTGCTTGTAGGGGCTTTGCGGACGGAAGATGCCGCGGATTGCGTCATCGACCTGCTCATTCACTTGGCGGAGCGAGGACCGGATGCGCGCGGGCGCGATCTGGATAGGGCGGCTGCGCATAATGTCTGCGGTGATCGTCTCCTGCCGATCCCATCAGACGTCCGCGCTCCAGCGCATGACATCGGGACATTGAGCCAAACCGACGAGCGCCGATTGTGGCCCATCAATGATCGCCTCTACGCCGCTGTCATCGCTCCGGCTTTTGGGCAGATCACCTCGGAAGCGCTGTCTGCGCTGTGCCAGATTGCAGGCGATCTCGGCGTCAGGTCTATTCGTCCGGGTCCGTTGCACGGGCTCTATGCGCTTGGTGATCGCGACGCGTGTGCGGCACTGCTGGATTACGCGCAGAAGGCTGGCCTCATAGTTAGCGACAACGATCCCCGATCCGCCATCGCGGTGTGCGCGGGCGCACCGTCCTGTGCATCGGCCTATACGCCGGTTCGAGCGCTCGCCGCGTTCGCAGCCAAAGAGTGTGGCACGATGCTTGACGGTTCCTTCACCTTGCATCTATCCGGCTGCGGCAAGGGCTGCGCGCATCCAACATCCGCGCTCCTTGCCTTTTCCGGCACGTCGGAAGGTTTTTCCTTCGGCTACCAGGCCAAGGCTTCAGCGCCGCCCGATGCGCGCTTGACCATCGATCAGCAGAAGGCCGGGCTTTCCAGGCTTGCCCGCCTCTATGAAAAAGAACATAAGCCCGGAGAAAATGCCCGCACCTTCCTTGTTCGACTGGGCAAGGACAGGATTGTCGCGGCGCTCCGACAGGACGAGACATGACGACGTACGACTATATCCGCAATGGCGATGCGATCTATGAGCGCTCCTTCGCTATCATCCGTGAGGAAGCGGATCTCTCCGCCTTCACGCCCGAACAGGCGGATATTGCCATTCGCATGATCCATGCCTGCGGACAGGTGGAGGCAGCGCGGCATTTCCGTTTTTCCGCCGATTTCGTTTCCGCCGCGCGCGGCGCGCTTGCAGCAGGCAAACCCATTCTGTGTGATGCGGAAATGGTGGCGCATGGGGTCACACGGGCGCGTCTGGCGTCTGGCAATGCCGTGATCTGCACGTTGCGTGATCCGCGTACGCCGGACTTGGCGAAGTCCATCGGCAACACCCGTTCCGCAGCCGCCCTCGATCTCTGGGCCGATCATCTCGACGGCGCTCTGGTTGCCATCGGCAATGCGCCGACGGCGCTGTTCTATCTCTTGGAAATGCTGGAGAGAGGCGCGCCTCGTCCGGCTGCCATCATCGGCATGCCGGTCGGCTTCGTCGGTGCGATGGAATCCAAGGACGCGCTGGAAGAAAGCACGCTCGGCATTCCCTACGCCATTGTCAAAGGCCGCATGGGTGGCTCCGCCATGACGGCGGCGGCTGTCAATGCCGTCGCGAGGGCTGGCCTATGAGCGCTGCCCTTTACGATCCCACGCCTGAAAAGGCATTGAAGGGTAAAGTCATCGGCGTTGGCACTGGCCCCGGCGATCCCGATCTTCTGACACTGAAGGCCGTGCGCGCAATCGAAACGGCGGATGTCATCGCGTTTTTCTGCAAGCGCGGCAGCAAGGGCAATGGCCGTGGCATCGTCGAAAGCTTCATTCGTCCTGGCACGCTGGAAATGCCGCTTGTCTACCCGGTCACGGTCGAACACGACAAGAATGGCGACGACTATCGCGGCGCGATCGCCGCGTTTTTCGACCAGTCGGCACGCGACATTGCCGCCCATCTGGATGCGGGTCGCACGGTTGCTGTTCTGTCGGAAGGCGATCCGCTCTTCTACGGTTCCTATATGCATCTGCATCTGCGGCTTGCGCCCAACTATCCGGCGGAAGTCGTTGCGGGCATCACTGCCATGTCCGGATGCTGGTCGATGACCGGACTGCCGCTCGTCCAAGGAGACGATATCTTAAGCGTCCTTCCCGGCACGCTTGGCGAGGATGCGCTTTTCGAGCGGCTTTCCGGCACGGATGGCGCTGTCATCATGAAGGTCGGTCGCAACCTGCCGAAGATTCGCCGTGCGCTGGAGAAAGCGGGCAAGCTCGAAGGCGCGCTCTATGTCGAGCGTGGCACCATGGCCAATGGACATGCCATACGATTGATCGAGCGCGATGAATCCCCCGCTCCCTATTTCTCTCTGGTTCTGGTTCCTGGCTGGAAGGATCGCCCGGCGGGAGAGATTGCGTGAGCCCGTCCTCCACCGGACGTTTGACCGTCGTCGGCCTCGGGCCTGGAAATCTGGCGCAGATCACGCCGGAGGCGTTGGCGGCGGTGGACGAGGCAGAGGATTTCTTCGGCTATATTCCCTATCTCGACCGGTTGTCGCTGCGTCCAGACCAACGGCGTCATGCATCGGATAATCGTGAGGAAATTTCGCGCGCCGAGGCGGCGCTGGCATTGGCCGCTTCTGGCGGAAAAGTCTGCGTCGTTTCAGGCGGGGATCCGGGCGTTTTCGCCATGGCGGCTGCCGTGTGTGAGGCGATAGAGAACGGCCCTGCCGAATGGCGCGACATCGACTTTTCCGTTGTGCCCGGCGTCACCGCCATGCTGGCTGTTGCAGCAAGAGCGGGCGCGCCGCTCGGTCACGATTTCTGCGCCATTTCGCTCTCCGACAATTTGAAACCATGGTCGCTGATCGAAAAGCGGCTGGTGGCCGCGGCTGAAGCCGGGTTCGTGATGGCCTTCTACAATCCTGTCAGCAAGGCAAGACCGCATCAATTGGCGACGGCCTTCGATGTGCTGCGGGCGCATTTGCCGAGGTCGGTGCCCGTCGTCTTCGGTCGCGCTGCCGGTCGTGCGGATGAGCGCATGCAAGTCGTGCCTCTCGCCGAAGCGTCGAGCGACATGGCCGACATGTCGACCTGCATCATTGTCGGGTCGGTCGAGACCCGGATTATCGAGCGCCAAGGTCAGCCGTCGCTGGTCTATTCGCCGCGCTTTTCCAAGAGGGAAAGTTGATGGCGGATGGCGGACAGCGCGGTCTCGATATCCGGAACCACGACGCTCACCGCATCGGCCTTTTGGCGGGCCGGACGGTTGATCATGATCACAGGCATCCCAAGCGCGCGGGCAGCTTCGATCTTCGCATAGGCCGCCGTTCCGCCGGAGTTTTTCGAAACGATCACCTCGATCCCGTCGCCCTTCAACATCTCGATCTCATCGACAAGCGCAAAAGGTCCACGCGCCGTGATGTAGCGCGCATTCGGAACCTTAAGCGGCGGTTCTACCGGATCGACGCTGCGGATCAGGTATCTGTGCTGGGGCGAGGCCTCAAAGGGCAGGAGCTCTTGCCGGCCAAGCGCCAGAAAAGCGCTTGTGCTGACGGCACCCAGTGCGGCGACCGCTTCCTCGACGCTTCCAACGTTCAGCCAACGATCGCCCTCTCCCGCGACCCAAGCCGGGCGCGACAGTCTGACCAGAGCGACGCCTGCTATTTCCGCAGCCTTCACGGCATTGGCGGAGATGCGCGCCGCATAAGGATGCGTCGCATCCACCAGCAGATCGAAGCCTTCTTCGGAAATAAAACGCGCCAAGCCCTCTGCGCCGCCAAAACCGCCGACACGCATCGGTACGGGCTGCTTGACGGGATCCTTCGTGCGGCCCGCCATGGACAGCAAAATTCGGTAGCCGGAGTCGTCGGGAAGCTTTCCAGCCAGTATGCGGGCATCCGCCGTGCCGCCGAGAATGAGGATGGAGCGTGTCATGGTTCGTGAATATGCCGGAACACCGGCCTCCGCCACCAAAAAACCTGCGCCCTGGCTCTCCATCGTCGGTATTGGGGAAGACGGTCTTGCCGGGCTTGCCGAAAATGCTCTCCGAGCCATTGAGGCTGCCGAGGTCGTCTGCGGCGGCAAACGTCATCTTGAACTCGCCTCGGCTGCCATCAGGGGCGAAGCGCGGGCATGGCCTGTTCCATTCGATGTCGGCATGACGGACGTCGTGGAGCTCAAGAACAGAAAGGTCTGCGTCCTTGCGTCCGGCGATCCTTTCTTCCACGGTGTCGGCGTCACCCTGTTGCGGCTGGTCGATCCGGCAGAGGTGATCACTTACCCTGCTCCGTCCTCCATCTCGCTTGCCGCGTCGCGTCTAGGCTGGACCTTGCAGGATACTGCCTGCATTTCGCTGCATGGCCGCTCCATCGATCTTATACGTCCACATCTTCACCCTGGCGCGAAGATCATTGCGCTGACCTCCGATGCCAGTGCCCCGGCGTTGATTGCCGCGCTTCTCAAGGAAGCAGGCTTTGGAAGATCGATCTTCCATCTGCTGGAAGCACTTGGCGGTGAACGGGAAAACACCCGCACAACCACGGCTCAGGATTTTGCCTTCGCGGATATCGATCCGCTCAATGTGGTCGCAATCGATGTTGTTGCTGAGGAAGCGGCACGGATCCTTCCCTTCGCCAGCGGGCTTGACGATTCGCTGTTCGAACATGATGGACAGATGACCAAGCGGGAAATCCGTGCTGTTACCCTGTCATCGCTCGCGCCCCGATATGGTGAACTGCTGTGGGATATTGGCGCGGGCTCCGGCTCGATCGGTATCGAGTGGATGCTGTCTCACCCATCGTTGCGGGCTATCGGAATCGAGCAAAATCCGGAGCGGGCCGAGCGCGCCATGCGCAATGCCGAAGCCTTCGGCGTGCCTGGTCTCGATGTGGTGATTGGTACGGCACCTGACGCTTTCGAAGCCCTGCCGATGCCTGATGCTATCTTCATTGGCGGCGGAGGCAGTGAGACTGGGGTTTTAGAGGGGGCAATCGGCGCCTTGAAGCCGGGCGGTCGCCTTGTCGCCAATGCAGTCACGCTGGAAATGGAGGCCATGCTGCTCTCCGCTCAGGCGCGCCTTGGCGGTTCTCTGATCTGGCTTGAGGTAACGCGCGCATCCCCGGTCGGGCAGATGCAAGGCTGGCGTCCGGCTATGCCGGTCACGCAGTGGGCCTGGGTCAAACCGAAGGATGTGTTGTGATCGTCGCTGGCGTCGGGTGTCGCAAGGGCGTGAGCCCTGAAGCGGTGATAGCCGCGCTCGAGCAGGCCAGCGCTGAGCATAGCGTTGCGTTCGATTTTATCGTAACGGCACCCATGAAGGCGGATGAACCAGCCTTGCTGGAAGCAGCGACACGGCTTGGCATGGCTTTTGTCGTGGTGGCGCAGGCCGATTTCGACGCTGCTGCCGTCCGAACACTGACCCGATCCGCCTTGAGTTCAAAACATGCCGCCTCGCCAAGCGTTAGCGAAGCATCGGCGCTTGCAGCCCTTGGCGAAGCGTCAAGACTGATCGCGCCTCGCATGGTGGTCGGCGACATTACCGTGGCCTTCGCCACTGCTGGAGACAAGACATGACCGTTCACTTCATTGGCGCTGGCCCGGGTGCTGCAGATCTGATCACGTTGCGCGGTCGCGATCTGATCGCCGCTTCTCCCGTCTGCCTCTATGCCGGTTCGCTGGTGCCCAAGGCGCTGCTGGACTACTGCCCGGAAGGTGCGCGCATCGTCGACACAGCAGCCTTGTCTCTGGATGAAATCGAGGCGGAGTTCGTTGCCGCCGCCCGAGACGGAAAAGATGTGGCTCGGCTGCATTCGGGCGATCTTTCCGTCTGGAGTGCCATGGGTGAACAAATCCGCCGTCTGGAGCGGCTCGGGCTTGACTACACCGTTACACCCGGCGTGCCTTCCTTTGCCGCGGCAGCCGCCACTTTGAAGCGCGAATTGACGGTGCCTGAAGTGGCACAAAGCCTTGTTCTGACACGCATTTCCGGTCGCGCTTCGAAAATGCCGGAGAGCGAAAACCTCAAGGCTTTCGGCGCAACGGGCGCGACGCTTGCTATTCATCTCGCCATCCACGCCATCGGTCAGGTGGTCGAGGAATTGACGCCGCTCTATGGTGCGGATTGCCCTGTCGCCATTGTCGTGCGCGCCTCCTGGCCGGAAGAGCGGGTCATTTCCGGGACGCTGTCCGATATCGAAGCCCGCCTTGCGGAAGAGCCAGTCGAGCGCACTGCGATGATCTTCGTCGGCAAGGGTCTTGCCTCATCCGATTTTCGCGAAAGCGCGCTCTATAGCACCGACTACGTCCGTCGCTTCAGAACGCCAACGGCGGAGTAGTCTCAGCTCGCCTTGAGGAAATCTTCTGCAAGCTCGACCCAGAAGGCTGTGCCGATCGGAATGATGTCGTCGTTGAAATCGAATTTTGGGTGGTGCAGCGGCGGGTCGTTATCGGTGCGCTTGGTACCAAGGAAAAAATAGCAGCCGGGGCGCTTTTCCAGCATATAGGCAAAGTCTTCCGCCCCCATTGTCGGGCGCTCCATCTCCAGAACCTTGTCCGCACCGGCAAAGCGTGTTGCAAGCGCTCGGACGTAATCTGTTTCCGCCTTGTGGTTGACGGTCGGGCTGTAGCCGCGCTCATAATCCAGCGTCACGCTCATGCCATAGCTGGCCGCCTGCCCTTCGGCGATCATGCGAATGCGCTTTTCCAGTTCATCGCGGGCTTCCGGATCGAAGGAACGGATGGTGAGCAGCATTTCCGCCGTCTCGGGGATAACATTGCTCGCCTTGCCGCCATGAAAGGCGCCAACAGTGACCACGGCCGGCATCAGCGGATGAACATTGCGCGACACCACAGTTTGCAACGCCATGATGATGCTGGCGCCGGCAACGATCGGGTCCGAGGCGCTTTGCGGTTCCGCGCCATGGCCGCCATAGCCGTTGACGGTGATCTTGCACTCGTCCACTGCCGCCATGACCGGGCCTTCGCGCAGAACGAAATGGCCGAAGGGCTGGCTCGGGTCGTTATGCAGGGCAAAAACAGCGTCGCACGGGAAGCGGTCGAACAGGCCATCCTCGATCATGATGCGCGCGCCGCCGAAATTCTCCTCCGCTGGCTGGAAGATCAGATGGATCGTACCGTCGAAATTGCGCCGTTCGGCAATGATTTTGGCGGCGCCCAGCAGCATGGCAGTATGGCCGTCATGACCGCAGGCATGCATCATGCCGGGCGTTTCGCTCGCATAGTCGGCGCCGGTTTCTTCATGGATCGGTAGAGCATCGATGTCAGCGCGGATGCCGATACTGCGATTGCTGGTGCCATTGCGCAAGGTGGCGACCACGCCGGTGCCGGCCAATCCTCGCGTCACCTCATAGCCCATCTGTGTCAGGCGCCCTGCAACAAAATCGGAGGTCTTGAATTCCGACAGGCCGATCTCCGGGTTGCGATGCAGATAGCGGCGGATTTCAACCACCTCTTCCATGACGTTGGACGACGAGGAAATGGTCACCGGATGAAGGGTCATGCTTTGCTATTCCGTATCTTTGCCGCGGCAGACGAGCTGCCCGGCCCGTTCTTTAAGCATCATGAATAGCAAGAGTGGGCCGTCTTGATAAGGGCGCGTCGTTGTTCGCTAAGATTTGTCGTCTTGCGCGCCAATCAAACAGATGGCATGGAACTGAAAATGCCTTGAAACATTCAAAACCTTCTGGTCACATCAGTTCGGAAACACGAATGCCAAGCAGGTATGGGGAGATATCAGGGAAGGCAGCGACGGTTTCGCCCGGAGGAGTTTGCGAAACGTCTGGCTTCGGGGCGACGCGCCCTCGCGTGGGAATCCGTTCTCGAGAAACTATTGATATTATATATTGAAATCCGAATGCCCCGATTTCACCATGTCGGGCGATAAGATTGTGCCTTCCCATCGTGTGCTGGTTCGCGGTGGTTCAGCAAAGGTTCAGGATCAGCGCGAAATAAAGCTTGCCACATTGTTTCACTCTCGATGAGAACTCTGAAACAGTTAAGGGTTACAGACTAGCCTAAGCACTCCACTCAGGGTCCAGAATACGAGCCGATGTCATTTCATATTACGCCGCCCGCCGCCGCCCGTGATTCCGAAACCAAGCAGATCGATCACAACGACTCGATCCGCTCTGTTTATTTCAACATAGACGAGTTGAAAGCTTGCGGGGCAGACCTGTCGCAGACAGGGTCCGCCTCCCTTCCCGGCTTCATGGAATTCGACTTCTTTGCGCGTCACCGCGAGAACGAGAAGGAAATTCTGCGCGTCTATCGCACCACGGCGGTGGATTCGGAGAACGGCCTGACGATCACGCCGGCTGCGGAATGGCTGCTCGACAATCACTATGTAATTGAAGAAGCCATCCAGGAAGTCCGTCGTGACTTCCCGAAGAAATTCTATCGCCAACTGCCGACGATGACGATCGGCAACGCCGAGATCCCTCGCGCGCTCGCACTGGCCTGGCTCTATGTCGCCCATACGCACAGCACAGTCTCGCGCGAAAGCCTGACCGCGCTTGTCGAAGGTTTCCAGACGCACAAGACGTTGCAGATCGGTGAAATCTGGGCGCTGCCATCCTTCCTGCGCTTCGTGCTGATCGAGAACCTGCGTCGTATCTCCATTCGTGTGGAGCGCTCGCGCCGCATGCGCCATAAGGCGAATGAGGTGGTGGACGAGATTATTCGTCTCAACGATGCGGAGCCGTCGGCTGAATTCCTCAAGCAGATCGACCCGCTGGTGGACGATCCGACCTTTGCGACCCAGTTCCTCTATCGACTGAAGAACGGTTCGCAGACCTCGAACTTCGCCCTGAACTGGCTGGAAGAGCGTCTTCATAGCGTCGGTACGGACGCCGAAAACGTGATGATGGCGGAGCATAACCGGCTTGCATCCGGCAATGTGACGATGGGCAATATCGTCAAGAGCCTGCGCGAGATCGACGATACCGAATGGTCCGTCTGGTTCGAAGATGTCAGCCATATCGACAAGGTTCTGCGTGAGCAGACCGATTATGAGACGCTCGATTTCGGTTCGCGCAACACCTACCGCAACAATGTCGAACTGTTGGCGCGTCGTTCTCCCAAAACCGAAGTCGAAGTTGCCCAGCTTGCCGTCGACATGGTGGCGGAAGCCGCCAATTCCAAGGATGCCTATCCGCATCAGCCGAATGTCGGTGCCTTCCTCGTCGGTCAGCGCCGCAAGGAGCTGGAGCAGCGCATTGGTTACAACCCGCTGTTCGCGCAGCGCGTTGTGCGAGCCATGCGGCGTTTCAACTGGCTTGCCGTGGCCGTCCCGGTTCTGGTCCTGACGGCGCTTGCCATGCTGGCGGTCGGTTGGTTCCTGGCTGAGGCTGGCATGCCCTGGTATGTGGTGAGCGCGTTCCTGCTGATGTTCGCGCTGCCCGCATCGGAAGGTGCGACAGGTCTCTTCAACACGCTCGTCACCTTCTTCGTCAAACCTTTCCGCCTTGTCGGGTACGAATTCAAGAACGGCATTCCCGAAGATGCGCGCACGCTGGTTGCCGTGCCATGCATGATCACCAGCCGCGATGCGGTCGATGAGATGATCCGCAATCTCGAAGTCCATTATCTCGCCAATCCGCATGGCGAGATTTACTTCTCGCTGATCAGCGACTGGCGTGACGCACAGCAGGAGCAGACCACCGAGGATGTGGAAATCCTGGAATATGCCAAGCGCGAAGTGGCAACTTTGTCTGCGCGTTATGCTTTCGACGGCAAAACCCGCTTTTTCCTGCTTCACCGCCGTCGCATCTACAATCCATCCGAAGGTTGCTGGATGGGCTGGGAGCGCAAGCGCGGTAAGCTGCATGAGCTGAACCTGCTGCTGCGCGGCGACAAGGATACGACCTTCCTCAACGGTGCCAACACGGTGCCGAAGGACGTCAAATACGTCATGACGCTGGACGCCGATACGCGCCTGATGCGCGATGCCGTCACCAAGCTCGTCGGCAAGATGCATCACCCGATCAACCGTCCGGTCCACGATCCGGAAACCGGCCGCGTGATCCATGGTTACGGCCTGTTGCAGCCGCGCGTGACCCCGTCGCTGACGACCGGCAAGGATGCCTCCGTCTTCCAGCGCGTCTTTTCGATCAACCGCGGTATCGACCCTTATGTCTTTACGGTGTCGGACGTTTATCAGGACCTGACCGCAGAAGGCTCGTTCACCGGTAAGGGCCTCTATGACGTTGACGCCTTCGAAAAGGCTCTGAAGGGCCGGATCGATGAGAACGCCGTTCTGTCTCACGACCTTCTTGAAGGCTCGTTCGCCCGCTGCGCTCTCGTTACCGACGTCGAACTCGTCGAAGACTTCCCGACTCGCTACGAGGTGGAAGTCTCGCGTCAGCATCGCTGGGCGCGTGGCGACTGGCAGTTGCTTCCTTACATTCTCGATCCGGCACGTGGCGTTACCGCGCTTGGCCGTTGGAAGATGATCGACAACCTGCGCCGTTCGTTGACCCCGATTGCCTGGTTCGTCGCCTCGGTTCTCGGCTGGTACTTCATGGACCCGTTCGGCGCGTTGATCTGGCAGATCCTGCTGATCTTCTCGCTCTTCGTTGCACCGACGATCTCGCTGCTGTCGGGCCTTGTTCCGCGGTCCACCGATATCGTGCCACAGGCGCATTTCCACACCATCTGGTCGGAGATCCGCGCCACGAATGCGCAGGTCGCGCTTCGCATCGTCTTCATTGCCGATGGCGCCTGCATGATGGCGGATGCCATCGCCCGCTCGCTCTATCGCCTCTTCGTCAGCCGCAAGCTGATGCTGGAATGGCGTACGGCTGCCAGCATTCAATCCAGCGCGCAGGGCAGCGTCTTCGATTACTACAAGCAGATGTGGCACGCGCCTGTCGTGGCGCTCCTCGGTCTGTTGTTTGCAGCCCTTCCGGGCGATAATGCCTTCCTCGTTGGCATTCCCTTTGCGCTACTGTGGGTCTTCTCGCCGGTCGTTGCCTGGTATGTCAGCCAATCGGCTGAAACCGAAGACCGGATGTTCGTGTCCGAGCATGTGTCGAGCGAGTTCAGAAAGATCGCGCGTCGCACGTGGCGTTATTACGAGACCTTCGTCAACAAGGACGAAAACTATCTGCCGCCGGACAATTTCCAGGAAACGCCAACCCCGGTCGTTGCCAGCCGTACCTCGCCGACCAATATCGGCGTCTATCTGCTATCGACGATTTCTGCCCGGCAGTTCGGCTGGATTAGTTTCTCCGACACGATCGAACGTCTGGAAAAGACGATCGAGACGGTCGAAAAGATGGAGAAGTATCGCGGTCACCTATACAACTGGTATCACACCGATACGCTTCAGACGCTTGGCCCACGCTACGTTTCTGCCGTGGATAGCGGCAACCTTGCCGGCCATCTGATCGCGATTTCTTCCGCCTGCCGCCAATGGGCAGAAGCGCCGTCTGCGCATCTTCAAGGCAATCTCGACGGTATCGGCGATGTCGCCGGCATCGTCCGCGAAAGCCTGAAAGAGCTGCCGGACGATCGCAAGAACCTGCGTCCGCTCCATCGCCGTCTGGAAGAGCGCATCATCGGCTTCTCCAACGCGCTCGCCTCCGTCAAGCGCGAGCATGAGTTCGCCTCCATCCGCGTCATCAATCTCGCGGTCCTGGCGCGCGACATTCAGAAGCTCGCCGCCAATCTCGATCTGGAGGTGAAGTCCGAACAGAGCGCGGAAATGACGCGCTGGGCGCAAATGCTGGTCGATTGCTGTGAAGCGCATATTTCCGACAGCGCCTTCGATCACTCGACCATCGATTCGCTTCGCGAACGGCTTGCTTCGCTTCGCGATCGCAGCCGCGATCTCGCCTTCTCCATGGACTTCGGCTTCCTCTATCGTAAGGATCGCCGCCTGCTCTCCATCGGATACCGTGTGGAAAGTCAGGAGCTGGACGAGGCCTGCTACGACTTGCTTGCGTCCGAATGCCGACTGACCTCGCTCTTTGCGATTGCCAAGGGCGATTTGCCGACGGAGCACTGGTATCGTCTCGGTCGTCAGGTCGTGCCGATCGGCGCGCAGGGTGCGTTGGTCTCCTGGTCCGGTTCGATGTTCGAATATCTGATGCCGCCGCTGGTCATGCAGGAGCGTCAGGGTGGTATTCTCAACCAGACCAACAATCTGATCGTTCGCGAACAGATCAATCACGGCCGCCGTCTCGGCACGCCGTGGGGTATCTCCGAAGCGGCCTTTAATGCCCGCGATCATAATATGAACTACCAGTACACCAATTTCGGTGTACCGACGCTGGGCCTCAAGCGCGGTCTTGGCCAGAATGCGGTGATTGCGCCTTACGCCTCGATCCTGGCGGCGCAATACGATCCGGATTCTGCCCTCGAGAACCTCGAAAAGCTGCGCAAGCTCGGCGCGCTTGGTCGCTATGGCTTCCATGATGCGGTGGACTTCACGCCGACCCGCGTGCCGGACGGCAAGGTCTGCGCTGTGGTTTATAACTACTACGCCCACCACCATGGCATGTCGATTGCGGCCGTTGCCAACGTCGCCTTCGATGGCTTCCTGCGCGAACTCTTCCACGCCGATCCGGTCATCGAAGCGGCCGAGCTTCTGTTGCAGGAAAAGGCACCGCGCGAAGTGCCGGTGATGAGCGCCAAGTACGAGCCGGAAACGCCCGGCAAGGAACAGGCGGATCTGCTGAGGGCTGAAGTCCGCACTGTCACCGATCCCGCGATCCGCGACCGCGACGTGGTGTTCCTGTCGAATGGCCACTACTCGACAATGCTGACGGCAACCGGTGCCGGTTACTCCAAGTGGAACGGCCAGGCGGTGTCCCGCTGGAAGGCCGATCCCACGGAAGATCGTTGGGGCACCTTCCTGTTCCTGCGCGATACCACGACCGGCCAATGGTGGAGTGCGACGGCCGAACCCCGTGTCGCAGAAGGTGAGAAGACCAAGACCGTCTTCATGGACGACCGTGCGGAATTCCACAAAACGGTCGGCGATCTGCAGAGCGTCGTGGAGTGCATCGTCGCCACCGAGCATGATGCCGAAGGTCGCCGTATCACGCTTCTCAACGTCGGAACGGAAGATCGCTTCATCGAGGTGACCTCCTATCTCGAGCCGGTCATCGGCAAGGAAGACGACGACAACGCCCACCCGCTCTTCTCGCGCATGTTCGTGCAGACGGAGATTGGCAAGCGTGGTGACGTCATCCGCGCATGGCGCAACAAGCGTTCGCCCAGCGAACCCGGCACCATTATCGCCCATCTGGCGGCTGACAATGCCGGCTCGTCGCGTGCGACCGAGTACGAGACAGATCGTGCCAAGTTTATCGGCCGTGGTCGCTCCCTTGCGGAAGCTGCGGCCTTCGATCAGGGTGCAGCGCTCTCCAATTCGGATGGCTTCACGCTCGATCCGATCCTGTCGCTGCGCCGCGTCGTTCGCGTGCCCGCCGGCAAGAAGGTCAGCGTGATCTTCTGGACAATCGCGGCCCCTGGCCGTGAGGATGTCGACAAGGCGATCGATCGCTACCGTCACCCGGACGCCTTTGCCCATGAACTGGTTCATGCCTGGACACGTACGCAGGTGCAGATGCGCCACGTTGGCGTCACCTCGCAGCAGGCAGCGGCCTTCCAGCATCTCGGTCGTTATCTCGTCTATCCTGACATGCATCTGCGTGCCGACGCCGAGACGCTGAAGACCGGGCTTGCCTCGCAGCGTTCGCTCTGGTCGCTGGCGATTTCTGGTGACTTCCCGATCTTCGCGCTGCGCATCAATGACGACATGGATATGGATATCGTCCGTGAGGCTTTGAGCGCGCACGAATATCTGCGTTCGCGCGGTGTCATCTTCGATCTCGTCATCGTCAATGAGCGTGCGGCTTCCTATGCACAGGATATGCAGCATGCGCTGGATCACATTTCCGAAGCGCAGCGCCGCATCAACCCGGCTGATGGCGGTCGTCCGCATGTCTTCTCCGTTCGTCGCGATTTGATGGATGAAGAGACCTGGGCCGCCCTTCTTGCAGCGTCCCGCGTCGTGCTCCACGTGCGCAACGGCAAGATCGTCGATCAGGTCAACCGTGCCGTGTCGCTCTTTGCCGCCAATCGTGCACCGGACAGCACCAATACGGCGCTTGCCCGCGTGCCGACGCCGGCCTACCCGGTTGCCGATCCTGTCGAGGACACAAACGATCTTGATTTCTGGAACGGTTTTGGTGGTTTCACCAAGGACGGTCGCGAATATGTCGTCCGCCTCAATCGTGGCCAGGCAACACCGCATCCGTGGATCAACGTTATCTCCAATGAGAAATTCGGCTTCCACATCTCGGCGGAAGGTGCTGGCTTTACCTGGAGCCGTAATTCTCGCGACTACCAGTTGACGCCATGGACGAATGACCCGGTCACCAACCGTCCGGGTGAGGCGATCTATGTTGCCGACGCGGAAAGCGGAAAGATCCATTCGCCATTCGCCGCTATCGGTCGCAACCCGGAGGCCGTCTTCGAAGCCCGTCACGGTCTTGGCTATTCCACCTTCCGCAGTGTGGATGATGGCCTCGATATCGAGGTCACGCAGACGGTCGATCGCGAGAAGCCGGTGAAGCTCTCGCGTTTGACGATCCGCAACGTCGGAACGCAGAACCGCCGCCTGAAGACCTATGGCTATGTCGAATGGGTGCTGGGTAACAATCCGCAAAAGTCTGCGCCGTTCATTCTCAGCAGCCATGATGAGAAAACCGGAGCGCTCTTTGCCTCCAATCCCTACAGCATCGACTATAGTGAGAGAACGTCGTTCCTATCGCTTGATGGGCCATCGACCAGCTTTACGACCAGCAAGCGGGAATTCATTGGCCGCTTCGGCACCATCAACGCACCGCAAGCCGTCGTCACAGGTGCCGCGCTTTCCGGCAGCACCGAGCTGGATGGCGCGCCTTGCGCGGCATTGATGCAGGAGATCCACCTGAAGCCGGGTGAAGAACGCCACGTGCTGTTCTATCTTGGCGATGCCGACACGGCTGACGAAGCCCGTGCCCTGGTGAGCGATATCCGCAACGCGGACTTTGACGCCGTACTTCAGGCAAACAAGGATTTCTGGAAGGGCTTTACTGGCCAGTTGCAGGTCTCGACGCCGGATGCCGGCTTCAACCATCTGGTCAACACCTGGCTGCCCTACCAGGCTTTCTCCTGCCGCATTCTGGCACGCACAGCCTTCTATCAGTCGAGTGGCGCCTTCGGCTTCCGCGACCAGTTGCAAGACACGCTTGCCTTCCTGCTCTACCAGCCGGATCTCGCCCGTGCGCAGATCGTCCGCGCTGCCGGTCGTCAGTTCGTCGAAGGTGACGTGCAGCATTGGTGGCTGCCGCTGACGGGCGCGGGTGTTCGCACCACGATCTCGGATGACGTGGTGTGGCTTGCCTATGCCACCTATCAGTACCTCGCCACCACCGGCGACAAGGCGATTCTTGAGGAAGAGATCCCCTTCCTCAAGGGTGCTGCCTTGATGCCCGGCCAGCACGATGCCTTCTTCCAGCCGGAAACGAGCGAGAAGACGGCAAACCTCTACGAGCATGTGGCGCTGGCGCTCGATCTCGCGATCCATCGCACCGGTGAGAACGGGCTTCCGCTGATGCTTGGTGGAGACTGGAACGACGGCATGAACCTCGTCGGTATTGGCGGTAAGGGTACCAGCGTCTGGTTGGGCTGGTTCCTGGCCGGTACGCTGCGCGACTTCATCGCCATCGCTGAGGAACGCCGCGATCTCGACCGCGTGGAGCGGTGGAAGACGCACCGCGACAAGCTGCGTGCAGCGCTCGAAACCGCAGGCTGGGACGGCGAGTATTACCGTCGCGGCTATTTCGATGATGGCACGCCACTCGGCTCGTCCTCCAGCGAGGAATGCCAGATCGATTCGCTCGGCCAGAGCTGGAGCGTTCTTTCCGGCGAAGGCGAGGTAGATCGTTCTCAGCAAGCCATGAATGCGGTGATGAGCAAGCTCGTGGACGAGGATCTCGGCATTATCCGCCTCTTCACGCCGCCGTTCAGCCGTACGCCGCACAATCCCGGCTACATCAAGGGATATCCGCCGGGCGTCCGTGAAAATGGCGGTCAGTACACCCATGCCGCAACCTGGGTGGTACTGGCGCTTGCCAAGCTTGGCCGCAGCGAGGATGCATGGAAGTGCTTCTCGATGCTGAGCCCGGTCAACCACGCGCTCAATCGCGAGGCGTCCGAGACCTACCGTGTCGAACCTTATGTGGTGACGGCGGATGTTTATGGCGAAAACGCCTATGCCGGCCGCGGCGGCTGGAGCTGGTACACGGGCTCTGCGGGCCTGCTCTACCGTGCGGCGGTCGAAGGCATTCTCGGCATCACGCGCAACGGCGGCAAGCTGCACATCGCGCCGTCGCTGCCGGAGGCCTGGGATGGTTTCTCCGTCCAAGTGACGATCGACGGCGCTGTCCGTGACGTTTCGGTCAAGCGCACGGCAGGCTCTTCGGACATCGCCGTTACGATCGACGGCAAGCCGGTCAAGAGCACGGATCGCGCCATCCCGTTCGACTGAACGGGATAAGGCTCGAAAGCCTCTTGAAAATAAAAAGCCACGGCGCTGCAAACGCCGTGGCTTTCTCGTTTTTGGAGGTTCGTTATCGGCGTCAGCGTGCGCCAAAAAGGGCCGAGCCGACGCGCACGCTGGTGGCACCAAACTCGATTGCCGTTTCGAAATCGCCAGACATGCCCATTGAGAGCTTTTCCACGCCGGATTCCTTGGCGAGCTTTGCTAGCAGCGCAAAATGCGGACCGGGATTCTCGTCGGCTGGTGGAATGCACATCAGGCCTTCGACCGTAAGCTTCAGCTCGTCGCGGCAGAGCGTGACGAAGGCTGCTGTTTCGCGTGGGTCAAGGCCTGCCTTTTGCGGCTCCAGCCCGGTATTCACCTGAATATAGAAGCGAAGTGGCCTGCCTTGCTTGGCACATTCTTCCGCCAGCACTCGGGCGATCTTCTCCCGATCGACGCTTTCGATCACGTCGAACAGTGCCACGGCATCGGCCGCCTTGTTGGATTGCAGCGGACCGATCAGATGAAGCTCGATATCCGGCGTCTTCTCTTTCAGCGCCGGCCATTTGCCCTGCGCTTCCTGGACGCGGTTTTCGCCGAAGACGCGCTGACCGCAATCGATGACCGGCTGGATGGCATCACCGTCAAAGGTTTTCGACACGGCGACCAGAGAGACATCGGCTGGCTTTCGCCCCGCCTTCTCTGCTGTGGTGGCGATCCGCTCCTTGATGTCGGCAAGACGGGCTTCGATGTCCATGGGAGGCCTCTGTTCTATCTTAAACGATGATTGCTCGTCCTAAAGCTGGTGACGCTTGATGCCAAGCATGATTGTCACCATTTAAGCGCTGTATTCCAAGTTTGCGCCCCCTAACGCCCTGCAAAACTTGACGCATCGGTCGTTTCATGGTGAAGGTCAGCGCGCATTACCCCCTCGATACCCGGATTTCAGAAGTATGGCCATCGAACGTTATAATCCTCGCGACGCCGAGCCGCGCTGGCAGCAGCAATGGAACGAAGACAAGGTCTTCGTGACAGACAATAGCGATAGCCGCGAGAAATATTACGTCCTCGAGATGTTCCCGTACCCATCCGGTCGCATCCATATGGGCCATGTGCGCAACTATGCGATGGGCGACGTGGTTGCCCGCTACAAGCGTGCGCGCGGCTATAATGTCCTGCATCCCATGGGATGGGATGCCTTCGGCATGCCGGCGGAAAATGCCGCCATGCAGAACAAGGTGCATCCGAAGGACTGGACCTACCAGAACATCGCCACCATGCGCGGCCAGCTGAAGTCCATGGGCCTGTCGCTGGACTGGACCCGTGAATTTGCGACCTGCGACGTGGATTATTACCACCGCCAGCAGTCGCTGTTCATCGACTTCATGCAGAAGGGCCTGGTCTATCGCAAGCAGTCCAAGGTCAACTGGGACCCAGTCGATCACACGGTTCTGGCCAATGAGCAGGTGATTGACGGTCGCGGCTGGCGTTCCGGCGCGCTGGTCGAGCAGCGCGAGCTGACACAGTGGTTCTTCCGCATCACCGATTTTAGCCAGGATCTGCTGGACTCGCTGGACGAACTGGATCAGTGGCCGGAAAAGGTCCGGCTGATGCAGAAAAACTGGATCGGCAAGTCGGAAGGCCTGTCGCTGCGCTGGCAGACAGTCGCTGCAACCGCGCCTGAAGGCTTCAACGACATTACCGTTTACACGACGCGTCCGGACACGCTGTTCGGCGCATCCTTCCTGGCCATTGCTGCGGACCATCCGCTGGCCAAAGCCCTGGCCGAAAAGAACGCCGAGATTGCAGAGTTCTGCGACGAATGCCGTCGTCAGGGCACGTCTCTGGCTGCGCTGGAGACGGCGGAGAAACGCGGTATGGATACCGGCGTCAAGGTCGTGCATCCGCTGGATCCTTCCTGGGAACTGCCGGTCTATATCGCCAACTTCGTGCTGATGGATTACGGCACCGGCGCGATTTTCGGTTGCCCATCGGGCGATCAGCGCGACCTGGATTTTGCCCGCAAATATGGCCTGCCCGTCGTTCCGGTCGTCATGCCGGAAGATGGCGATGCGGCGAGCTTCACGGTCGGCGATACCGCCTATGTCGATGACGGCGTGATGATCAATTCCCGCTTCCTGGACGGCATGAAGACGACCGACGCTTTCGAGGCCGTCGTGACCAAGCTGTCGCAGCAGGTTCTGGGCAATGCTCCACAGGCCGAGCGCAAGGTGAATTTCCGCCTGCGCGACTGGGGCATTTCGCGCCAGCGCTATTGGGGCTGCCCGATCCCGGTCATCCATTGCGAAGTGTGTGGCGTCGTGCCGGTTCCGAAGAAGGACCTGCCGGTCAAGCTGCCCGACGATGTGACATTCGACGTCCCCGGCAATCCGCTGGATCGCCACCCCACCTGGCGTCATGTCGCCTGCCCGCAATGCGGTCACGATGCACGGCGCGAAACCGACACGATGGATACGTTCGTCGATTCCAGCTGGTACTTCACCCGCTTTACTGCGCCCTGGGAAGACCAGCCGACCGATCCTAAGGTCGCCAATCGCTGGCTGCCGGTCGATCAGTATATTGGCGGCATCGAGCACGCGATCCTGCATCTTCTCTATTCGCGCTTCTTCACCCGCGCGATGAAGGAAACCGGCCATGTGGACGTGAAGGAGCCCTTCAAGGGCCTCTTCACCCAGGGCATGGTGGTGCATGAGACCTACCGTCTGGGCGAAGGTCAGAACGGCCAGTGGATCGTGCCCTCCGACATCCGCATCGAGGAAGTGGACGGCAAGCGCCGCGCCTATATGCTGGAGAGCGGCGAAGAGGTCTCCATCGGCTCCATCGAGAAGATGTCGAAGTCGAAGAAGAACGTGGTCGATCCGGACGATATCATTGCCTCTTACGGCGCCGATACCGCACGTTTCTTCGTGCTGTCCGATAGCCCGCCGGACCGTGACGTCATCTGGTCGGAATCCGGTGTCGAAGGCGCACATCGTTTCGTCCAGCGCGTCTGGCGCATCATAGGCGAGGCCGCCGACGAACTGAAGGCTGTCAATGCAGCACCGGCGGCTGCAGGCGAGGGCCTGGCTATCTCCAAGGCGGCTCACAAGACGCTGAAGGCCGTGCAGGACGATCTGGACAAACTTGCCTTCAACAAGGCCATTGCCCGCATCTACGAACTGGTCAACGCGCTGGCCGGTCCGCTGTCTGATGTTGCCAATGGCGGCAAGGACAATGAGGTAAAGGCTGCGGCGCGTGACGCAGTGGAAATCCTCATCCGCATGATCGCGCCGATGACGCCGCATCTGGCGGAAGAATGCTGGAAGGTTCTCGGCAATTCCGGTCTCGTGGCGCAGGCTGCATGGCCCGTCTTCGTGCCGGCGCTGGTCGAGGAGAACGAGGTCGTTCTGCCGATCCAGATCAATGGCAAGAAGCGTGGCGAATTGACAATCGCTCGCGATGCGGATCAAGATGCCGTCCGCGCCGCCGTGCTGGAACTGGATGCCGTCAAAGCGGCACTTGCCGGTTCAGAGCCGAAGAAGATCATCGTGGTTCCACAAAGGATCGTGAACATTGTTGTTTGATGCCTATTCCAGATGGGGCCGCATAGCAGCCGCAGTGTCTGTCGTCTTTTTGTCCGGAGCGCTTGCAGGCTGCCAGGTTCGCCCGCTCTATAGTGTGGAATCGGGCACGCGCGAGAAGCTCGCTTCTGTCAGCTTCGCTCCCGCCAGCGACCGGATCACGCAGGAAGTGCGTAACCACCTGATCTTCCTCGCCTATGGTGGTGAGGGAGCGCCCGTGAAGACCGATTACCAGGTCAAGCTTGTGGTGACGTCCAGCGCCAGCTCCACCGAGGTGACGAACGACACCAGCCTGTCGGTTGGCAAGAGCAACTATGACGGCCCTTATCCGGGCCGCGTGACGATGACCGGCCAATATGTGCTGACGCGCATGTCGGATGGCCAGGTGCTGCGGTCGGCCAAGCGTACCGTTACCGCCATGCTCGATTTGCCACAGCAGGAATTTGCCAAGATCCGTGCGGTCCGTGATGGTGAAAACCGCGCGGCGCGCGAGCTGGCAGAGATCATCCGTACGGACATCGCCGCCACGCTCAGCCGATAAGCTGCGATCATGACGGAAATCAAGTCTCATGAATTCGAGCGCTTCGCCGACAATCCGGCGGAGCGCTTTCGCATTTTCGTTCTCTACGGACCGGATCGTGGCTTGGTCTCGGAACGTGCAGCGGCGATTGCAGCAAAGACCGGTATCGACCCCAATGATGCCTTCGCCTCGCTGAAACTTGCTGTCACAGACCTTCAGGGCGACCCTGGACGGCTGCTGGACGAGGTGAATGCCATCGGCCTCTTCGGTGGCGAAAAGCTCGTCTGGGTCAAGGGTGCGGCCAATGAAAAGCCTCTGGTCGATGCGCTCCAGGTGTTGGCTGACAATCCGCCGGAAACCAGCTTTCTTATCATCGAGGCAGGCGACCTGAAAAAGGGCACGGGTCTGCGCAAGATCGCCGAGCCATCGCGTGCCATCGCCGCAATCCCTTGCTATGCCGATGATGCCAGATCGTTGAACGCGCTCATCGACCATGAGCTTGCCGACGAAAACTTGAGAATTACACCGGCAGCTCGCCAGCGGCTGATCGAATCTCTCGGCGGCGATCGCATCGCCTCGCGCAACGAGGTGAAGAAGCTCGCGCTCTACTGCCGCGGTCGGGATGTCATCGAGGAAGACGATGTTGCCGCGATCATCGGTGATGCCAGTGCTGTGTCTGCCGATGACGCTGTCGATGCGATTTTGAAGGGTGACCGCAACGCCTTTTTCCATGCGACGCAAAAGATCATCTCGTCAAAGACGCCGATCTTCCTGGTGCTGCAAGGGTGCCTGCGCCAGTTCCAGCTGCTCGACCAGATGCGGGCCGAAATGGATGAGAAGAAGCTGCAGGCCGGCCAGGTCATGCAGACGCTCGGGCGCGGCATCCATTTTCGGCGCAAGCCGGTCATCGAGCGCGCGCTGCGCACATGGCAGCCAGCGGCGATCGCCAGAGAGATGAACCGATTGCAGTCGGCCATCCTGCAAAGCCGCCAGCGCCAAAGCCTGGAGGAGAGCGTGGCGCTTCTGACGCTGCTTGCGACCACGCTGCAGGCGGGCAGGGGCGGCTGAGCTTCTTCTTCACTTGAACGACATGAAAAAGCCTCCGCGACAGATGCCGGGAGGCTTTCTAGATTCGCGCTGAGCGGACTTTTCTCAGTCGCCCTTGCCGGGCTCGGCGGAGAAATAAAGGTCGAGTTTGCCTTCGACGCCGTCCATTTCCTTGGCTTCCGGAAGCGGGTCGCGCTTGACGGTGATATTCGGCCAGATGGCAGCATATTCCGCATTGATCTTCAGCCACTTGTCGAGGCCCGGCTCGGTATCGGGCTTGATCGCCTCGGCGGGACATTCCGGCTCGCACACGCCGCAATCGATGCATTCGTCGGGGTTGATAGCGAGGAAGTTTTCACCTTCGTAGAAGCAATCCACGGGGCAGACTTCAACACAATCGGTGTATTTGCAGCGAATGCAGTTATCGGTCACGACATATGTCATGAAGAACTCCAGAATATGCAGGCCGGGTCAGTGGCTTTCGAACACAAGCCTTCGCCCGGAATTCAGACAGGGCATTTTCGCAAGTCAGGTAATGCCTTTGTGACAAGATAGCAAGGACAAACGATGCTGAAAAAACGCAACGAAATAGTCGTTTATTCTAATCCTGCCCGTTCTCCGCATCGGAGATGAACCTGTCCAGCGCCCGGCGCTCCTTCTTGGTCGGGCGACCGCTGCCTGGCTGGCGCACCGCCTGCTCAAGCAAGGTCATGCGATCCTTGGGTTCGCGGGGCGGGGTCTGATCGTCATAGAGGAGCTTGGCCTCTTCGTAAGGCCCGCGGCGCTCGCCGGGTGCCTTGACGATGAGAATACGGTCCATTCGCTCAATGGCGATGTCCAGTCGGTCACCGGTCTTGACCATGTGGCTGGATTGGCGCACGGGCGCGCCATTGACCTTGATATTGCCCGACTGAATATAGCTCTGGGCAATCGAGCGGGACTTTGCCATACGGGCGAAGAACAGCCACTTGTCGAGGCGCTGACGCCCGGCTTCCAGTGGCTGTTCCTTATCACCCATAGGCTTACTTCTTCAGCTGCTCCTTGAGAGCAGCGAGCTTGGCGAAAGGCGAATCCGGGTCCATCGGCTTTTCCTTGCGCGGTGGCTTGGCTTCGAAACGCTGCTGACCCTGCGGCTTGCCGCCGCGATCATTGCGCTCCGGACGGTCCTTGCGCTCGCCGCGATCGGGACGATCGCCACGGTTGTTGTTGCCGCGTGCCTTGTTGTCCGGACGTCCGCCTTCGCGCTTGCGATCACCCTCACGGTTACCGTCGCGATTGGCGTTCTGGCGGTTGCCGGGACGACCTTCGCCACCTTCGCGACGCTCGCCTTCACCACGGTTGCCGGCATTGCGGTTGCCCGGGCGCCGGTTGTCGCTGCGCTGGTTGTCGTTGCGGCCACCTGGGCGCCACAGAAGAACCGGCTTCGGCTCGGCGTTTTCCGCCGTTGCCTCTTCAGGCTTGGCTTGCTCAGATTGGGGCTCTTCGGCTTTTACCTCTACAGGCGCTTCGGCAGAGGCTTCCTGTTCGGACGCATCGGCATCGTCACTTGCAACCTCTTCAGCTGGTGCCGCTTCCGCTGCGTCTGCCTTTGCGGGCACGCCGCTGTGGCTTGCGAGGAAGGTGGCTGCCTCTTCTGCGGAGACCTGATCGGCGCGATAGCCGAGACCCTTCAGGATTTCTTCCATGTCGTCCAGCGTCGCGCCGAGGATCGACAGCATTGCCGTCGTGGTGGTGAAGCGGCGGCCGTCATAGGCGCCTTCAGGGCGAGGCTGCTGGCCGGGCTTCCACTGCAGCAGCGGACGGATGAGATCGGCCAGACGCTCGAGAATATCGATACGCACAGCGCGCTTGCCGAGGAAACGGAAACCGGCGAGCTTGTAGAACATGCGCTCGAAACCGGGATCGGTGACGACCGAGGTGCGGCCGGCAGCCAGAACCGGAATGAGATCGCCATAGCCCGGCTTGCCGAGCCCGTCATTCTTCAAGGCCCAAAGCAACGTCACGAGTTCGGCGGGAGCCGGCTTCAGAAGCGCTGGGAGGAAAACGTGGTAGGCGCCAAAACGGATGCCGTAGCGACGCATGGAGGCGCGTGCGTCCTGATCGAGCGTCTTGACCTCATCGGCCACGTCGCGGCGGAACAGGATGCCGAGATTTTCGACCAGCTGGAAGGCCAGACCCTTAGCGAGACCCTGCAGGTCTTCGGCGCGCGAGATATCGTCGAGCGGCTTCAGAACCGTTGCAATCTGGTGATTGACGAAGCGCTCGATGCGGGCAAGCGCGTGGTCGCGTGCGTTGCCGCTCAGCTGCTCGTCGGCCAGCATGATGACGCGCGGCTTCATGATGTTGTCGCCGGCGGCCAGACGCGCCACGGGCTCACCGAGCCAGCGGACGAGACCGTCCGAGCTCATGGCAAGGTCGCCATTGCCACTGGCATGAAGACGGGCGGCGCGCGCCTCATACTCCAATGCGAGCGCCTTTTGCGCTGCCGCCTGGACGGCCTTGGCATCTGGACCTTCGGTTCCCGAAACCGGCGTGAACCGGAATCCCGCCAATTGACCGACATGATGTCCTTCTACGAAGACATCACCATTCACACTGATTTCAGCTTCAAGCATCGCATTCTCTCTTAGGCGCCTCATGAGCACAGATGTCCTGCGATCAACAAAGCGTTTCGTCAACCTTTCATGTAGAGCATCGGACAATCGATCCTCGATTTCCCGTGTCTTTTCTTGCCAGTGTGTCGGATCGGCAAGCCATCCTGGGCGGTTGGATACATACGTCCATGTTCTGATCTGCGCAATCCTGGCGGAGAGCGTGTCGATTTCACCATCCGTCCGGTCGGCGCGGCGTACCTGTTCGGCCATGAAATTCTCATTGACCGTGCCACGTTTGACGAGATCGAAATAGAGCGTCGAAATCAGATCGGCATGTTGTGCAGGTGCGATGCGGCGATAATCCGGCAAAGCACAGGCTTCCCACAACCTTTCGACACGCTCCGCAGTCGTGGTGACATCGATGATCTCCGGGTAGCGCCCGAGATATTCCAGGGCCTGCTGGTCAATGGCGGGTAGGGCGCGTGACAGACCCTGCACCGTGGGGGCCGCATCCAGGCTCGCCTGAAGATTTCTGATGGACGAGAAATCGAAATTCTTCGTGCGCCATTGCAGCACTTTGACCGGATCGAATTCATGTGATTCGATGCGTTCCACCAACTCGTCGTCCAACGGATCGACTCGACCGGTGACCCCAAAGGTGCCGTCGCGCAAATGACGCCCTGCACGACCGGCGATCTGACCCATTTCAGCCGGGTTGAGATTGCGAAACTGGTATCCGTCGAATTTGCGATCCTGGGCGAAGGCCACATGGTCGACATCGAGGTTCAGACCCATGCCGATGGCGTCGGTCGCGACCAGATATTCGACGTCGCCATTCTGGTAGAGGCCCACCTGGGCGTTACGCGTGCGCGGGGACAGCGCGCCAAGAACCACCGCCGCACCGCCGCGCTGACGGCGTACCAGTTCGGCAATCGCGTAGACCTCATCGGCAGAGAAGGCAACGATCGCCGTGCGCTGGGGCAGGCGGGTGATCTTCTTCGATCCCGCATAGAACAGCTGCGACAGGCGTGGTCGTTGCACCATAACGATGCCGGGCAGCAGCTTTTCGAGGATCGGCCGCATGGTGCCAGCACCCAAGAGCAGCGTCTCTTCCTTGCCGCGAAGATGCAGGATGCGGTCGGTGAAGATGTGGCCGCGCTCCAGGTCGCCTGCGAGCTGTACTTCGTCGATTGCGACGAAGGCCGCATTGGTTTCACGCGGCATCGCCTCCACGGTGCAGACGGAATATTTGGCGCGGGGTGGGGAAATCTTCTCTTCGCCGGTGATCAGCGCGACATTGTTGGCGCCCACCTTTTCCACCAGCCGCGTATAGACCTCGCGCGCCAGAAGGCGCAACGGCAGACCGATGACGCCACTTCCATGCGCCACCATTCTTTCGATGGCATAGTGGGTCTTGCCGGTATTTGTCGGTCCAAGAACGGCCGTTACACCGCGGCCGCTCAAGATCATGGGGCGAAAATTCAACGTACTATCCGCGAAAACGACGATGCTGCTACTCTTCGGACACGGCGTGAGGGCGCCCGCATTTCAGTCTCCCCACACATGGCAATCGACAAGGCCAAACGCAAGGACGAAAGCGGTTATCATCGGCATCGCCTTTTATTTGACCGTCTCATCAGCAGGCCAAAACCGCTTTTTTGCCAAGAAACGCCAAAGTCGCAAGATTCGGAACAGGTTGAGAACGAATCAGAGACGAATCGCTGACTCTGCCAGATTCAGCCTTTGTTCACGCCAAGATATGGCTTTCGCTGCAAGGAAAGATACCAGATGCTGAATCAGGTGATGCTAAAGAACGACGCCGGCTATAGAGGTTGTCCCGCCAGCAGTCTCGGACCATTCCGATCCGAAGTTCCGGCCGCCTGGCCGATAAAGTAGGATTTGAGCGCTGGAATGCGGTCGACGAGGCCAAGGCCGAAATCGCGTGCGATGCGGATCGGCCCGACATCATTGGAGAACAGGCGGTTCAATACATCGGTGGTAACACCCATGCGCACCGTATCGAAGCGGCGCCAGGACTGGTAGCGCTCCAACACGTTCAGCGAGCCGATATCAAGCCCGATGCGATCGGCCTCCACGACGGTTTCCGCCAGCGCCGCCACGTCCTTGAAGCCGAGATTGAGACCCTGCCCCGAGATGGGGTGTATGCCGTGGGCCGCGTCGCCGGCAAGCGCGATGCGTGGCGCGACGAAAGCGCGCGCAAGCGTCAGGCCGAGTGGGAAGGCGCGGCGTGGACCGACGGGACGAATGGGTCCGAGCTTGTGGCCGAAGCGCCGCTCCAGCTCTTCCTCGAAAATAAGATCGTCGGAAGCGACGAAGCTGTCAGCATCCGCCGTGCGCTCGGTCCAGACCAGTGACGAGCGGTTGCCCTTGAGTGGCAGGATCGCAAAGGGACCGGAGGGAAGGAAATGTTCTTCCGCGCAGCCATTGTGCGGTCGTTCGTGCTCGACGGTAGTGACGATGCCCGACTGGTCGTAAGCCCAGTGAACGGTCTTGATGCCTGCCATGTCGCGTAACGCCGATTTCACACCATCGCAGGCGACGAGCAGACGCGTTTCCAGCGACGAGCCATCGGAGAGCGAAATCACGTTGCTTTGCGGACCGGCAGAAAAACCCGTGACGCTGAGGCCATGACGGATTTCGATGCCGAGCCGCTCGCACAGGCCGCGCAGAGCACCGACCATGGCGACATTCGGCACCATGTGGGCAAAAGGCTGACCTTCCGCCACGTCGCCGTCGAAGGTGAGGAATACCGGGCGAACGGGATCTGCCGTGCGCGAATCCGTGACGATCATCTTGTTGATCGGCTGGGCTTCCGGCTCCAGCTCCTGCCAGATGCCGAAGACATCCAGCATACGGCTGGCAGCGGCGATAATCGCGGAAGCGCGGACGTCCTTTTTCCAGAGGTCTTCGGGCGCGGCCTCGATGACCTGAACGCCAAGATGCGGCGCCGCCTGCTTGATGGCGACGGCAACGCTCAGGCCCACATATCCGCCTCCGGCAATCACGACATCGAGCATTGCGTCTTCTCCTGCGCCTTGCGTTCTTGTGCATAGTCTTTTGGCATTATAGACCATCGCATCACGTCTTCATACAGCCGGAGCATGCCGAAATGTCGCATTCTTCTCATTCATCAAGCCCGATGGAAAATCTTCTTGTCACGCTTGATCTTGAAAAGCTTGAAGAAAATCTCTTCCGCGGCACCAGCCCGCAGGTCGGATGGCAGCGTGTCTTCGGCGGTCAGGTCATTGCGCAGGCACTGATGGCGGCACAGCGAACGGTGGATGCGGACCGCTTCATCCACTCGCTCCATGCCTATTTCATGAGACCGGGCGATCCTCTCGTGCCGATCATCTATCAGGTCGATCGCATTCGCGACGGTGCCAGCTTTGCCACGCGGCGCATCGTTGCCATCCAGCATGGCCATGCGATCTTTGCCATGTCGGCCTCGTTCCAGATCGAGGAGGGCGGCTTCGATCACCAGAGCCAGATTCCGAACGTGCCGCAGCCGGAAAGCCTGATGAGCGAGGCGCAGTTGCAGGAGGCATTTCTTGCCAATGCGCCACCCGCGATCCGCAAATATTGGGAGAACAAGCGGCCGATCGAAATCCGCCCGGTGTCCCTCACGCATTACATCTCCCGTGAAAAGCTTGAGCCGAAGCAGGATATCTGGGTGCGTGCCGTGGGTGAGGTGCCGGATGACAGGCATTATCAGGCAGCGGTTCTCGCCTATCTTTCCGACATGACGCTGCTCGATACATCGCTCTATGCCCACGGAACGACCATCTTCGATCCGACGATCCAAGTGGCCAGCCTCGATCACGCCATGTGGTTCCACCGCCCGTGCAAGTTGGAAGACTGGCTGCTCTATACGCAGGACAGCCCGAGTGCGTCTGGTGCCCGCGGATTGACCAGAGGCAGCTTGTTTACCCGCGATGGCGTTCTTGTCGCCTCGATGGCGCAAGAGGGCTTGATTCGCAAACGGGCAAATGACTAAAAAATGTTCAATTTTTAAAAATCGCTCATAAATTGTTCGCCTAAAGTGCGAACAATTGCCCGTTTTGCGGCCTTATCTTTTATAATCGTTACTTTTCAATAACTTATCATATGCGTGCCCAAACTGGCACGCCCTTTGAATATAGAGTGCCAGTCGCTGTTATTGATCTGCCAGCGGCAAGGAGAGTCGGCTCCATGCCGAGCACAAACAAAGGATGGGAAACCAGATGAAAATTGTGATGGCCATTATCAAGCCGTTCAAGCTGGATGAGGTGCGCGAGGCTCTCACCGCCCTCGGCATTCAGGGCCTGACCGTCACCGAGGTCAAGGGTTACGGACGTCAGAAGGGACATACCGAGATTTATCGCGGTACCGAATATGCGGTCAGCTTTCTTCCGAAGCTGAAGATCGAGATCGCGGTGGCGTCCGACGTGGTGGAAAAGGCAGTCGATGCAATCGCATCCGCGGCCAAGACGGGGCAGATCGGCGACGGCAAGATTTTCGTCTACTCGATTGAACAGGCAGTGCGCATCCGCACCGGCGAAACGAACACAGAAGCGCTTTAAGCTCGGCTGACAGGGGAGTCCTCAGATTATGAACTTCAAGAAAATTTCCACACTCAGCGCGCTTAGCGCCGGTGCGGCAGCCCTCCTGGCGCCGGTCATTGCATTTGCGCAGGATGGTGCTGCTCCAGCCGCTGCAGCTGTTCCGGACAAGGGCGATACCGCCTTCATGTTCCTGTGCACCATCCTGGTTCTGTTCATGGCTGTTCCAGGCCTTGGCCTCTTCTATGGCGGTCTCGTTCGCGCCAAGAACATGCTCTCCGTTCTCATGCAGTGCACGGTCATCGCCGCCACTGTCATGATCGCCTGGGTTGTCTATGGCTATTCCTTCGCATTTGGCGGCTCCGAGAGCCCCTTCTTCGGCGGCTTTGCCAAGCTCTTCCTTGCCGGTGTCACCAAGGATACGACGGCTGCGACCTTCTCGCAGGGCGTCGTCATTCCGGAATACATCTTCGTGATGTTCCAGATGACGTTTGCTGCCATCACGCCGGCCCTGATCATCGGCGCCTTTGCCGAACGCATCAAGTTCTCGGCTTCCATTCTCTTCTGCCTGCTTTGGGTGACGTTCGTCTACTTCCCGATCGCCCACATGGTCTGGGATGCCAAGGGTTACCTCTTCGGTCTTGGCGCGCTTGATTTCGCTGGCGGCACGGTTGTTCACATCAATGCCGGTGTTGCCGGTCTCATTGGTGCGATCATGGTCGGCAAGCGTACGGGCTACGGCAAGGACATGATGGCTCCGCATTCCATGACGTTGACCTATGTTGGCGCTGCCATGCTGTGGGTTGGCTGGTTCGGTTTCAACTCCGGTTCCAACCTTGAAGCTTCCGGCGGCGCGATGCTCGCAACCGTCAACACCTTCATCGCCACTGCGGCAGCCATTCTCTCCTGGTGCGTTGTCGAAAGCTTTACGCGCGGCAAGGCTTCCATGCTGGGTGCGGCTTCCGGCATGATCGCTGGTCTCGTTGCCATCACGCCTGCGGCTGGTATCGTCGGCCCGATGGGTGCGATCGTCATGGGTATCATCGTTTCCCCGCTTTGCTACTTCTTCGTCTCCGTGGTGAAGAACAAGTTCGGTTACGACGACACGGCTGACGTCTTCGGCGTTCACGGCATTGGCGGCATGTTCGGCGCTCTGGCGACCGGCATCTTCGCAAGCGCCTCGCTTGGTGGCGTTGGCTATGCGGGCGAGCAGACCATGGGTGGTCAGTTGATGGTTCAGATCCAAGCCGTCGTCATCACCATCCTGTGGACGGGTATCGGCTCCGCAATTCTCTACAAGGTCGTCGACATCATCGTCGGTCTGCGTGTGCCGGTCGAAGCCGAACGCGAAGGTCTCGACCTCGCGTCCCACGGCGAAGCCGCATACCACAACTAAGATCGGGTGGGTGCGCTCTGCGCACTCGCACCTCTCACCATCGAACCCCGGCGATCCTCTCGCCGGGTTTTTTCGTTTTAAGGCACTCATCTTGGTAAACGAGTTTCGCCGTGGTTAATGCCGCATTAACCAGCATGCCGCTATTTTGCCCTGTCATCCCTGCTTCGGTCACGAAGCTCCGGAAAAACTAAGGACGACAGGTTCAACATATGGGCAGAGTGAATTCTCCGACATTCGAGGGCCGCGACAATCGCTTCGTGCTGACGGCATTCGTCGTGCGACAGATCATGGCGCTGTGTGGTTTTGCCGTTCTGGCAGCCTTGGCGCTGGGCGTGACTGCACTTGCGACCTGGAATGTCGCCGACCCCAGCCTCTCCTACGCGACCTCCAACGAGCCCACCAATTTGCTCGGACATAGCGGCGCGATCTTCGCCGATATTATGATGCAGTTTCTTGGGCTGTCGTCACTGATCGCCATGTTGCCCATTCTGTCCTGGGCCTTCGTGCTGATTTCCGGCCGCAAACTTACTCGCATGCCGACCCGCCTCATGGCCTGGATCGGTGGTGCCTTCATCGCCTCTGCCTCGCTTGGATGTTTCCCGGCACCTCAGACATGGCCGCTGCCGAACGGCATTGGCGGCGTGATCGGCGATATGATCCTGCGCTTCCCCGCGCTCTTCCTCGGTGCCTATCCGACCGGCACAGCGGCGACCGTTCTGGGGGCAATCCTGGCGGTACCTGCGGCCTGGCTGATGCTGGTCGCTTCGGGACTTCTCGGCGCCTTCGACCAGGATGCGGAGGAGCCCTTCGCGCCACAGGCTGCCACCACCAGCAAGGCCCGCAAGGTTCAGGAGATCGAAGAGGATGATGAGGACGACGGCGAGGGCTTCTTCGCCAACGTCCTCGCTTTCGGCGCGCTTACCCACTACTGGTACATCAGCCAGGCGCGGCTTCGGCGGATTTTCGGCTTGAAGCCCAAGTCGCTCGCCAACGAGTTCGAGCAGCCCTACGACTTCAACGATTACGAATTCGGCACATTGAATGAGCCGTCGCGCCTGAAAACCGCGATCAACCGTCTGGAAAGAGCAGAACCTTCCTTCGAAGAACGGGCGGAAGCGCGTGCCCGCCGGCAGGCACCATCCGTCAATGGTGATGATCTCGACGAGCCGCCCTTTGACGATGAGGACAGCCTGCCCGATGGTGTTCTCTCCGGCGATGCGCCCTTTGCTGCGCGCCCGGCACCGGGAAGCCCGACGCGTATCACGGCACCGCCTCCGCGGCCAAAGCCGAGCGAGCGGGTCGCACGCGAAGCGCAAACCTCCTTCATTTCACCCGACGGTTTCCAGGTTCCGTCGATCCATCTGCTGGCCGAGCCCAAGAATGTCGTCAAGGATAACACGCTGAATGCGGACGTTCTGGAGCAGAATGCCCGCCGCCTCGAAGGCGTATTGGAAGACTTCGGCGTCAAGGGCGAGATCATCCATGTGCGCCCTGGTCCTGTCGTGACGCTTTATGAGCTCGAACCGGCGCCTGGTATCAAGTCCTCGCGCGTCATCGGTCTGGCGGACGATATCGCCCGCTCGATGAGCGCGATTGCCGCCCGTGTGGCCGTCGTTCCCGGACGCAATGCCATCGGTATCGAGCTTCCGAACCGCACGCGCGAGACGGTGTTCTTGCGCGAACTGGTTGGCTCGCGCGATTTCGAAAGCAGCAAGGCCAAGCTGCCGATGGCGCTTGGCAAGACCATCGGTGGCGAAGCCGTCATCGCCGATCTGGCCAAGATGCCGCATCTTCTCGTGGCCGGTACCACCGGTTCGGGTAAGTCGGTCGCAATCAACACCATGATCCTGTCGCTCGTTTACCGCATGACGCCGGAACAGTGCCGCCTGATCATGATCGATCCGAAGATGCTCGAATTGTCGATTTATGACGGCATTCCGCATCTGCTCTCGCCCGTCGTCACCGATCCCAAGAAGGCCGTCGTCGCGCTGAAATGGACAGTGCGGGAGATGGAAGAGCGCTACAAGAAAATGTCGAAGATCGGTGTTCGCAACATCGATGGCTTCAACACCCGCGTTCAGCAGGCGCTCGATAAGGGCGAAGTGCTGACGAGAACCGTGCAGACCGGCTTCGACCGCCAGACCGGCGAGGCCATGTATGAAACGGAAGAATTCGATCTGAAGCCGCTGCCCTATATCGTTGTCATCATCGACGAAATGGCGGACCTGATGATGGTCGCCGGCAAGGATATCGAGGGTGCCGTGCAGCGTCTGGCGCAGATGGCGCGTGCTGCTGGCATTCACGTCATTATGGCAACGCAGCGTCCGTCTGTCGATGTCATCACCGGCACGATCAAGGCGAACTTCCCCACCCGCATTTCCTTCCAGGTCACCTCCAAGATCGACAGCCGCACCATCCTTGGCGAACAGGGCGCGGAGCAGCTGCTCGGCATGGGCGACATGCTCTACATGGCAGGCGGTGGTCGCATCCAGCGTGTCCACGGTCCCTTTGTGTCGGATAATGAGGTGGAAGAGATCGTTTCCTACCTCAAGACCCAAGGCTCGCCAGACTATCTCGAAGCGGTCACCGAAGAGGATGAGGACGAGGATGGCGGCGGTCCTGCCGGCACCGGCAACATGGCCGAATCCGACGATCCATATGATCAGGCCGTGGCCGTCGTTCTGCGCGATGGCAAGGCTTCGACCTCTTACGTCCAGCGCAGGCTCGGCATCGGTTATAACCGCGCTGCCTCGCTGATCGAAAGGATGGAACAGGAAGGTATCATCGGGCCTGCCAACCATGCCGGAAAGCGCGAAATTCTCGTGCCGACGGAGAATGATTGATTCCCAATTGTCTAACGCTCCACCGCCAGTTGGTCTTTGATACCAGTTGCTTGGGTGCCGGTTCGGTAACCGCAACCAGGCGTGTGCTTTCGGCGTTATAGCCGTCGCTCCATGTCATGAAGCCGCCGTGTTTTTTCGGCACATGGGATGCGATGAAGGAGAACAGAATGAAGAATACCCGCTCGGTCGTTTCCGCTCAGCATCCCGGCCTTGAGAGCAGCATGACACGTCGAGGCGTAATGACGCTGTTTTCGGCAGCGGCCGCCTCCGTGGCGCTCTCGCCAATTGCCGCTTTGGCGCAGGGCGCAGGAGACGGCGCGACGGCGCAGAAGATCGCCAACCACTTCTCCTCGGTGAAGACGATGATGGGCGAGTTCGTTCAGTTCGGTCCGCGCGGTGAACAGACAGGCGGCAAGTTCTATATTTCGCGTCCCGGCAAGCTTCGCTTCAACTATGAAGACCCGTCGCCCATGCGCGTCATTGCGGATGGCCGCAACGTCGTGATCGGCAATATGAAGCTGAAGACCTGGGATATCTATCCGCTGTCCAAGACACCGCTCAGCCTGCTTCTGGCCGACAAGATCGATCTGAGCAACCAGAAGGTTCGCAGCGTCAAGGAAGAGTCCGATCTGATCACCATCGTTCTTGGTGACAAGAGCATCTTCGGCGATTCGACAATCACCCTCATGTTCGATCCGAAGACCTTCGATCTTCGCCAGTGGACGACCACGGATGCGCAGAACAAGGACACCACGGTCATGATCTTCAACGTCCAGACGGGCGTGAACCTCGACGACAAGGTCTTCAACATCAACTACGAGGAAGTCCGCAAACGCGGTTGACCTTAAGACAGCAGAAAGCGTTTCCAGTTTTCTGCCCTCTTGTTATAAGCCTGCCTCTACAGCATCGGCCTGAAATCGGAATCGATTTTTGGAAAAGCACGATGCGCAGTTCAAAAGGTAAAGCGTCCTTTGTGCGTCCAATAGGACGCACGGCGCTTTCGCTGCATTAGACGGAGCGTGAGGCATGACTTTCTCGATAACCACCTGGAACATCAACTCGGTGCGGCTGCGCATGCCGATCGTCGAGCAGTTCTTGGTGCGTTACAAGCCTGACATCCTCTGCCTGCAGGAGACCAAGTGCCCGAATGGCGAGTTTCCGCTCAAACCCCTGCGCGCGCTCGGCTATGAGCACATCATCATTCATGGACAGAAGGGCTACCACGGCGTCGCCATCGCCTCGAAGCTGCCGCTGACGGAAGATCATCGCCAGGATTACTGCGGGGTAGGGGATGCCCGCCATATCTCCGCTCTGGTTCAGGTCGGTAGCCGCCGCATCCGCCTTCATAACTTCTATGTTCCGGCAGGGGGCGACGAGCCAGACCGGTCGATCAATCCGAAATTCGGCCACAAGCTCGACTTCGTCGAGGAGATGAAGGTGCTGAGCGCTGATAGCGTGCCGGGAACCTCCTCGATTTTGGTTGGCGACCTGAATATCGCTCCTTTGGAAAACGATGTCTGGTCACATAAGCAGCTATTGAAGATCGTCAGTCATACGCCTGTCGAGACGGAAGGTCTGTTGGAGGTAATGAAGCGCGGCAACTGGCTCGACCTGATGCGGCTCAACGTGCCGGAAACGGAAAAGATCTACACTTGGTGGAGCTATCGCGCCAAGGATTGGGAGGCTGCCAATCGCGGCCGTCGCCTGGACCATATCTGGTCATCGCAGGATCTCGGTCCATCGCTCGAGCGGATCGAAATCCTGAAGGAAGCCCGCGGCTGGAACCGCCCCTCCGACCATGTGCCGGTAACGGCTCACTTCAATTTCTGAGCGGGAGAAAGATCAGAGGAAGCGGGTGCGCATCGCAGCCGCGCTCGTCGCCAGCGCTGCGATATTGCCGCGGATCCTATCGGACACGACGTCTGCAACATCCGGAAACTCCTCGATCATGCGATGGAAGAGGATGCGGGTAATACGGATGACCTCGGAGTCTTCCCGTGCGACTGCGGTAAACTTGCGTTCGCATAGCGTGAAAAGCGCCAGTTCCGATAGAAGGCAGCCGCGGCCAGCCGTCGCCTGAACCTCTCTTTTGCCGTCACGTTCTTCCGTCCACAGATCGAAGCTTCCGTAGCAGACGACAAAGGCGCATTCGGCTGGAGAGTGTTGGCGAAACAGCATATGCCCTTCGGCGATGCGCCGTCGCTCAGCACCAAAAGCAATCAGTCGCAACTGATCTTCGGTGAAACCCTGGAACAGCGGCACCTGCGCGAAAAGCTTGATATCGTCATTCAACGCCATGGGCTGATCCACCTGGGAAATGCAAGTCGGACGCCGCGCCGCTGAGATTTGAGGCAGCGCGGTTCAACCCGTTTTCGACCAATGCGGACTCCAAGACAAGAGCCGATCAAGAAAATCGCCCTTTTACGGAACGATCTTGTAGCCGCCGTTTTCAGTCACGAGGATCTCGGCATTGGAGGGGTCGCGCTCGATCTTTTGGCGGAGACGATAGACGTGCGTTTCCAGCGTGTGGGTGGTGACGCCGGAATTGTAGCCCCAGACCTCTTCCAGCAGAACGTCGCGTGTGACGACGGCGCTACCGGCGCGATAGAGGTAGCGAATGATGGCCGCTTCCTTTTCCGTCAGACGGATTTTCTTGCCATCTTCCGTCGTCAACAGCTTCTGGCTCGGCTTGAACTGGTAGGGGCCGACTGTGAAGACCGCGTCTTCGCTCTGCTCGTATTGGCGCAGTTGCGCGCGGACACGGGCAAGCAGCACGGCAAAGCGAAATGGCTTCGTCACATAGTCGTTCGCGCCTGCCTCAAGACCAAGGATCGTGTCGGAATCCGTGTCATGTCCGGTCAGCATGATGATGGGAGACTTGAAGCCGCTCTTGCGCATCAGCTTCACCGCCTCACGCCCGTCCATGTCCGGCAGGCCCACATCCATGATCAACAGATCGACCTGGGTGGATTTCACCGTCTGGATGGCGGCATTGGCGTTCGCACCTGTAAGAAGCGAGAACTCTTCATAGGGCGAAAGTTGTTCGGCAAGGGTGTCGCGCAGATCGTCGTCGTCATCAACCAGAAGCAATGTACGGGCCGTCATAGAGTACCGTCGCCTTTCTCTTTTAATTTCCAAACCAATTCAGCGGTTTGCGCGCTTCGCGTCAACCCTTGTGCAGCAATAACGGCGTGCTATGACGTCAGGGTGAAGCATCTTCAAAGCAAAATCTCGTGAAAAAGAGTGATGACCAGAAAGATTGAATCCGCAACGTCACCTCCCAGGCTCCTCGTTCGCCCCTCGCCGTTAAACCCAAATCGGGCGATCGTTCAGTTTGGTCATTTAACGTTTCAGGCTGCGATTGGTCGCAATGGACGCTCTGTTTTCAAACGTGAAGGTGACGGCAAAACGCCGATCGCTCAGATGCCGCTGCTTTATGGTTTCATCCGGGGAGAACGCATGCGGGCCGTTCGGACCGGCCTGACATTGCGTCGGGCGGTGAAGTCGATGCTGTGGTGCGATGCGCCAAGCGATCCGAACTACAATCGGCTGGTGAGGGCTCCGTTCAAGCCGAGCCACGAAGACATCTGCCGGGAAGACGGTCTTTACGATGTCTGCCTGGTGCTCGACTGGAATGTCAGATCCCGGCAGCGCAATCGCGGCTCGGCCATCTTCATGCATATAATCCGCCCCGGCTATGAGCCGACCGCTGGCTGCGTTGCGCTTCACCCCAGAGACATGCGCCGTCTTCTTCCCCACCTTCGTCCGGGACAGATTATCCAGGTTCTCTAAGCACTTGTGTGAAGAGTGACTTGCCGAGAGGTCCTCAACACAGAATGGCCATCTTTGCGAAAGAAACAAAAAACCCGCCACAAGGCGAGCGGGTTTTTTGACATTCTGTAGATGAAAAGCCTTATGCGGCTTCTTCTTCCGGTGCATCGTCTTCTTCGACGGCCTTGCCGCGCTTGGGGCCCTTGTTGAGGTTGACTTCAACGAGGCGAACAGCTTCGGTTTCGGACATCTTGTTCACGGCTGCGATTTCGCGGGCCATGCGATCGAGAGCTGCTTCGTAAAGCTGACGCTCGGAATAGGACTGCTCAGGCTGGTTTTCTGCGCGATAGAGATCGCGAACCACTTCTGCGATGGCGATCAGATCGCCGGAATTGATCTTTGCATCATATTCCTGCGCGCGACGCGACCACATGGTCCGCTTGACGCGTGCCTTGCCCTGAACAACCTTCAGCGCACGCTCGACGAAATCCCCTTCGGACAGCTTGCGCATGCCGATGCTGACAGCCTTGGCAACAGGCACCTTGAGGCGCATCTTGTCTTTTTCGAAATCGATGACGAAGAGTTCGAGCTTCATGCCCGCGACTTCCTGTTCTTCGATTGCGGAAATGGTGCCGACACCGTGAGCGGGATAAACGATCGCTTCTCCGGTCTTGAAACCGTGGCGCGCTGGAGATTTCTTCTGCTGGGTCGTCATTCGTTTTTTAAACTCCCTGTTACATACACCCGGGGGTTTCCGGGGTCGGGTCGGTCAGGCCCGGATGAGACGGGGGCAAGCCGTCAGGTGACTCCGAACTGGTCCAGCCGAGCACGCAAAAAGAAACCATCTCGCAATCCGGTGATCGACAACACAAAAGTAGGATATGTCACGGAAACCGCGTGCAATTGATGACTTGCTTTCGAGGTGTTTTAGGGCACGATAGTGCCGCGCTGTGGATCAGTTTCTCCTGTCTACCACAAAAATAGGTGGAAATCAATAATTTGCTTCCACCGTGGCGACTGAGTCACAACAAGGTTGCCGTGTACGTTAACAAAACGACGCCGGTGAAGGTCCTCCAGCGAGGGTTGATCCATGGCGAATCGATTAAATTCCCCGCGCCCCGCCAATTTGTCGTTTGCCACTTAAACTATTCATAATTCCGCGCCAATATCCGATTCGAATTTGGGAAAAATCACGATTTTCCTCCCGTTTATCGCTGAAACGCGCATATTTTTGGAAGAAAGAAGGCAAAATGGGCTACCGGAACAACCCAAAACGCGACAAACAGCTCGAAAAAGCGAAAAAGCTGGCGGAAGCCACCGGCAAGCCATTCATCGATCCCAATACACTTTTTAGTCGTGCCAGCACGGACGACATCGAGCACTATTCGCCTGAGATGTTGGCGCTAGCTGCAAGCCATGCTTTGAGCGAACTTTCCCATTGGAAAGCTGATCGCCCCTATATCGGCATCGCCCAGGTTGATGGGGTCGCGCCGCGTAACGTGCCGGTCTCCATCCTGACGATTGTGGGGCGCAACATGCCCTTCCTCTATGACTCCGTCATGGGTGAGGTGACCAGCAGCTATCGCGGCCTCTACCTTGCTGTTCACCCCATCATGGTGGCGGATCCCAAGGCGACCGGCGGCTACAGGCTGGCCGATCCGGAAACAGACGCACCGGAAGACAATATCAGCCTTATCCAGCTGCACATCGCGCCTGTCGCGCCGCAAGCCGCCGAGGCGTTGAAGGAGCGGCTTCGCTTCGTGCTCGCCCAGGTCCAGTCCGCCTATAGCGACTGGAAGCCGATGCTGGCCAAGCTCGATGAGGCGCTGAACGAGTTGAAGGAGCGCGGATCGTCGCGCCGCAAAGCGGATCGCGCAGAGGCTTCCGAGTTTCTGGAATGGCTGCGCAAGGACAATTTCACCTTCCTCGGTATGCGTGACTACAGCTATTCCGGCAAGGGAAGCTCTGCCAGGATCGAGCGCGGGGATGGCGTCGGTCTGGGGATCTTGAGCGATCCGGATGTGCGCGTGCTGCGTCTTGGCAAGGACGCGGTGATGACGACACCGGAAATCCTGGCGTTTCTGGATGGCCCGGATTTCCTCATCGTCACCAAGGCCAATGTCAAATCGCTTGTCCACCGCCGCGCCTATATGGACTATATCGGCATCAAGCGGTTCGACGCCGATGGCAATGTCGTCGGTGAGCTGCGCATCGTCGGCCTCTTCACCGCTACGGCCTATACGCGATCGGTCCACGAAATCCCGCTTCTGCGTGCTAAGGCATCCGAGGTCGAAGAGCATTTCGGCTTCGACCCCAACAGCCATTCGGGACGCATACTGCACAACACGCTGGAAGCCTATCCGCGTGATGACCTCTTCCAGATCGAAACCGATCTTCTGGTACGCTACACAGAACAGATCATGGAGCTTGCGGATCGTCCACGGGTGAGGGTGCTTGCCCGTATCGATCGCTTTGACCGCTTCGTCTCCGTCATCATCTATGTGCCGCGCGAGGAGTATAATTCCTATGTGCGAGAGAAAATCGGCGACTATCTCGCGCGCGTCTATGACGGCCACATATCGGCCTATTACCCAGCCTTCCCGGAAGGCGCGCTTGCGCGCGTCCACTTCATCGTCGGGCGCAGCAATGGTAAGACGCCGCGCATCGCGCAGGAAAAGCTGGAAGATGCCGTCAGCGAGATCGCTGCGCGCTGGATCGATCATTTTACGGCGCTCTCAGAGCCTGGCGCTCCTCTGCTTGATGTCGATCAGGCCTATCAGGAGGCCTTTACCCCGGAAGAGGCCATCGGCGACATGGCCGATATCGTCGCGACCGCCACTGGCGAGCCGGTTCGCATCGAATTCTACCGGACTGCTGAGCAGGCGGAGAATATTCTCTCGCTGAAGATCTTCCACCGCGACGGCCATCTGCCGCTGTCGCGTCGCGTGCCGCTTCTCGAAAATCTCGGCTTCAGCGTCATCAGTGAACGGACCTTCGACATCGGCGTCGTCTCCGGCGAAAAGACCGATTTCATCGTGCTGCACGACATGGAGCTTCGGGTCCAGCCGGGTGTCACACTCGATCTTGCCGTCAACGGCCCGCGGCTTGAAGAGGCGTTTCTCGCGGCCTTTGATGGCACCGTCGACAATGACAATTTCAACCGCCTGATCGTTGCCGCCGGACTGACGGTGCGCGAGGTGTCCGTGCTCCGCGCCTATGCGCGCTATCTGCGCCAGACGGGAATCGTCTACTCGCAGGAGCATATTTCCGAGACGCTGTTCAAATATCCGGTCATTGCGCGCAGAATTTTCGAGCTTTTCGCCCATGGCTTCGATCCCAAGCTTGGCGAGAAACCGCGCCTGCGCAAACTCTCCGATCTGCATAAGGCAATCGAGGCCGATCTTTCCGGTGTGCCCAATCTCGATGAGGACAGGACGCTTCGCCGCTACGTCAACGCCATCGATTCCACGCTACGCACCAACTACTTCCAGCGCAACGAGGACGGTTCGCCAAAGGCGATGCTGGCCTTCAAATTCGATCCGAAGCTTCTGGATGGCCTGCCGGATCCGCGTCCCTTCCGCGAAATCTTCGTCTATGGCACGGAAGTTGAAGGCGTTCACCTGCGCTTCGGCAAGGTGGCGCGCGGTGGTCTTCGCTGGTCGGATCGCGGTCAGGATTATCGCACCGAAGTGCTCGGTCTCGTCAAAGCCCAACAGGTGAAGAACGCCGTGATCGTGCCGGTCGGCGCCAAGGGCGGCTTCTATCCGAAGATGCTGCCGGTGGGTGGCAATCGCGATGAGATCTTCAATGCCGGCAAGGAAGCCTACAAGACCTATATCCGCACGCTGCTGTCCATCACCGACAATATCGCAGGCGATGATATTGTTGCGCCAGCGGACACGGTGCGACTCGATGGCGACGACCCTTACTTCGTCGTGGCGGCCGACAAGGGTACGGCAACCTTCTCCGATACCGCCAACGGGCTTGCGCGCGAAGCGGGCTTCTGGCTCGATGATGCTTTTGCCTCTGGCGGGTCCGCCGGTTACGACCACAAGAAGATGGGCATCACCGCCCGCGGCGCCTGGGAAACCGTCAAGCGTCATTTCCGGGAAATGGATACCGATATCCAGACGACGCCGTTCAAGGTCGTCGGTGTGGGCGATATGTCCGGCGACGTCTTCGGCAATGGCATGCTGCTGTCGGAAAAGATCGAACTGATCGCCGCCTTCGACCACCGCGATATCTTCATCGATCCGACGCCGGATACGGATGTCTCTTTCGCAGAGCGAAAGCGGATCTTCGAACTGCCGCGTTCCAGCTGGCAGGATTACGACCGCTCGACATTGTCGAAGGGCGCGATGATCATTTCGCGGGCGGAAAAATCTGTGACCCTGACGGCGGAAGCCGCTGCCGCAATCGGCATCGACAAAACGGTGGCAACGCCCTTCGAGATCATGACGGCGATCCTGAAAGCGCCCGTCGATCTCCTGTGGTTCGGTGGCATCGGTACCTATGTGAAGGCGGCGGTGGAAACCAATGCCGAGGTGGGGGACCGCGCCAACGATCCGATCCGCATCAACGCCACGGAAGTGCGCGCCAAGGTTATCGGCGAGGGGGCCAATCTCGGCATCACCCAGAAGGGCCGTATTGCCTATGCGCTGTCCGGCGGGCGCTGCAACTCGGATGCCATCGACAACTCCGCTGGTGTTAATTCCTCGGACGTCGAGGTCAATATCAAGATTGCGCTGGCATCCGCTGTGAATGACGGCCGTCTGACATTGCCGAAGCGCAATCAGTTGCTCGCCTCTATGACCTCGGAAGTGGCGCAACTGGTGCTGCGCAACAACTACCTCCAGTCGCTCGCGATCTCGCTTGTCGAGCGCAAGGGCAGCGGCAACCGCGAAGAGTTGGGCCGCCTGATGGCTGCGTTGGAATCTTCAGGCCAATTGAACCGCAAGGTGGAGACCCTGCCGAACGATGCGGAGTTCAACGAACGCTATGCCGCTGGCAAGGCACTCACCCGGCCTGAAATCGGCGTTCTGCTGTCATACGCGAAGCTGACGCTGTTCGATACGCTGGTGGCCAGCACCCTGCCGGACGAACCCTATCTCCAGCATCTGCTGACGGATTACTTCCCCAGCAAGATGCAGAAGACCTATGCGGGGGATATTGCCAGCCATCGCCTGCATCGCGAAATCGTCGCCACGGCGCTTGCCAACCAAGTCGTCAATCGCGGCGGTCCGGGCTTCGTCCAGAAGCTGGTGGATGCAAGCGGTCTCCTTGCTCCAGCCGTCGTCAAGGCGGCGATGATCGTTGAGGATGGCTTCGGCCTGAAGCGGTTGTGGAGCGAGATCGACGCGCTCGACGGGCAGATTTCCGGTGTCGTGCAGAACGATCTTTATGCCAGGGTCATGCAGATCTTTGGCGATGCGACACGACTCTATCTCCAGACGGCAGGTACCGTCACCGGCGCCATGCGGGATGAGGTCGAGAGGTTGAAAAGCGCGATCAAAACGCTGTCTCTGGCTGCGGCAAAATATCAGGAGGAGGTCGGTCTTCCCGAGATCGACGGCGTCTCGCCGGCGCTCGTCAGGGAGCTCGAGACACTGCGCCTTCTGGTCTACGTGCCGGAAATCATGCTGATTGCCGACCAGGCCAGCACGACATTGGCGCGTGCGGCGGAAAGCTATGCAGCCGTCTCCACCACCTTCCGCGTCGCACGGCTTCTCGATGCCAGCCAGCGGGTCAGCCCGGCTGATCATTATGAGAGCCTCGCGCTGCTGCGCAGCCAGGACCAGATCGCCTCGTCACGCCGCCGCATCGTGGTTTCGGCGCTCACGGAACATGCGAAGGAGAAGAACCCGGTTCAAGCCTGGTACGCAGCCGACCGTGTGCGCGTCAATCGCATCGTCTCGGAACTTGCAGCGCTGAGCGATAGCGGCGAGACAAATCTCGCGCGGCTCACCGTTGCCGCAGGTCTGCTTTCGGATTTAGTCCAGACCCGAAGCGTCTAACGTCTCATAATCACACGACCCGGCTGTTACACACCGGGTCGTCTGCGTGCGGAAAGGCAATCGAATGACTTCTTCTTCCCGCACGGGAGAACCGACAGTAGCTCCGACAACCGACGTGCAGAAGGTGGATGCGAAAGGGATATGGGGCTGGATGCTGTTCGACTGGGCAGCGCAGCCCTTCTTCACCGTCGTCACCACCTTCATCTTCGGGCCCTATTTCGTCGCCCGGCTGACGGATGATCCGGTCTCGGCGCAAACGCTCTGGAGCAATGTCGCGACCATCTCGTCCGTGGTCATTGCAATCTTTTCGCCCATCCTCGGATCGATTGCCGATCAGTCCGGGTCGCGAAAGCCCTGGATTGCGTTTTTCGCCGCCATCAAGATTATCTGTCTTGCGATGTTATGGTTTGCCGCGCCCGGATCACCGGTGTTGTGGCCCGCCCTCTTCATGATCTTTGCCTCGATTGCGGCGGAATTCTCCATCGTCTTCAACGATTCTATGATGCCGCGTCTGACAAACCCGGAGAATGTCGGGCGAATCTCCAACACCGCCTGGGGGCTAGGCTATCTTGGCGGCATGATCGTCCTGATCTTCATCGTGCTCTTCATGGCCGCCAGTCCACAGACGGGGCTTACCATCATCGGCCTACCGCCGCTTTTCGGGCTTAACCCGGCCACCGGCGAAGACGCCCGCATCACCGGACCGATCGCCGCGATCTGGTACTTCATCTTTATCCTGCCGATGTTCTTCTTCACGCCCGATGTGAAGAAGGGGCTGCCGCTTGGGCGGGCCGTGCGCTCGGGCTTGTCGGAGCTGAAATCGACGCTGAAGGAGTTGCGCCACCGTCCGCTCATCACACGCTTTCTGATCGCACGGATGCTCTATCAGGATGGCGTCAACGGGCTGCTCATCCTGGGCGGAGCCTTTGCCGCTGGCATGTTCGGCTGGGCGACGATGGAGATCGGCATTTACGGCATCATTCTCAACATTGTTGCCATTGGCGGCTGCTTTGCCGCTGGCAGGCTCGATCAGCGGCTCGGCTCGCGCACGATGATCATCATCAGCCTCATGCTTTTGCTTCTGGCGACGCTCGGCATCATCTCAACGGAAAAGACATCGACCCTGTTCGGATTGCTGCAATTCTCTCCTGAGGAAACCCATGGTCTCTTCAGCAGCGGGGCGGAAAAGGCCTATATCGTCTATGGCGTGCTGATCGGTCTTGCCTTCGGCCCGGTGCAGGCCTCGTCACGCTCCTATCTGGCGCGCAACATCACGATTGCCGAAGCGGGCCGCTATTTCGGCATCTACGCGCTCTCCGGGCGCGCCACCAGCTTCATGGCAACGCTCATGTTCTCCGTCGCAACCTATGCGACCGGCTCCGCCCATATCGGTATGGCGACGCTGATCCTCTTCCTCGGCGCCGGATTTATCCTGCTTCTGCGTGTTCCTTCTCGTCCAAACTGACACCGGCCTTCTCGAAGGTTCGCCGTGCCCTTCGCGCTTTTCATTATCAGGCCAAGTCATGTGGTTGGCCTCATCAGTGAGGCCGCGACCTGGCTTGAGATGCCTAGCACGCAGCCCAGACGAACCACAATTTTCAGTCCTTTGCGTACTGATTTTTAGAACGCCTAATTTGAATGCTTCGTAGATCCTCTAATGACAGTACTGTGGTGTCAAAAAAATATTTTAGATCAATATACTAGCAATAAGCGGCCTAGGTCTTGGCACACTTCCAGCCTGAAATTGAGTAATATTTAGGCGCTTATTTAGAGCGCACAAACTTCTTGCGATACAGCAATTCCTGTGGAATGAAAAAGGGGCGAGTAGAAGCGGTCTGAGCCCAACGCTCTGGACATTGCTCGACGGATTTGTCTGTCGAGGATGATCATATGACCCAAGAAGAGACCTTTTCTCGCCCTCTGAACCTGAAAATTGAAGATCCCGATGTGGCCCTTAAAAGCCACAGGTGTCTTTCCTGCCTTACCGGTCCCCTTGCCGAAAAGCGCGCTTGCGCCCGTTTGACCTTGCTGTCGGAAGGCTTTCCCGAAGCACGGATCGCGTCTCTGTCGCCGTCCTTTAAAACAGAACACTAACCTGGAGAGAATGCTGATGATGTCTGTTCCTAAACTTGCTGCTGCCTTCGCCGCTTTCTGTCTCGGTGCGACCCCCGCGCTCAGCGCCGACAAGGTCGTTTTTCAGCTCGACTGGCTTCCGGGCGGGGACAAAGCGCCGATCTATGTCTGCATACACGAGGGCTTCTGTGAGAAAGCCGGACTCGACGTTTCGATTGCCTCCGGCCGCGGCTCGACGGAAGCGATCTCGCGGCTTGCTGCAGGCACGTCGGATATCGGCGTTTCGGATATCGGCGCGCTGATGGCAGCCAAGGCAAAGGAGGGGGTTAAGGTTACGGCCGTCCTTTCCATCTTCAACAAAGGACCGCATGCCTTCTACGTTCTCAAGGATGGCCCGATCAAGAGCGTTTCGGATGTCAAAGGCAAGTCCATCGCCACATCACCCTTTACCTCCTCCAACGTCTATCTGCCCCTGGTCCTGAAGGATCAGAATATCGCCGAAAGCGACGTGAAGCTGATCAAGGCCGATCCCGGCGCCCTCGGCCCGATGCTGATGACAGGCAATGTCGATGGCATCATTGCCTGGATGACGGATTTCACCCGATACAGCAACCAGGCGAAGGCTGCCGGTAAGGAGATCGTCGCGTTGCCATGGTCTTCCGCCGGACTGGAGCTTTATTCCGCCTCGCTGCTGGCAAATGACGAGTTTCTGACCAAGCGCCCCGACGTCGCTCGCCGCTTCGTCGATGCCTACAAGCAGTCGATCGAGTTCGCCAAGGCCAATCCGGAAAAGGCCGCAGCCGCCGTCGTCGCCATGGTTCCGGAGTTGAAGGCGGAGGATGTTGAAGGCTCTTTGAAGGACACGCTGCCGCTGATCTTCAACGAGGTCACGGAAAAGGACGGCCTCGGCGTGCTCAAGCCCGATCGGCTTGCCGAGACGTGGAAGCGCGTTTCGACCGCCCAAGGTATCGATGCGGGTAAGCTCGATCCTGAGACTGCGGTCAGTCGCAAATTCATTGCCACGGAGTAAGGCAATGAGCCCAGCTGCAATCCGTTTCGACAAGCTCGGGCAGGTCTTTCTCACCCGCACAGGCAAGACAGAAGCCCTCCGTGACATCAGTTTCGAGGTGGCTCGCCACGAATTTCTAGCGATCCTGGGCCCTTCGGGCTGTGGCAAGTCGACCTTGCTGCGCATGATCGCCGGTCTTCTCACGCCAACATCCGGTCAGGTCGAGGTGTTCGGGCTGAAGGTCACCGAGCCGCGCGACGATATCGGGATCGTGTTTCAGCGCCCGACGCTGTTGCCATGGGCGACGGTCGAGGACAACATTCTTTTCCCGGCGCGCCACAAACGCGGACGCGTGACGTCGGAGGAGCGCAACCGGGCGGCAGAGCTTATTAGCATGGTCGGTCTCGACGGCTTCGCCAAACGGCTGCCGGACGAATTGTCCGGCGGCATGCAGCAAAGGGTGGGGATAGCCCGTGCGCTGTTGATGGACCCGGACATTCTGCTGATGGACGAGCCCTTTTCCGCGCTGGACGCGCTGACGCGTGAAGTCATGGGCTTCGATCTGCTCAAAATCTTCTCCGAGCGGCCGAAGACCGTTGTCTTCATCACCCATTCCGTCAGCGAGGCGGCTCTCCTCTCCGACCGTGTGCTGGTGATGACCGGCAGGCCGGGTACCGTGCTCACCGAAATTCCCGTTCCCGTGGCTCGCCCGCGCGGCCCGCAAACCGCTAACGACAAGGCTATCCATGACCTATCAGCCACTCTCCGCGATCTCCTTATCGGCCGAAAGGCCGCTTGACGTGCCAGGTTTCGGCAAAAGGATGTGGCTTGCGGTCCGTCGGGCCGTCAGCCTACCAGGCGTTCCCTTTCTGCTGACGATGATCGGCATCGTGCTGATCTGGGAGCTCGCCTGCCGGATGCTTGCCATCCCGTCCTACCTATTGCCACGTCCCTCGGCGATTTTCGATGCCTTTCCGGCCATTGGCTTCAGCCGCTGGAGCCTGCATGTCTGGTCGACGCTGCGCGTGGCGCTGATCGGCTATCTTCTCTCCATCGTCATCGCCATTCCATTGGCGATCATTCTTATTCGTTCACCCATCCTCTCCAAAACGCTCTACCCGGTGCTGGTGGTCATCCAGTCGACACCGGTCGTCGCCATCGCGCCGATCATTATCGTGGTGTTGGGTGCCGGTGATGCGCCGCGCATCGTGATCACCTGTCTCATCACCTTCTTCCCATTGGTGGTCTCGACAGCGACGGGGCTTGCCGCGACACCACCTGAGTTGATCGAACTGTCGCGAAGTCTCAGGGCGCCGAGTTTTCGGGAAATGACGCAAATCCGTCTGCCTTTCGCCGTGCCTTACATTTTCTCGGCGCTGAAGATTTCCATCACACTTGCCGTCATCGGTGCGGTGGTCGCGGAATTCTGCGCGTCGGAAGCGGGCGTGGGTTACTTCATCCAGTTCTCCACCTCGATGTTCAGATTGCCGGAAGCGTGGGCCGGACTTTTCGTGCTCGCCGTCCTCTCGCTCCTTCTGTTCCAGATCGTGCAGGCAACGCAGCGTCTCCTTTTTCCCTGGAGCCTGCCGAAGAAAGACTGAACCCCATCCCGGAGTAGAAGCAGTCGGGCGCGCCTGGACATTGCTCCTCAACCCAGCTCCTGCGGGAGCAAAGCATGGAGAAGACCATGATGAATGCAGCAAATTACAGCCTGGCCGAACTCAACAAGGAGACGACCATCGGCGGCGAGGGAACGACCGTCGAACGCGAAATCCCGGTTATCGATCTCTCCGACTTCGAAAACCGCAAACAGGAGATTGCCGATCAGCTCTGGACGGCGTCCGTCGAGATCGGTTTCTTCCAGGTCTATAATCACGGAATAGCGCAGGATGATATCGATCTTGCCTTCGACACGGCCTGGCGCCTGTTTGCCTTGCCGCAGGAGATCAAGGCGCAATATCCGATGCCCAAGGGTGTCAATGCCGGCTGGGAGTTCAAAGCGCAGGTGCGGCCCTCCACCGGAACGCCGGACAACAAGGAAAGCTATCAGATCACCCGGCCCGAAATGACCAATCTGTGGCCAAGCGAGGAGGAGCTTCCGGGCTTCAAGGAGACCATGCTCCGCTTCGAAGCCCAGAACTGGCAGCTTGGCATGCGCATTCTGTCCTGCTTCGCGCTAAAGATGGGCTTTGCCGAGGATTTCTTTGCCAAGGCGCATGATCCGTCTTCCGATCAGTACCAGTCTACCCTGCGCCTCATCCACTATATGTCCATGGAGAATGCCAAGCCGGAAGACTTCCAGTTCTGGCGCGCGGGCGCCCATTCGGATTTCGATTGCTTGACGATCCTTCACCAGAAGGAAGGCGAGGGCGGTCTTCAGGTTTGCCCCGGCAAGGATGCCGCAGCCGGCCAGTGGACCGACGTGCCGCCTAGAAACGGTTACATCACCTGCAATATTGGCGACATGCTGATGCGCTGGTCGGATGACCAACTGCAATCGACGCTGCATCGCGTCCGAATGCCACGTCCGGGCGAATATCTCGGCCGCCGCTTGTCGCTCCCCTTCTTCTGCCAGGCGAACAAGGACGCTGTCATGGTGGGTCCGCTCGGCAAATATGAGCCGATCACCGCTGGGGAGTATCTCACCCGCCGTATCAACGCCAACTTCGCCAAGAAATGACGTTGATTGCGCCCAGCGGCAATGCCATCGTGGAGGGGGGCGCCTCGCGCTCCTCTTCAAACATGGGAACGCATATGCTGCATGGTCGCGCCTTGCGCTATATAGACGAGGTTGCGCGCCAAGGCTCGATCCGCAAGGCCGCAAAGAAGCTCAATGTCGCAGCGTCTGCCATCAATCGCTATATTCTCGACCTGGAGACAGAACTCGGCGCGCCGATTTTCGAGCGGCTGCCCAAGGGGCTGAAGCTCACCAGTTCCGGCGAGTTGCTGATCGCGCATATTCGCGACACGCTGAAAGCGCATGAGGCCATGCGAAACCAGATCAAGGCGTTGCGCGGCCTCTCGCGCGGCGAGGTGACGGTCGCCACCATGGCGACGCTGGCTGCCGGAAGGCTCGCCGAGATCGTTGCCGCCTATCGTAGCGCAATCTCGCAAGTGAGCCTGCGCGTGATCGTCGGCGATCGGGACAGCGTTATCGAACTGGTCGCATCCGGCCGGGCCGATCTTGCCCTGGCCTACAATCTTCCAGAGGATAGCCGCCTGCAACGGGTTGCAGAGTTTCGCCACAGGCTGGGCGTCGTGGTCGCTCCCCATCATCCCCTGGCGCTGCGCAAGACGCTGAGAATCTCCGACTGCCTTGCCTATCCGATGGTGCTTGCGGACAGGAGCCTGTCGCTGCGCGAACTGGTGGAGAACCTGGCGCCGGCGCGGGCGCAACTCGACCCGGTTGTCGAGACCAATTCGATGGAGCTGATGAAGCGGCTTGCCTATGTCGAACCGCATGTCACCTTCTTGAATCGCGTCGATGTGGATCGGGAGCTTGCTAATGGCGAGCTTGCCTTCATTCCTCTTGCTGGCGGCGGTGGCCTGCAGCGGCTCAACATTCTGCATCGGGCGCGTGGCTCGCTATCGCCCGCCGCGAGCCATTTCATCAATTTCGCCTCGGAACGATTGAGGTTACCCGAAGACGAGGGTGCTTGACGCATCACCAGTGCCACCAGCGGAACACCTTCGCGCGACACGCTATAGGATGTGAAAGTAACATCATGACAATAGAGAAGAGCACGGAAACTATCCCCGAACGGGCGGGTCTGGCCATAGGGAGCCTGACCGGGAAAGGTCAGGTGCATTTGCGCAACGCGCGGATCCCTGCGGCGTTGATGGCAGCTCCAGGGCTTGAAGGAGGCCTCAGGGATCGGGACGGGGCGCTTCTGGTCGATCTCCTTGTGCAAGATGATGCGATCGCTGACATCGCTCCCGCTGGCGTTCTTGCCGTTGACGGTGCAGTTCACGTCATCGATCTTGCGGGCCGCCACGTCTGGCCGCTTCTTGTCGATGTTCATGCCCATCTCGACAAGGGACATATGGTGGATCGCGCGCCTGATTCCGGTGGAACCCATGCAGGCGCGCGCGCGGCAACGACGGCCGATCGTCTGGCGCATTGGAGCCATGAGGACGTGACCGCGCGCATGGAATTCGGACTTGAGACTGCCTACGCCCATGGCGTTGCAGCCATTCGGACCCATCTCGACAGTCATGAGGGGCAGGCACATATCACCTGGGCCGCCTATCGACAGGCCGCTGAACGCTGGTTGTCGCGCATTGCCTTGCAAGCCGTCGCGCTTGTTCCGCTCGACGTCTACGCCTCCGGTCATGGCCGCGATCTTGCCGATCTTGTGGCAGACGGCGGCGGTCTCATGGGCGGGGTCACACGTGCCAGCGGCGGCACGCATGGGGGTCTGGACGACATGGAGGGGTTGCTGGACATTCTCTTCAGGCTGGCAAGCGAGCGAGACCTCGACATCGACCTGCACGTGGATGAGGCGGCAACGGGGGATTCCCTTCCCGCGATTGCGCGCGCGACGATGCGCTACGGGTATGAGGGGCGGGTGACATGCGGCCACTGCTGTTCACTGGCACTTCTTGAGGAGGAGAAACTCGCCGAGCGTCTCGCGCTTCTGGCGCAGGCCGGCATCAGCATTGTGACGTTGCCGACCGTGAATATGTATCTGCAGGACCGCCAGCAGCTCAGAACCCCGCGGTGGCGAGGGGTAACGCCCGTCAAGGAACTGCGCGCCGCTGGTATTCGTGTCGCGGTTGCGGGCGATAACTGCCGCGACACGTTCTATGCCTATGGGGATCACGACATGCTCGACACCTGGAGGCAGGCGGTGAAGATCCTGCATCTCGATCACCCCTATGGTGACGCGGCAACGCTGGCCGCCGCCGTTCCCGCATCGATCATGGGGCAGGATGCCGGTCTGATCGCCATCGGCCGCAAGGCCGACCTGATGATCCTGAATGCCTGGACCATGAGCCAGGTTCTTGCCCGTCCGCAAAGCGACCGGTCGATCATTCGGCACGGCGCGAGCGCTGACGTGGCGCTTCCATCTTACCAGCTGTTAGGCCGGGGATGAGTTTCCGCTTGTAGGCTGCCGACTGTCAGAGCTGATCGAGCTTGGTCTGAAGGTTGCGCAGTTGCGCCTTTAGCTCATCGATCTCCGAGGCGTCGGGCTTGCGCTGTTCCTTAGGCGTCGATGCGGGCGCGGCAAAGGGCGTGAACATCTGCATCGTCTGCTTGAAGAGTTCCGTGTTGCGTTTGATCTGCTCTTCCATCAACTGGAAGGGCGCGGAAAAATTCTTTGTTAGAGACGGGTCGCCGAAAGCCTTGCCCATATGCTCCTGCATATGGCTCTGCTGCTCGGAGAATGCCTTCATCGAATGTTCGAGAAAGGTCGGCACGACCACCTGCATCTGGTCGCCATAATAGGAGATCAATTGTCGAAGGAAGGCGGTCGGCAGAAGCGTGTTGCCGGTCTTGGCTTCCTGCTCGACGATGATCTGCGTCAGCACGGCATGGGTAATGTCTTCAGATGTCTTGGCGTCCTGAACCTTGAAGTCTTCGCCGCGCTTGACCATCTTCGCCAGGTCTTCCAGCGTCACATAGGTGCTGGTCCCGGTGTTATAGAGCCGCCGGTTGGCGTATTTCTTGATAACGGTCTCGCCGCCATGTCTTCCCATCCTCGCCTCCTCGCGATGCCGGTCTTGCTTGTTTTCCTAGATCATGTCGCGCAAATGTGTGCAGCGGTTTGCGATAACGACATGCCATAAAACAAGGACATAAAGCGTGTGAGCGAATCTGAAAGATCGCGTTACGCTTTAGTGTTTTTTGCTCTTCCCATTCAAAAGACTATGCTGAAACAAAGGCGTCTGACAAATGGTTTGTGCGATGCAGCAGTCACTTTCTTGCGCAGCAATTTTGCAGCATGCGGATGCTGCTCTGCAGCGTCCTTTCAAATCGACCTGGGTAAATTGACTTACGCCCTAAGCTTTGACAGTCTCGCGGCAAAATTCGGGAGAAAACATCCATGCCTTCATCCTCCATCGTGATCGCGAGCGCCGCACGCACGCCGGTCGGCTCGTTCAATGGCAGCTTTGCGAATACTCCGGCGCACGAACTTGGCGCATCCGTCATCACTGCGGTTCTGGAACGGGCAGGCGTTGCGGCGGCGGATGTCGATGAAGCGATCCTTGGTCAGGTGTTGACTGCCGCCGAGGGCCAGAACCCGGCGCGCCAGGCCGCAATGAAGGCCGGCATTCCGCAGGAAGCAACCGCCTTCGGCATCAATCAGCTTTGTGGTTCTGGCCTGCGGGCTGTCGCGCTCGGCGCGCAACAGATCGCGTTGGGTGATGCGTCCATCATCGTTGCGGGCGGACAGGAATCCATGTCCATGGCTCCGCACGCGGCGCATTTGCGCGGCGGCGTGAAGATGGGCGATTTCAAGATGGTCGATACCATGTTGAAGGATGGCCTGATCGATGCGTTTCATGGCTATCATATGGGCATCACCGCAGAGAACATCGCCCGCCAGTGGCAGTTGTCTCGTGAAGAGCAGGACGAATATGCGGTGCGCTCGCAAAACCGCGCGGAGGCGGCGCAGTCAGCCGGGCGCTTCGAAGACGAGATCGCGCCCTTTGTCATCAAGGGCCGCAAGGGCGATGTGACGATCTCCGCCGACGAATATATCCGCGCAGGCGCGTCGCTGGAGGCGCTGACCAAGCTGCGCCCTGCCTTCGACAAGGAGGGTAGCGTGACGGCGGGCAACGCCTCCGGCCTTAATGACGGCGCTGCCGCCGTGCTGCTGATGACGGAAGAAGAGGCAGCCCGGCGCAATATCCAGCCGCTGGCGCGCATCGCGTCTTGGGCAACCGCCGGTGTCGATCCTCAAATCATGGGGACCGGACCGATCCCCGCCTCGCGAAAGGCTCTGGCCAAGGCGGGCTGGTCGGTTGGCGATCTTGATCTGGTCGAGGCAAACGAAGCTTTTGCCGCGCAATCCTGCGCGGTGGTGCGCGATCTCGGTCTCGATCCGGAAATCGTCAACGTGAATGGCGGTGCGATTGCGATCGGTCATCCCATTGGCGCATCCGGTGCGCGTGTTCTGAACACGCTTGTTTTCGAGATGAAGCGGCGCCGGGCAAGCAAGGGTCTCGTGACACTTTGCATCGGCGGCGGCATGGGTATTGCCATGTGCCTCGAAGGGCTGTCGGGCCAAATCATTGAAATGCCACGTTGGCCCATCTAAAGGGTTACTCAATGGAATCGAGGGCCTTGACGATGAGCCGGGTGGCGTTGGTAACGGGTGGAACAAGCGGTATCGGTGCTGCGATCGCGAAAGCGTTTCAGGCGGCAGGCTACAAGGTCGCGGTCAATTACGCTTTCACCGAGGATCGCGCCGAGGCATTTCGGCAGACGACCGGCATTCCGGCCTATCAATGGGACGTGCGCGATTATGATGCCTGCGTGGCGGGCGTGGCCGAGGTGGAACGGGCGCTCGGACCGATTGACATCCTTGTCAACAATGCCGGCATTACCCGCGACGCCATGTTCCACAAGATGACGCCACAGCAATGGCGTGAGGTCGTCGATACCAATCTCAACGGCGTCTTCAATATGACGCATCCGATCTGGCCTGGCATGCGCGAGCGGGGCTTCGGTCGCATCATCACCATCTCGTCGATCAACGGCCAGAAGGGCCAGGCGGGGCAGGCGAATTATTCGGCATCCAAGGCGGGCGATATCGGGCTGACAAAGGCGCTGGCCCAGGAAGGCGCCTCGCGCAACATCACCGTCAACGCCATATGCCCCGGTTATATCGGCACGGAGATGGTGCGTGCCATTCCTGAGGCCGTTTTGAAGGAGCGGATCCTGCCGCATATCCCGGTGGGGCGATTGGGTGAGCCGGAAGAGATTGCACGGTGCGCCCTGTTCCTTGCCTCCGATGACGCAGGCTTCATCACTGGATCGACGCTGACGGCCAATGGCGGACAGTATTTCGCCTGATAGGCATCAAAAATACGATCACAAGTCCGTGATCGCGCGCTTGGGGCGTGGGCGGAGTGGCGCATGGCAATCCATACGCCTCTCATCAAGAATCCGCTAAATCGATGAAAACACGAAGTTTTTCGTCTAGTTTAGAAATCCTCTAAATATATCACTTGTCGAATTGTGCCATTGTTTTTCTTGACATCGAATGTCCTGTTTTGGTTTAACAGGGAAAACAACGTGTTGCGTCACGCAGGCAATGGATCATGCTGGTTTGTAGCTGCAATTACATCACCGACAACGACATTCGCGATGTCATCAACGAGCTTCTTGATGAAGACTGTTGGCAGCTCATCGTTCCGGCAAAAGTCTATCACGCCATGCAGAAGCGTGGTCGTTGCTGCGGCTGTTTCCCGACTGTCGTCGACCTGATCATCAAGACCACGGAAGAATATCATGCACGTCGGCACTCGACTGAGGCCGAAGTTTTTGATTTTATGTCCCGCCTGAAACAATTGCATGAAGACAACAGGAGAGCGGACATTGAAAGGCGACACAAGAGTCATCGAGCAGCTTAACGAGGCACTGTTCCTCGAACTCGGTGCAGTGAACCAGTACTGGCTTCACTACCGGCTGTTGAACGACTGGGGCTACACAAAGCTCGCCAAGAAAGAGCGCGCCGAGTCGATCGAAGAGATGCAGCACGCTGACAAGATCATCGATCGCATCATCTTCCTCGAAGGCCACCCGAACCTTCAGACCGTTGCGCCTCTGCGCATCGGGCAGAACGTCAAGGAAGTGCTGGAAGCCGACCTCGCCGGCGAATACGACGCCCGCACGGCTTACAAGAAGTCCCGCGACATCTGTCACGATGCCGGCGACTATGTCTCGATGAAGCTGTTCGAACAGCTCCTCATCGACGAAGAAGGCCATATCGACTTCCTCGAAACGCAGCTCGATCTTCTCAACAAGATCGGCGAAGCCAAGTACGGTCAGCTCAACGCCGACTCGGCCGACTCTGCGGAATCCGAGTAACCCTTTTGGAATAAATCGGAAAAGGCGGCAGAGATGCCGCCTTTTTTATTACCGTTATTTTCCTGCGAGATGACGGAACTGCTCGACCACCTGCTCATAGACCGACCGCTTGAACGGGACGATCAGCTCGGGCAGGGTGTCCATCGGCTTCCAGTCCCAGGCGTCGAACTCCGCCTCGTTGCTACCCGGCGGCGGGTTGATCTGGATCTCGCTTTCATCGCCATCGAAACGGAAGGCGAACCATTTCTGTGCCTGGCCGCGATATTTGCCGCGAAGCCCGATGCCAATGAGTTGCGGCGGCAGATCGTAATGGATCCAGTCGCGCGCTTCGGCCAGCAGCGTCACGGTCTTCATGCCGGTCTCTTCATAGAGCTCGCGAATGGCAGCAGCGAGCGGCGCCTCGCCCTCGTCGATGCCACCCTGCGGCATCTGCCAGAGTTGAGGCGAGCCATCGAACTCAGAGTTGCCTTGTGAGATGCGGCGTCCGGCCCAGACGAGGCCCTTATCGTTCAGAACCATGATACCGGCGCAGGGGCGGTAGGGCAGATCGTCTGCTTTGATCGACATTGTTGAACCTGGATGTTGATTGTTGGTGAAGCAGACTTACTGCTTGGAGTCTTGCGAGACAAGCGCCGAGACACCGACGATCTCGATGCCGCGCGCTGCCGCTTCGACCGACCATTTGGAGATTGCGGCAACGCTCTCATCGAAGGCGGACGCAACACCGATGGCGGAACCATTGCGCCGCGCAATCCGCTCCAGATCGTCCAGCTTGCGCAGAATGGCGGCGTCGTTCACCTGATCGTCCAGTTGCAGATCGGCGAAGCCCGTGGGCGTGGACACGGCCTTGGCGATGATGCCGGTGCGCGATTGCGCTGATGATCCGTCATCCAGAAACAGCAGGCCGCGCTGGCCGACATCGCGCAGCACCGGCTCAAGCGCCTTTTCATCGGCCATGAAACGCGCGCCGAGATAGTTCATCACGCCGGTATAGTTGGTGATCTTCGCCATGGACCGGTGAAGCCGCTCCAGATTGATCCTGGCCGGATCGGAGACCAAGAGCGTATCAGGACCGGGATTGGTGCCAGGATAACCAAAGGGTTCGAAGGGAATCTGTAGCAGGATCTCATGGCCCTCACGACGGCCCTCCTGCATCCAGCGCTGCAAGCTGTTGCCGGTCGCGGCAAAGCCGAGCGTGACTTCGGGCGGAAGCTCCCTGATCGCCTTCTGCGTGCCGGTCTGGCTAAGGCCCAGCCCACCCACCACGATGGCGATACGAGTACCGCGTGCGCCGGACCAGGGCCTGGCATATTGATCCATTGGTTTCAGGCCGTCGGCGCTGATAATGGGAAGCCTGCCGAAGGGGCTCTCCTCCAACAGTTCCTCATTCGGTCGCATCGCCACCCGTGGGTCCTGCCCGACCGTCTGGCCGGTCATCAGCACGGGTGCGTTGTCATTGCGGTCTTTCGGCGAAAATACGGAGACGGTATTGCCGTCCGACATGGTGTTGCGCTGGACATTGGCGCCGGAACGCCCGCTTTGCAAGTTGGAGGCGTTACTTTCGTTCGTGGCTGCTGCCTGATCCTGCGGCGTTCCCGCCGGTCCCAGCGCCACGTCCGGCGCGGTAGAGCTTTTCGCCAGATTGCCGGGAGAAAGCGCCGTATAGAGGGACAATCCGGCCACACCGCCGCCAACGAGAACTGCAAGCAGCGTCAACACAGAAAAGCGCCGGAAAAACCCGACGCTCTGTTTACGCTTCCGACCCATGAGCGGCTTACGCAGGTCTGATGACAATGGTGTTTCCGTGGCTGATGCGTGATTGACGTCTGACCGGACATGGAGTGGCACCGGCCTTGGACCGGTGCCCTTGATGTCTTACTGCTTGTTGACGACTGCCTTTTCCGGGTTCGGCGGGAAGGAGGGGTCGGTCTTGGTGCCATGCAGCAGGTCCAGCGCATAGTTCAACTGGATATCGTCCTTGGCTTCCGGCGGAACGTAGGCTGCGGAGCCCGAACCTTCTTCGGTTTCGCTCTGGCCCTGGATATGACCGCGCAGGCTGGATTCGCCTTCGGCGCGCACACGACCCTGAAGCTCTGGCGGTAGTGGCTGTTCCACCTTGATGTCCGGTGTGATGCCGGTGCCCTGGATGGATTTGCCGGACGGCGTGTAATAGAGCGCCGTCGTCAGGCGCAGCGCACCGGCTTCGCCGAGCGGAATGATCGTCTGAACCGAGCCCTTGCCGAAGGAGCGGGTGCCGACAACCGTGGCACGACGCAGATCCTGCAGGGCGCCCGCGACGATTTCAGAGGCCGAAGCGGAGCCGCCATTGATCAGAACGATCACTGGCTTGCCATCGGTCAGGTCGCCAGCCGTGGCGTTGAATCTGCGGGTCTCATCGGGGTTACGGCCACGGGTGGAGACCACCTCGCCACGCTCGAGGAAGGCGTCGGATACATTGATCGCCTGGTCGAGCAGACCGCCTGGGTTCAAACGCAGATCGAGCACATAGCCCTTGAGCTTGTCAGCCGGAACGTCCTGCTTGATCTTCTTGATCGCCTTTTCGAGATCGTCATAGGTCTTCTCGGTAAAGGAGATGACGCGCAGATAACCGACATCGCCACCTTCGACGCGCGACTTGACCGCGCGGACTGCGATGATGTCACGCATGACGGTGATGTCGAGCGGCTTGTCGGCGCCCTGGCGGATGATGGTGAGCTTGATCGGCGTCTTGACGGCGCCGCGCATCTTCTCGACCGCTTCTTCCAGCTTCAGGCCGCGAACCGGCTGACCGTCGATTTCGGAAATGAAGTCACCGGCGAGAATACCAGCCTTGGCGGCAGGCGTGTCGTCCATCGGCGAGATGACCTTGACCAGCTCGTTTTCCATCGTAACTTCGATGCCGAGACCGCCGAACTCACCCTTGGTCTGGGTGCGCATGTCATTGGCATCTTCGGCGTTCATGAAGCTCGAATGCGGATCGAGCGAGCTCAGCATGCCATTGATGGCATTCTCAACCAGCTTCTTGTCATCCGGCGGCGTTACATATTGCGCACGCACCCGCTCGAAGACATCGCCGAAAATCGAGAGCTCCTTGTAGGTGGAAGGGCCTGCCGCCTGGGCCGGCAGGCTGGCAGAATAGATAACGCTCATCGCCGTGGCACCCATGAGCCCACCGATGAGAAGAAGCGAAGCCTTACGAATCATTACGCGCCCTTCCGGTATTTTTTGCGGACCACCAAGGTTGAGAATCAACCGGCACTCCGTCTTTTCTGAATTCAATGTAAAGCGTTGGCTTGTCAGTTTCCAGCGCCAAAGCCGCCGCACTCGCCACTCTTTTTACGCCCATGGAGGCAATAGGCTCGCCGGAGAAAACGAACATGCCCTGCCGCGTTCTCACATTGTCCATTCCCGTCAGTACCAAATGATAACCGTCGCCGGCGTTGAGGATGATCATGCGGCCGTAGCTGCGAAATTCTCCAGCAAAAACCACAAAGCCATCGGCTGGCGCTGTTACCAGTGCTTCCGGGCCGGTTGCGACGACGATCCCCTTGGAGAAATGCCCTGTTCCATCGGCATCGCCGAAGCGTCTCAGCACATCTCCGGAAACCGGCATTGCCAGCTTACCCTTCAAGCTCGAAAACGGATATGCTGGCGCAATGCGGTTTTTATCGGGCACCCCGGCCTCGGTTTGCGCCTCCAATTTGTCCCGCTCGGCAGGGGGGAGACGGGCGATCCGCTCCTCTTCCAGACGCGCCTTTTCCTTGGCGTCGCGCACCGAGGAAATCTCGTTTTCAAGCGAGGAAACCAGGCCTTCCAGACTGGTCGCCTTGCTTGCAAGTTCTTCTGATCGCTTGCGTTCTGCTTCGAGATCGGCGGCCGTCTGGCTGCTCTTTTTGTCGTTTTCCGCGCGCAGCAGATCGAGCCGCTTTTCCTCTTCCAGACTTGCCGTCATCATGCCCGTCAACTGCTCGCGCTCCACAGCAATCGCCTGGCGCAGGTCAGTCAACTCTTTGAGAGCGGTGACGAGTTTGTTCGTTTCAGCGCGAATGCCGGGAACGACGGCGCCGAGCAGGATCGCGCTTCGCACCGAGGCAAGCGCATCTTCCGGGGATACGAGAAGGGCAGGCGGCGGGTTGCGGCCCATGCGCTGAAGGGCTGCCAGGACTTCTGCCAGAACACCGCGGCGTTCGCGAAGCGACGCTTTCACATCATCCTCACGCACGCTGAGCTTTGCCAGCCGGTCCTGACCATCATTGATCTTGGCTTCCAGATCCTTGCGGCGCTGGGCAGACGCGATCAGTTCTTCCTTGATTCGGGCCGTATCCTGATTGAGCGCTGCAATGCTCTCTTCAAGCTGGCGTGCCTTGTCTTCCGACAATCCAATGCTGTCCACCAGTTCCTGTAGATCCTGGCGGTTCTGGTTACGCCGGGTTTCCAGTTCCTGCAATTCGCTCGACGATTCTGCCGGTGGAGTGGCCGTGGTCGGTGCCGCATCCTGAGCGGCTGTGCTTTGCGGGGAAAGGTATGTCAGGCCGATGATGACAGCTGCGCTCGCTCGGAGCGCAAATCGACCCGCCCGCGGGGCAAGTCGAGATCTGTCGCACGCTGGACCCATGATGATGTTCTTCTACCCGCTTTATAAGATTGGCGACCATACGCTGCTTCGCGGCTTCGCGCCAATAGGCATGATAGCGACGCGACATAGACGCGTGTTTGCGACGAAAACATGTCGATGACGGGAAGACCTTAGGGGCCGGATCTAAACCCGGTGATAGGGGTGGCCGGAGAGAATGGTCACGGCGCGGTAAAGCTGCTCTGAAATCAGGAAGCGGACGATCTGGTGAGGCCAGGTGAGCTTGCCAAGGCAGAGTGTCGCGGTCGCCTTCTCAGTCAGCGACGGGTCGAGCCCATCTGCGCCGCCAATGGCGATGATCACATCGCGCTTTCCATTGTCACGCATGGTGGCGAAAAGCTCGGCGAAAGCGGGGCTATCCAGCGCCTTGCCGCGCTCGTCGAGAAGGATCAGTGCGGCACCGTCGGCCAGATGCTTTTCCAGCATTGCCGCTTCTTCACGTTTGCGCGTGTCCGGGTTGGAGGCGCGACTTTCCTGCACCTCGATCATCTTGGCAAATTCCAGCCCGATCGCCGGGCCAGCCTTGGCAAAACGATCCAGATAGCGAGACGCAAGCTCTTTCTCAGGGCCGGATTTCAGCCGTCCCACCGCAAAAATTGAAATCCGCATTCACATATCAGCCTATTCGCAACCTGTTGAGCTGCGCTCCTAGCAGAATTGGCTGCGGGTTTCCATGCGACCGAAAAAGCCTTCGGCCTAAGGCGTGTCGCGATCTTTCAGATCCACTCCCTACGCCTTATTCCTATGCCTTATCGCATATTGTTATCGCAAAACCGCTGCCCATTTTTGCGCGGCATGCTCTAACCCGCGATCAATGCAGCGTTTCTTCCTCGATGTCCGGCGTCGCCCACATCTTTTCGATGTTGTAGAACGCTCGCACTTCAGGACGGAACACATGGACGATGACATCGCCTGCGTCGATCAGCACCCAGTCGCCGGCCTCGAGGCCTTCAACACGCGCACCGCCGAAACCCTCATCCTTCATATCGGTAATGAGATGTTCGCAGATCGCCGTCACATGCCTGTTCGACCGCCCGGACACGACCACCATGTAGTCTGCCAGCGCCGATTTTCCGGCAATGTTCAGGGAAACGATATCTTCTGCTTTGGAGTCCTCGACACTTGCAAGGACGGTTTCCAGGGCACGACGGGCGGCATCGACGCCACTCTCCTGGCCCTTCGGGATAGCGCTATAAGCTCTTCCCTTCGTGTGTACTGTTGTCAGAGGTTGTCCTTTCCGAAATGACAAAACAGATACTGTGCGACGCGATTCTCAGCGACGCATAACAAAGGTGGCACCATTACATTCACTTTTCAAGATGTGGGGAACAACGCCCACGCTCATACTTCATTTATGGTGCGGGCTGTTGCCGTTGCGCAAAGCCGTCGAGCTCAACGTCGAGCGTGGACCATGGATGAAGACCCAGGCGGGTGCCTGCTTCTTCCACAATACTCCGGCATCGTCTTCATCGATGCGCGCATGGCTGAAGGCCTGCGCCATGGTCGATGAAAGATAGGCAAGCGTTGCCCCCGGACGGTCGATCACCGCAATCGGAAAGGTCTCAGCGATCACGCGCCATTTCTGCCAATGGTGGAAGGTTCTGAGATTATCCGCCCCCATGACCCAGATGAAATGGGCGTGCGGATTGCGCGCCTTTATCTTGGCGAGCGTATTGGCCGTGTAGCTGACACCAAGCGTCTGTTCAAACGCGGTGATCTTGATGCGCGGGTCGGTGACGAGATCTTCGCAAGCGGCGATGCGCTCGGCAAGCGGCGCCAATTCCGTCTTGCTCTTAAGCGGATTGCCGGGCGTCACCATCCACCAGAGTTGATCGAGGCCGAGGCGGCGCATGGCGATTTCCGCCACCAGCGCGTGACCGTCATGGGGTGGGTTGAACGACCCACCGAATAGCCCAATCACCATGCCGCGCTCGGTGTGCGGCATGGTCAGGTAACGTTGGTCAAGAGCCCGATCAGCCGCCAAATATCAGATCCGCGTCTGGCCGGTGCCATGCACGCGGTACTTAAAGGAGGTCAGCTGCTCCACGCCGACTGGCCCACGCGCGTGCATCTTGCCAGTCGCAATGCCGATTTCCGCCCCCATGCCGAACTCGCCGCCATCGGCAAATTGCGTCGAGGCATTGTGCAGCAGAATCGCACTGTCGATCTCGTTGAAGAAGCGCGCAACGACCTCCGGATCTTCGGCAATCACCGCTTCGGTGTGGTTGGAGGAATAGGTACCGATGTGTTGAATTGCACCGTCGATACCGTCCACCAGAGCCACTGAGATAATGGCGTCGAGATACTCTGTGTGCCAGTCCTCTTCGGTCGCCAGCTTTACCCCGTCAACGGCTTTCTGTACGTCCTCCGAACCGCGAACTTCGCAACCGGCATCCAGCAGAATTTTCACCAAGGGCTTGAGGTGGGTTGCTGCCACGGCGCGGTCCACCAGCAAGGTTTCGGCAGAGCCGCAAATGCCGGTGCGGCGCATCTTGGCATTCAGCACGATCTTCTTTGCCATCTCAAGATCGGCGGATTTGTCGACATAGACGTGGCAAATGCCTTCCAGATGGGCGAAGACCGGCACGCGGGCTTCCGTCTGGACGCGTCCGACAAGGCTTTTGCCTCCACGCGGTACGATCACATCGACCGTGCCGCCAAGACCGCCGAGCAGCAGGCCAACGGCGGCGCGATCGGTGACCGGCACAAGTTGAATCGCATGCTCTGGAAGCCCCGCAATCTTCAAGCCTTCCACGAGGCAGGCATGGATAGCGCGCGATGAATATTGCGAATCCGATCCGCCGCGCAGGATCACGGCGTTGCCAGCCTTGAGGCACAGGGCACCGGCATCCGCCGTCACATTGGGGCGACTTTCATAGATCACGCCGATGACGCCAAGTGGCGTGCGCACGCGTTCGATCTTCAAGCCGTTCGGACGATCCCAGGCGGCAATCACCTCGCCGACAGGATCGGCAAGATTGGCAATCGCACGGATGCCTTCGGAAATGCCAGCAATGCGCGATGGGTCGAGCTTCAGGCGATCGATGAAGGAGCCTGCCACGCCTGCCTGTTCGGCCGTTGCGACGTCCTTTTTATTGGCCTCGAGAATGCGTTCCACAGACGCGTCGATGGCGGATGCCATGGCGAGAAGCGCGCGGTTCTTCTGTGCGGTCGAAGCAATGGACAACGGTCGTGAAGCTGCTTTCGCCTGAGCGCCGATATTCATCATCAGCGCATCGACAGATTGGCTTTGCTTCACGGCCTGGTCAGGCATCGACTTCATCCTTCTTTGCTTTTTTGATTTTCACGGCAGCGCCGGTCATGACCAGATCGTCGCGATGGATCATCGCGGAGCGTCCGACATAACCAAGAATGGCTTCGATCTCGTTCGACTTGTGGCCGTTGATGCGGCGGGCCTCGTCGGCGTCGTAACCGGCAAGCCCGCGCGCGATTTCACGGCCTTGCACCCCGATAATGGCAACGGCATCGCCGCGACCGAAATTGCCCTTCACCAGTTTGACACCGGCAGGCAGCAGGCTCTTGCCTTGATGGAGTGCCTTTTCCGCACCCTCATCGACATGCATTTCGCCGGCTGGCTGGAGCTGGCCTGCGATCCAGGTCTTGCGGGCTGTCACGGGCGTGCCGGAAGGCGCAAACCAGGAGGAGCGCGCTCCGTTCTCGATGGCTTTCAGCGGATGCAGCGTCTTGCCCGACGCGATGATCATGGCGCAACCGGCGGCAGTCGCAATCTTGCCCGCATCGATCTTGGTCCGCATGCCGCCACGCGACAGTTCCGACGCAGCGCCGCCCGCCATAGCCTCAATCTCGGGCGTGATTTCCGCGATGGTCTCGAGGAACCTGGCGTCTGGATCGAGATGCGGCGGGGCTGTGTAGAGACCGTCGATGTCAGAGAGCAGTACTAGAAGGTCAGCGCCGGTCATGGTCGCAACGCGGGCGGCCAGGCGATCATTATCGCCATAGCGGATTTCCGTCGTCGCCACCGTATCGTTTTCATTGATGATAGGCGTCGCACCGATCTTCAGCAACTGGTTGATCGTCGCACGCGCATTGAGATAGCGGCGGCGTTCCTCCGTGTCGGAAAGCGTCAGCAGGATTTGCCCCGCAACGATATCATGCTTGGAGAGGCTTTCGGACCAGGCGCGTGCCAGAGCAATCTGCCCCACGGCTGCCGCCGCCTGGCTTTCCTCCAGCTTCAACGCGCCAGAGGGCAGGTCGAGCACCGTGCGGCCAAGCGCGATCGCGCCCGAGGAGACGACCTGCACATCGGCGCCGTTCTTCTTCAGCGCCGCGATGTCATCGCAGATCGCGTCCAGCCAGTCTTTCTTCAGCCCGGTCTTGCGGTCCACCAGAAGCGCGGAGCCGATCTTGATGACGATGCGATGATGGCTGCCGAGCGGTTTTCGCGCAAGCGTCATAGACGGTCGTCTCCGTCTTCCAGCTCTTCGATGGGCATGGAACGGTCAGGAAGAGCTGTCTCGCCGCCTTCGCTGGCATCGACGATCACGTCACGAAGCGCGCGCAAGGCTTCCGTCATGCCGATATGGGCAGCAGCGGAAAGCAGAAGCGGCGGACGGCCACAGGCCTTTTCCAGCTCCTTGGCTTTCTTCTTCAGTTCCTTCTCATCCAGCACGTCGATCTGCGACAGCGCGACGATCTCGCGCTTGTCCGTCAAGCCACCACCATAGGCGTTCAGTTCCGCCTTGACGGTCTTGTAGGCCTGGCCAACCTTTTCTTCCTGTGCGGAAACCAGATGAAGCAGCACGCGGGTGCGCTCCACATGGCCGAGGAAGCGGTCGCCAATGCCCACGCCTTCATGCGCGCCTTCGATGAGACCCGGAATATCGGCCAGAACGAATTCGCGCCCATCGATGGTCGCAACGCCGAGATTGGGGTGAAGCGTGGTGAAAGGATAGTTGGCGATCTTCGGACGCGCACGCGTGACCGTCGCCAGGAAGGTGGACTTGCCAGCATTCGGCAGGCCGACGAGACCCGCATCGGCGATCAACTTCAGGCGAAGCCAGATCGTCTTTTCCTCGCCTGCCAGGCCTGGATTGGCGTGCGTCGGCGCTTGGTTGGTCGGGGATTTGAAATAGGCATTGCCGAAGCCGCCATTGCCGCCGGCGGCAAGACGAAAGCGCTGGCCTTCCTTGGTCAAGTCGACGATCAGCGTCTCATTGTCTTCCTCGAAGATCTGCGTGCCGACCGGCACTTTCAGCACCACGTCGGAGCCTTTGGCGCCAGTGCGCGTCTTGCCCATACCGTGCTGGCCGATCGAAGCCTTGAAATGCTGCTGGAAACGGAAGTCGATCAGCGTGTTGAGTCCGTTGACGACCTCGACCCACACATCACCGCCGCGTCCGCCGTCACCGCCATCCGGGCCACCGAACTCGATGAATTTTTCGCGCCGGAAAGAGACGGCACCTGCGCCGCCATCGCCGGACTTGATATAGACTTTTGCTTCATCGAGAAATTTCATCGGAATGCCGTTCTGTCAGCTTACATGCGGTCATGGACATGCCATCCGCGTCAAAAAGGTTCTGCCGCCTGGAATATAGCCGCTTGCCCTAAAGGTCAAAGATTATCATGGGCGAGCGCCGTTGGAACAAGGCCGGTTCGCGACAAAACCGGCCTTGCCCGTCATTGCTTCACATTACGGTCGGACAAAATCTTCCGCCGTTAACTCGGTATCGATATGCGCCACCATGGTGGAGCGTGCGACCGCGTAGATCTCGCTGCAGCCGGTGATGTTGAAGCCGAGCTTTTGCTGTACCTTCAGCGAGGCCGGGTTATCGGCAAAGACGCCGGAATGCAGCACCTCGCCCGGCATGCGCCGGAAGAAGCGCTCGACGACAGCGCCGACGGCTTCCGTCATGTAGCCTCTGCCCCAGTAGAAGCGGTTCAGCCAGTAACCGAGATGCCACTGGCCGTGACGCCGTTCCACCGACACCACGCCGATCAGGGTGTCATCACCAGCGGTGATGGCAAAATCCCAGTCGGGCAGGGTGCCGGAGGTGCGCAGGATCAGCCATTCCAACGCATCCTGCTTGTAGTAGGGCGCGGGAACGCGAGCGAGCATCCGGGTGACCTGGAAATCGGCAAGCGATTCCGCGATCGAGCCCGCATCGCTAAGCCGCTGGGGTCTGAGCACCAGCCGCTTGGTTTCGATCGTCGGGCAAGGGCCGGGCGGGGCCATGGTTTCGACGCTGCGAGGGCGCATCAACTGAGCCGTACTCATCGCATGTCTCCCCAGCTTCTCAACGATACCCATGTCTTGCGATCCAGCCTGTACCATTCAACCGGAACCATAGCGCCTAGCGCCAGCGATCCAACCATGCCGGAACCCTGCAACTGAAAGCCGCACTTTTGTATGACGCGGCGAGAGCCGATATTGGTCACCCGGCAGCGCGCATCGATCTGGTCGATCTCGCGGGTACGAAAGGCCATGTCGATCAGCGCGTGGGCCGCTTCGGTGGTGTAACCCCTGTTCCAATAGGGTTCGCCAAGCCAGTAGCCCATTTCAAGGGTCTTTTCGTCTTCCTGCGGCTCCAGTCCGCAGCACCCCATGAACTCGCCATTGTCCATGCGCGTAATCGCATAGACGCACTTGCCAATCTCGCCATTTGCTGCACGGCGCACGAAATCCGCGGCGTCTTTCGCCGTGTATGGGTGCGGCATGCGCGACACCATGGTCGCGATGTTGGCGTTGTTGGCAAGATGGGCAAGGGCGTCGATGTCTTCTTCGTGGGGTTTGCGCAGAACAAGTCTCTGCGACAACAAGACGGGGCAATCGCTCCTTGACCGTTCAGGTCTTACCCGTTCCTCGGGTGACCGTGATTGGTCGACCCTCAACAATTCAGCTTGCATGGTTCAGTCCTCCGTGGAGTTAAAGAAAAAGGGGAGTTGGGTGGTGCCCCAACTCCCCTTTTTCGTGACTGAACCTGTTACGTCTCAGCCGGGTCATTGGGACACCGGCTGCATATGACGCTTACCGGCTTATTCTGCGGCTTCCGCTTTCGGCGCTACGGACACGAATACGCGACCATTGGCCTTCGTGCGGAAGTTAACGTTGCCTGCCGTGAGTGCAAAAAGCGTATGATCTTTGCCCATGCCGACATTGGCGTCGGGATGCCACTGCGTGCCACGCTGACGAACGATAATGTTGCCTGGAATGACGGCTTCGCCGCCGAACTTCTTCACGCCAAGGCGCTTGGAGTTGGAATCGCGACCGTTACGCGAAGAACCGCCAGCTTTTTTGTGTGCCATTGGATTGCTCCTTTAAACCTAGTTTCCCGTGTCGCGCCGATTAGGCAGCAACGATGTCCGTGATACGGACGACAGTGTGATGCTGACGATGGCCGCGCGTACGCTTGGAGTTCTGACGACGACGCTTCTTGAAGGCGATGACCTTCTTGCCGCGATTGTGCTCGACAACTTCAGCCTTGACCGTTGCGCCTGCAACGAAAGGTGCGCCGAACTTTGCATCAGCGCCAACGCCGACAACGAGAACTTCAGTGAATTCTACAGTTGCGCCTGCGTCTGCTTCCAGCTTTTCGATGGTCAGCACGTCGTTGGCGCTTACGCGGTACTGCTTACCGCCGGTCTTGATGACTGCGAACATTTTTTATCCTTTCATGTTCGTTCCGGCTCTGCGCTTTTGGCGCTGGCCGTCTTTTTATCAGTCGGAGTAGCGGAAATTCGTCGAGGTAAATGCCCCTGGAAACTCTGCCGGTGAACCACTTTTTTCAAAGCGGAGTAAACGGAAGGCGCAATACGCCATCAATTTCGCTCGGGAGTTACGCGAGAGAGCCCCTTCTGTCAAGGTTCAAAACCGCCTAAAAACAACGGTGTCGCCTAGAAAATCGGGCCTTTTCGACCGTTGTTGCAAACAGGTCTCGAATTTTGCGCCGCAAGGGTTTATATCAGCCCCACAGCAAGGAGCAGAAATGGCCCGCATAGACAGTACCGACGATTGGCGGGATCGCCACGCGCCGACAATATCAGCGTTTGAATCGCTTGCCATTGAGGCATATGGCCACCTGCCGGAAGAATTTCGTGCGCTGACGAAAGATCTGATCATCGAGATCTCGGAATTTCCGACCGATGATGTGTTCGAGGACATGGCGCTCGAAACGCCGTTCGACCTGCTCGGTCTTTTCGAAGGCCGCGGTGTGTCGGAGCGTTTCACCATGGAAACCGGCGAGATGGTGAACCGCATCACCCTCTATCGCCGCCCGATTCTGGATTATTGGGGCGAGAACGAAGAGACGCTCGGCGACATCATCACCCATGTCCTCATCCACGAAATCGGCCATCACTTCGGCCTGTCGGACGACGACATGGAGCGGATCGAGGAAAGCGCCGACGACGCGGCGACGGATCGCGGGTGAGTGACTTAGCTTGCGTGCGCGTGTGCGACAAAGCCGCAACGCCCGCTTTTTGTCATCCTCGCCCTTGAGGCGAGGATCCATAAGCCATTGACGCTATCGGTATAAGGTGGATCCTTGGGTCAAGACCGAGGATGACGGTAGAGGAGGCGTCGACCGTCACAACCGCTCTTACTGCTCACCCAGCTTCATATCAGGATGATAGTCCTTGCCTTCGACGGTCTTGGTCACCGCCTGGCCGCAATGCATGATGCCGGCTGCTGCGTTGAAGGCGTAGCTTGGAGAGCCGGCCAGTTCCCAGCCCTTGTTGAGGGCTTCGGTGACGCGGTGACAAAATTTGGCGTCGTCGGGGCCGGTGATGAAACGGTAGACCTTCATGTATTCTCTGCCTTTCTTGCGGCGATGATCTCGGCGATTGCGACGAGGCGTTGCGCTTGGCCCACATGCAGCCGTTCGATCATCCGTCCGTTCATGTTGATGACGTTCAATCCCACAGATTCGGGTTTTGCGAAAGCCGCGATCGTCTCGCGGGCTTCGGCAAGTGCGATCTCGTCCGGAGCAAAGGCGGTGTTGGCCGCATCGATCTGCGCCGGGTGGATCAGCATCTTGCCATCGAAGCCCATGTCGCGCCCCTGCTCACATTCATGGGCAAAAGCGTCGAGATCGCGAAAATCATTCGAAACGCTGTCGATCACGTCCAGCCCGTAGGCGCGGGCCGCAAGTACAACCTGCATCAGCCAGGGAACGAGGTAGGCGCGTCCCGGTCTTGCCGGAACGCGGGTGTCCTTGCGCAGATCATTCAGACCCACCACGAAGGCGCCGAGCCTCGCGGCTTTGGTGTGCGCAGCCTCGGCGATCGCTGCGGCATTCAGGACGCCGCGCGGTGTCTCGATCATCGCCCAGATCCGCAAACTTTCTGGAGCATCGGCCTCGTCCAGAAGATCGGCAAGTTCATGGATGTCCGAGGGCTGCTCGACCTTCGGCAGCAGCAAGGCCTGGGGTGCGCAGGTCAGCGCAGCCTCTACATCCTTGCGTCCCGCCGGAGTTGAAAGCGGATTGATGCGAATGATCGCTTCGTGGTTGGCAGGTGGTGTTTCGCGGAAGAAGGAGAGAAGGTTGTCTCGCGCCTCATCCTTCATGTCTGGAGCGACCGAATCTTCCAAATCAAAGATCGCGCCATCGCAGGCAAGAGAGCTCAATTTTTGTAAGGCTCTCAGATTAATAGCAGGCACTGAAAGCAGCGAGCGGCGCGGGCGGACAGTATTATCGACAAAAAAATCGGCCATGCCCCACTTGTGTCAATCTTTTGTTACATCTGCAAGTTCGATGACGGTGTGAAACCTCTTGCAAGCGTCAAGAAGAAGGCCCACATTCGTCTGGACAGAAAGGTTTGGACCATGCAGGGCATTCGTACATTCTTCATCGCAGCCTCCAGCATCGCAGTTCTGGCTTTGGCCGCGCTCTTCACCGCATCTCTGACGATCGCGTTCGTCGGAACGCTTGCGGTTCTCAGCATCGCCAAGATGTTCTCCTCCCGCCTCAAGCCTGAGCCTATCCGGGTTAAAACGCAGGACCACCGCCAGCAGAACATGCGCGTGTGGAATGACGGTCGCGGCACGATCATCGACCTCTGATCGCGTTGGCTGATTCTCGGGCATAAAGACCCAGATTATATGCGGCGTACCGCAATGGCGTGCTTTGATCTTCAAAAGCGCGCCTTTTTGCTTTAATGGCCATGGTTAAACGGCTAAGGGCCGCAGCAGAAGTTCGGAGTGAGAGATGGATAAGTTCACCAAGCTGACGGGTGTCGCCGCCCCCATGCCGGTCGTCAATGTCGACACGGACATGATCATTCCCAAGGATTACCTCAAGACGATCAAGCGCACCGGTCTGGGCAAGGGCCTCTTCGCCGAATCGCGCTACCTCGAAGATGGTTCGCCAAATCCTGATTTCGTGCTGAACAAGCCCGCTTATCAGAATGCCCAGATTCTGGTGGCCGGCGATAATTTCGGCTGCGGATCCTCGCGTGAGCATGCGCCATGGGCGCTGCTCGATTTCGGTATCCGCTGCGTCATCTCAACGAGCTTTGCCGATATCTTCTACAATAACTGTTTCAAGAACGGCATTCTGCCCATCGTTGTCAGCCCCGAAAACCTCGAGAAGCTGTTGGACGATGCCTCGCGCGGCTCCAATGCCGTGTTGACGATCGACCTGGAAAACCAGGAAATCAGTGGCCCGGATGGCGGACGCATCACCTTCGAGATCGATGCCTTCAAGCGTCACTGCCTGTTGAACGGTCTGGACGATATCGGCTTGACGCTGGAACATGCCGGCGCGATCGACAGCTTCGAAAAGGCCAACGCCTCCGCCCGCCCCTGGGCCTGACAGTCCATCCCATAATTGCGGCTGGCCGGCTGCAAACGGCGATTTCTGCGCTTCCGGTGCTCACGTACTTAAGTACGCTGCGCTCCGCTTCTCTGAAAGCCGGTTTGGTGCGTCACCCGTACCGAATCGGCTTTTGCTTTGCTTGAAATGCTTGAGGTCGAGCGCTAAGAAGCCCGCATCTTGCAGCCTTTCGGCGTTGCAAACCATGTTTTGACGTGCGCTTTTTTCCAAGCGCCCAAGGAGGATTTCATGACTGTGCGCTCGCTCTTCCTGTTGCCTGGCGACGGTATTGGCCCGGAGGCCATGGCCGAGGTCCGCAAGCTGATCGATTATATGAACAGCGAGAAGAATGCTGGCTTCACGGTTGAGGAAGGTCTTGTTGGCGGTTGCGCTTACGATGCACATGGCGTGGCGATTTCCGATGCGGATATGGAAAAGGCGCTGGCAGCTGACGCCGTTCTCTTCGGCGCGGTCGGCGGACCGAAGTGGGACGGCGTGCCTTACGAAGTTCGTCCGGAAGCGGGCCTGCTGCGCCTGCGCAAGGATCTTGAGCTTTTCGCAAACCTGCGTCCCGCCATCTGCTACCCGGCGCTCGCTTCTGCCTCGTCGTTGAAGCCGGAGCTGGTCGAAGGTCTCGACATTCTCATCGTCCGCGAACTCACCGGCGGCGTCTATTTCGGTGAGCCGAAGCAGATCATCGATCTCGGCAACGGCCAGAAGCGCGGGATCGACACGCAGATCTACGACACGTTCGAAATCGAGCGTATCGCCAGCGTCGCCTTCGAACTGGCGCGCACGCGCGGCAACCGCGTCTGCTCCATGGAAAAGCGCAATGTCATGAAGTCCGGCGTCCTGTGGAACCAGGTCGTTACCGAAACGCATGCGGCGAAGTACAAGGATGTGCAGCTTGAGCACATGCTGGCCGATGCCGGTGGCATGCAGCTGGTGCGCAAGCCCAAGCAGTTCGACGTCATCGTCACCGACAACCTTTTCGGCGATATGCTCTCCGACGTCGCGGCCATGCTGACGGGTTCGCTCGGCATGCTGCCCTCCGCGTCTCTCGGTGCGCCGGATGCGAAGACCGGCAAGCGCAAGGCTATGTATGAGCCGGTTCACGGCTCCGCGCCGGATATTGCTGGTCAAGGCATTGCCAATCCAATTGCGATGATCGCCTCCTTTGCCATGTGCCTGCGCTACTCCTTCAACATGGTTGATGACGCCACGAAGCTTGAAACGGCGATCGCCAATGTGCTGGAAAAAGGCATCCGCACCGCCGACATCATGGCGGCCGGCGCGCGCCAGGTCAGCACGTCGGAAATGGGCGATGCGGTTCTGGCGGAATTCAAGGCTCTGTAAGAAGGCCTCAACGTTCAGTGGCGCCTGAGCTTTGCTTGGGTGCCACTCTCACATGGACAGCCTTGTGCTAGCCGATCCGGTAGGCGCACCGTCTTGCGCCGTGTAACAGGTGCTCGGTGCGCTCCACCGGTGCACTTAACACAGTTCTGAAAATATCAATCTCTGAACGGCAGAAGCCACGGCAGGCGGTTGCGGCGGCGCATATCGGGCAATGGTTTTCGACGAGAATGAAGTGTCCACTCGCTTCCTGCCACCAGCTTGCCATGTAACCCTCTGCGACCCGCAAGGCTGAGAGCCGTGCCACACGCTCGTCCAACGTTTCGGCGCCGAGAAGTGCCGCGCTATAAATCGCCGTTGTCTTGCGTTCTCGCGCTGTCATGATCGTTTCCAGCGCGTTTTCACCAAGCTCGCTGCCTATCGCCTCGATGAGTGACACCGCGACGTCAGCGTGACCATCCGGAAATTCACTGTGGCCAGCACTGGTCAGACGCCAGCTTTGACGCGGCCGCCCCCGCCCGATTGCGGGCTGCGCGATGCTTTCCACCAAGCCTTCATCGGCGAGTTTGGCAAGCTGCTGGCGCGCCGCTTCGCCCGTCAGGCCAAGACTCTCGCTGAGCGCTGACGTGGCTTGCGGGCCTTCGGTCTTTAAAAGCAAGAGTAGCCTGTCACGGGGAGAGGGGCGCATTTTGTCTTTCCTGCCGCTTGCTTAATTTATCTGCGGGTGTAATTTCCAAGATATAACTTGGATAAATCCAGACGGCCGGCTTTGCAACGGCCTTTTATCGGAAATTCGATCATGTCTCCTTCCGGCACGCCTCCGTCAACCAACCTTTGGACTCTCTTTTCTGCCCGGCATGTGGCAGCAAGCCTGATGCTCTCAGGTGGCATCGCGCTTTATGCGATCGAGACCTACGTGACGGCCACGATCATGCCGTCTGTCGTGCGTGATATTGGTGGCCTGCCTCTCTTCGCTTGGGTGACGACGCTCTACGTCACTGCCTCTGTGCTGGGCTCGGTCTTTATCGCCATCCGTCCACGTGGCCTTAGCCTCAATCGGACCTACAGTCTCGGCGCAATCCTCTTTCTCCTCGGTTCGGCGATCTGCGCTGTGGCCCCAACCATGGAGATCGTCCTCGCCGGGCGAGCGGTGCAGGGCTTCGGGGCCGGGACATTGGCAACGCTGGGCTATGCTTTCATCCGCTATGTCTATCCCGAGTCTCTGTGGAACAAGGCAACGACGCTCTATGCCGCGATCTGGGGCATCTCGACCTTCATCGGACCGACGCTCGGTGGCTTCTTCGCCGAGGGCAGCGCATGGCGTCATGCTTTTGCGATCATCGTGCCCTTCGCACTTGTCATGGGCGTTCTCGCGCCGCGCCTGCTTCCAAAAGGGGTGGACGACCGGACCCAGACCAAGGCGCCGCTCCGGCAGATGATCCTGCTGTCTGCTTCGCTGCTGCTGGTCAGCTTTGCGAGCACCGCCGAACAGGTTGGCCTCCGCATCTCGCTTGTTGGTTGCGCACTTGTTGCCATTGCCGGACTTCTGCTCGTCGAACGACGGGCGACGCCGCGCATTCTGCCGCGTGGCGGCACCCTGCTCTCGATGCCGATTACTCGCGTTTATGCCGCGATGTTCATGCTGCTGGCGGCGCTGACTTGCGATATTTACATCCCGTATTTTCTCCAGCATCTGCACGCGGTCCCGCCGCTGATTTCTGGCTATCTGGTCGCCCTCGTGGCGCTCGGCTGGACAGTAGCCGCATTCATGTGCAGCAATTTCACAGGCAAGGCGATGCGCCATTCCATCCTTGCAGGTGCCATTTTGGAAGCTGTCTGCATCGGCATGCTGGCAGTGACGCTGGCACGGCCCAATCCCGATGGAAATGTGCTTCTGGTTAGCGCAGCCGCTTTCCTGATCTTCGGCATGGGCTTCGGCGTTGGGCTGGGGTGGGCGCATCTCGTAACTCACGTTCTGCATCTCGCCGAGCCTGACGAGAAAGACAAGGCATCGGCTGGCATCACCACCGTACAGTCTCTCGGCAGCGCGTTTGGCGCGGCTCTTTCCGGTGTCATCGTCAACAGCACCGGGCTTGTCAGCCCCGGCGGCGTTGAAGGTGCTGCATCTGCCGCGACGTGGCTCTTCGTACTCTTTGCGGTGCCTGCGGTTCTGGCAGCGTTCGCGGCCTTCTCATTGCCAGAGCCACGCTACGGAGCGCAGCTGCAAGAGGGTACTTGAACGGCCCTGGCCTGGCCCGGAGACTTCGAAGTGCTTGCGAGTGCTTAGTTCTTCTCAGCCTCGCCAGGCTTTGCGGAGATGGCATGGACGGTCGGATCTTCCGGGCGTCCGATGTTCTCGCCCTTGGCAAGCAGTGGCTCGTAGCGCTTGTCGGTCAGCGTCTTCAGGAAGGCCACGATGGCATCGACGCGTTTGTCGTCGAGTGCCGGTGCTGAGGTCAGTTCTTCCATGGCGATGTTGTCCGGCACCTCCGGGGCGTCCCACTTGTCGCCCGTTTCCGGGTTGATCTGACGGCTCGGCTTCTTGCTCTTATATTTCACGTAGAACAGCACGACGGTGCGCAGGTCCTTGAAGACGCCGTTGTGCATGTAAGGACCGGTCACCGCGACATTGCGGAGCGACGGCACCTTGAACTTGCCGCGCTGTGCCGGATCGTCGCCGACCGCCGGGTTTTGCGACAGCCCCAGATCGACGGCATCCGGCTTCGAACCATTGGCCGCGCGCGCTATTTTATTGGCCGGGACGCCGATGTTGAAATATTTGTGGTTGGTAAAGACGCCGTCCGAGAGGCCGTGTTCGCCCTTGATCGTGTGGCAGGTGTTACAGTTGGTGAACTGTGTTGACGACATCAACACGCGGCCGAGTTCTTCCTGGTCAGTGAGCTTTTCCTCGCCGCGCAGGAAGCGGTCATATTTGGAATCGAACGTCGAAAGCGCGTCGGAGCGCTCGTAAGCCGCCAGCGCCTTGCCCATGGCGGCAAAGGCCTCCTCGTCGTTCTGGAGGACGTCTGGTCCAAAGTAGCTCGCAAAGGCGGTGACATAGTCGGGGTTTTCCTTCAGTCGCTTCACCACGCTGCCCTTGTCGGCCATCCCCATTTCAATCGGGTTGAGCGGCGGGCCGCCGGCCTGATCTTCCAGCGTGGCGGCGCGTCCATCCCAGAACTGGCCGCCAACATAGTTTCCTTCGGCGTCCTTGCCGAAGGGCGGGGAGAATTTGGCGTAAGTTGCCGTCGGCGCGTTGCGATCCCCCAGCGACTTGCCATCATCGCCAAGCGAAACCGCATGGCCTGCCTTTTCCGTATCGCGAATGTCGGTAAAGCCATTCGCAGAGGTGTGGCAGGTGGAACAGGACATCGTCCGGTTCATCGACAGATTGGTGTCGTGAAACAGCGCTTCACCGAGTTTTTCGACGGTTGGGTAACCGGTGCCGCCATGGGCCGCTCCGCCAAGACCCATCGCAACGGGGAGGAGAATCAGTGCCGAAGCGGCAAGAAAATGAGAGAATTGCCTGACCATGTCAGAGCCGCCGGAAATGATGAAACCGGTGTCTCTATACCATCTTCTACACGCCGCGCACAGAAACTTTCTTCAAGGTCTCCACTTTGTCGCAGGCGCTTGTTTCGGCCTTAGACGTCGAAGTAATCCTCGAAGGATTCCGGGAAGCTCTGGCGCGCCACGCGCTCGTCGATCACGAGCATTGCCTCATAGGAGAGGGGATCGAAATTCTTCTCGGCGGGGAGAACTTCACGTCCGAAGAGTAGGCTGAGGCGGGCGGCATCGAGATTGCCGCGCTCGAAGGGTTCCGCGCCGAAATGGTGCCAGAGCGCGTGCAGGAAAGCAGCATCGATGCGATGCTCCGGCGTGCCGGGCCGGGCTTTGCGCGGCAGCTGCTTGATTGGGGTGACGCCGCGCGGATTGGCGCGGCGTATGGTGAACTGGACGCCTGTGCCCGGCATGCCGGATGGAAAACCACGGTGTTTGGTCATGTCGGGCAGGTTTGCCATTCGTCTATCCTTCAGCTCTTGCCGATCTTGTCCTGCGTCTTGGTGTCGAAATCGGACGCGTCGTGACGTTCATGTAGCTGTTCTGAGGGATCACCGGAAGCCTTGTTGACCATGCGACCGCGTTTGACGGCGGGACGCTCGGCAATTTCATCGGCCCAGCGCTTCACATTCTTGTAGCTTGCGGCATCCAGGAACACTTCCGCCTTCGGGTAGGATTGTCCGCGTGCCAGGTTCCCGTACCAGGGCCAGATGGCGATATCGGCAATCGAATACTCGTCGCCCGCCATGTAGCGGTTCTCGGCGAGATGGCGATCGAGGACATCCATCTGGCGCTTGGCTTCCATGGCGAAGCGGTCGATGGCATATTTGATGTGGATTGGTGCGTAGGCGTAGAAATGGCCGAAGCCGCCGCCGAGGAAGGGCGCCGAACCCATCTGCCAGAAGAGCCAACTCAATGCCTCGGTGCGGGCCTTATGCTCCTTCGGCAGGAAGGCGCCGAATTTTTCTGCGAGATAGAGGAGGATCGAGCCGCTCTCGAAGACGCGCGTTGGCTCTGGCGTAGAGTGATCGACGAGAACAGGAATCTTGGAATTCGGATTGGCCGCCACGAAGCCTGAACCGAACTGGTCGCCATCGCCGATCTTGATCAGCCAGGCATCATATTCCGCACCCGAATGGCCTGCCGCCAAAAGCTCTTCCAGCAGAATGCCGACCTTCTGGCCGTTGGGTGTTGCCAGCGAATAAAGCTGCAGCGGATGCTTGCCGACCGGCAGTTCCTTTTCATGGGTTGGCCCGGCGATCGGCCGGTTGATATTGGCAAACGCTCCGCCATTGCCCTTTTCCCACTGCCAGACCTCTGGTGGCTGGTAGCCTGCGGGGAAATTGTTTTCGGGAGACTTGTCGGTCATGAAGATCCGTCCTTATTCCAAATGGGGTTCCAGGTAGGGATGCAGTGTTTCCGCAATATAGGAAATGCAAAGTCGTTCCTCCACTCCCGCAACGGACGGAACACCTGCCTCCAGCAAAAGAACCTGCTAAGCCTTTGCGATGGCGTGGAAAAATGTTCCGCTGACGAGGCCGCGCCTGCCGCCGGATGGCCCGAGCGGCTTGCCGAGACCATCGGCGATTTCCGCGAAAGGTTGATCGGTGCCGGCATCCGTGACGCTGGCATAATGAAACTCATGTCCGCGTAAAACATCGCCGGCCTGGCCGAGCGGGCCGGTCTCGGCAATCTTGGCCTGACGGTAACCCAGGTTCATTTTCCGCTTGGCAAAGCTGGTGGCGTGGGAGAGCAGCCCGGTCATGGCGTGCGTCACGCCGCTTGCGTCCTTCAGCGCTTCTCCCAGCACCATATAGCCTCCGCATTCACCGTGAACTGGCTTCGTCTGCGAAAAATGGGCAAGCGACGCCCTAAAGTGCGATGCGGCTGAAAGCTGTCCAGCGAAAAGTTCCGGATAACCGCCGGGCAGCCAGCAGATGTCGCAGGATGCGTCCGGACCTTCATCGGCAAGCGGGGAGAAGGGTAAAATCTCGGCACCGGCTTCCCGCCATTGGCGCTTCAGATGGGGGTAGAGGAAGGTAAAAGCGGCATCTTCGGCCAAGGCGATGCGTTGGCCGGGCGGGGCAATTCCCGCGTCGAGAGAACCTTCGGCCAAATCGATGGGCGTCGCTAGAGCCAGCAGCGCATCGAGATCGATGGCGCGCTCCATCGTGCCGGCCAGTCTTTCGATATGGGCGTCGATCTCGGGGTGTTCGCTCGCCTGCACCAGACCCAGATGCCGCTCGGGCAGGGTCAGCGACGGATCGCGCATGACGCAGCCGGCAACGGGAAGGCCGATCTTTTCGATCGCCTCGGTGCAGAGCGTGCGGTGGCGTTCGCTGCCCGCGCGGTTGAGGACCACGGCAGCCATCTTCACCGCCGGATCGTAATGGGCAAAACCATGCGCCATCGCAGCCGCCGTTTGCGACTGTCCGGACACATCCAGCACCAGCAGCACGGGGATGTCAAACAGACGCGCCAGATCGGCGGCCGAACCGGTCCGGTTGTCGGAGACGGCAATGCCATCGAAGAGGCCCATGGCGCTTTCGATCAGCAGAAGGTCCGCGCCGTCGGCCTGTTGGGTCAGAAGATGGCGCAGCAGTTCCGGCTGCATCGCCCAGCTGTCGAGGTTGAGACCGGGCGTTCCGGTTGCGACCGCATGGAAGCCGGGATCGATGTAATCCGGCCCGGTCTTGATGCCGCGCACTTTGACGCCACGCCGGGCAAAGGCGCGCAGCAGACCGATGGTGACGCTGGTCTTGCCGGAGCCGGAGCGGGGCGCGCCGATGATGATGGCTTTTGCGGTCATGGCAGAATTCTAAACTCCGGGCCCTGTCTAACGTGCAATTGGTCTGTTGTTTACCGATGACGGCTCACGCTGCAAGGTCTATAGGACATTCATGGAAACGGATGGCAAAAACCTTCGGCGTGGCTGGACCACCGGCACCTGCGCTGCCGCAGCGACGAAGGCCGCCTGCCAGGCGCTTTTGACCGGTTCCTTCCCTGATCTTGTCGATGTCGAACTTCCAAATGGGTCTCGACCTGCCTTCGTTCTGGCGACGGAGGAGAAGGGCGACGGGTTCGCCCGCGCGGGCATCGTCAAGGATGCCGGCGACGATCCCGATGTCACCCATGGCGCGCTGATCGAAAGCACGCTGCGCAGAACGGAGAAGGGAAGCGGTATCAGCTTCAAGGCGGGCAAGGGCGTGGGCATCGTCACCCGGCCCGGCCTACCGCTTTCGGTGGGAGAGCCTGCGATCAATCCCGTCCCGCGTCAAATGATCGCCACTGCAATCCATGAGGTAGCAGGCAGTGAGGCCGATTTCGAAGTGGAAATTTCCGTGCGCGATGGAGAGACGCTGGCGGAAAAGACGCTGAATGGACGGCTTGGGATCGTCGGTGGGCTCTCCATTCTCGGCACCACCGGCATCGTCATTCCCTTCTCCTGTTCCGCTTGGATCCACTCGATTTGGCGCGGCATCGATGTGGCACGGGCGGAAGGGCTTCCCCATCTGCTTGGCGCTACGGGGAATGCCTCGGAAAAGGCGGGACAAGCCTTTTATGGCCTGCCCGAGACCGCGCTGATCGATATGGGCGATTTCATTGGCGGCATGCTGAAATATCTGAAAAGCCATCCCGTCCCGAGAGTAACCGTGGCGGGCGGTGTTGCGAAGATGACCAAGCTGGCGCAGGGCATGCTGGATGTGCATTCCAAGCGTGGGATGGCGGATCTGGAAGCGTTGGCAAAGCTGGCGGAAGAGGCAGGGGCGAAGGCTGAGCTTTCAGCCGCCATCCGGCAGGCCAATATGGTGGCGCACGCTTTCCAACTGGCCGAGGCGGCTCACATCGATCTTGGACAAATTGTTGCTGAGAAGGCTTGGGTCACCGCCGCGGCAGCGCTTGGCCGGAATGATATCGTGTTCGATATTCTGGTCTTTGATCGCGATGGAAGCCTTAAGGGCCGCACGGTGCCGACGCCATCCGATCACACGGCCCCTTATTCTGAGGAGCCGATAGGCTAAAGCCTGGTCAAGGCACCAAGCCGAAGATCACCGCGGCGACGAAGGCGAAGCAGATGCCGACGAGCGCTGTATGGATCGATGCCTGCCAGCCGCGATGCGGCGCGGTTGACGGCGTGAAATCTCTTGCTTTTCCTGCTTTGGAATAAGACATCGCACCCTCCTGTTCGTCCAAAAATCGGTACCGCCGATCTGCGGGATCATGACGCTGAGAATATCGCTATTCTCTAGTGTTCCAGTAGAGATAAATTTCCATAAGATTGGGCTTGCGGAGAAAATACTGGTCGTGACTTGCCTCCCAACAAGGTCCGATCTACCGCATTCACGATTCCTTAACGTCCGAGCGGTGTTTCGGTTCAACGGGTAAAAGGTGGGAAAGACGCGTGGCGGATATCGATGCGATCATCATAGGGGCGGGCGTCATAGGCCTTGCCATCGGGCGTGCGCTGGCGCTTCAAGGCCGGTCCGTTATCGTGTTGGAAAAGGAAGCGGAATTCGGCAGCGCCACCTCCTCGCGCAACAGTGAGGTTATCCATGCCGGGCTTTACTATCCTCAAGGCAGCCTGAAGGCGCGGCTCTGTGTCGAGGGGCGAAAGCGGCTCTATCACTTTTGCGAGAGCCATGGGGTTGCGCATCGCCGCTGCGGCAAGCTGATCGTGGCGACCGCCGAGAGCGAAATTCCTCTGATCGAAGACCTACAGCGCCGAGGTCTCGACAATGGTTGCGAGGCGCTGGATCTGATTAGCGCATCCCAGGCCCGGAGTCTGGAACCAGCACTCTCCTGCAAGGCGGCATTGTCGTCACCCATGACAGGCATCATCGACAGCCATGGCTATATGCTGGCGCTGCTTGGCGACATGGAGGATGCGGGCGGCAGTCTCGCTTACAGAACGCCCTTCTTGCGCGCTGTCGTGGAGGAGGACGGCTTTCGGGTCTTCGTCGGCGGTGATGAGCCGATAGAATTGACCTGCCGAACGCTGATCAATTCGGGCGGGCTGGTGGCACCGCAGATTGCCTGCGCCATCGAGGGGCTGGCGGCGGAGCATATTCCGCAAGCCTTTTACGCCAAGGGCTCCTATTTCTCGCTGAAAGGCAGATCGCCTTTTTCGCGGCTCGTCTATCCGGCCCCGCATAGCCATGGCCTCGGCGTGCATCTGACACTCGACATTGCCGGTCAGGCGCGTTTCGGCCCCGACATTGAATGGATCGACCATATTGATTACGCCGTCGATCCCGAGCGCTCCGCTGGCTTTGACGAGGCTATCCGCCGCTATTGGCCTGGCTTGCCGGATAATGCGCTTCAGCCAGCCTATTCCGGCATCAGGCCCAAGATTTCCGGGCCTTCAGAGCCTGCGATGGATTTTCGCATCGACGGACCGGAGCGACATGGTGTTGCGGGTCTCGTCAATCTTTTCGGTATCGAGAGCCCCGGTTTGACGGCCTCGCTGGCAATTGCGGATGAGGTTGTCGCAAGGCTTACGGAGTAGCGTCTCTTATCGAACCTTAGCCGCCCGCGTATTGCGCATCCGTAACATGCTCCATCCAGTCCACGACCTTGCCATCCTTGACTTCCTGAATGGCGATATGGGTCATGGCAGTTTCCGCCGCTGCGCCGTGCCAATGCTTCTCACCCGGGGCGAACCAGACCCCATCGCCGGGCGCAATCGTCTCGATCGGGCCGCCTTCGCGTTGCGCCAGACCCGATCCGGAGGTGACGATCAGTGTCTGACCAAGCGGATGGGTGTGCCAGGCGGTGCGGGCGCCGGGCTCAAAAGTCACCTGCGCGCCCTGGACGCGGTCTGCATCATGCGGATTGAACAGCGGGTCGATGCGCACCGTTCCGGTGAAATAATCAGCCGGACCTTTGCCGGATGGTTTCGTGCCAGCGCGGGTGATCTCCATGATCATTTTCCTCGTCTCGTTGAACTCTTGAAGATCAAGCGTATTTCGACAGAGCGTCCGCCATGATGGCGGGATCGACATTGCCACCGGATGCCACGGCGATCACCGTGTCGGTCTCCAACGCATCGCCATGGAAGAGGGCGGCGGCAAGTGCCACGGCACCGCCCGGCTCCACCACGATCTTCAGGCGCTGGAAGGCGAGCACCATGGCGCGCAGCGCTTCTTCTTCCGTAACGGCGATACCTGCGCCGCAGAGGCGTCTCAGGATCGGGAAGGTGATGTTGCCGGGTTGGGGCGTGATGATCGCATCGCAGATGGAGCCAGTGAGTGCCGCGTTTCTCTCGATCTTTCCTGAGGCGAGCGAGCGCGCCACGTCGTCGAAATTTTCAGGCTCTGCCGTGCGCACCTTGAAGCCCGGTGCTTTGGCTTCCAAGGCAAGTGCAACGCCCGATGTCAGACCGCCGCCACCGCAGCAGACAAGCACCTCAGCCTTCTCGATACCGGCCTCCTGCGCCTGTTCGGCGATCTCCAGGCCCACCGTGCCTTGGCCGGCAATCACCAGAGGTTCGTCATAGGGGCGGATCAAGGTCAGGCCACGTTCTTCGGAAAGCGTGGCGCCGATCGTATCACGGTCTTCATTGGCGCGATCGTAGAGCACGACCTCAGCGCCATAGGCTTTGGTGTTCTCGATTTTGATCCGCGGTGCATCCCGCGGCATGATGATGACGGCAGGCACGCCGTGCAGGCTGGCAGCCAGTGCGACGCCTTGCGCATGGTTGCCGGAGGAAAAGGCGATGACGCCGAGTTTTCGCACCTCGGGTTCCAGGGCCGACACAGCCGACCAGCCGCCGCGAAATTTGAAGGAGCCGGTGCGCTGCAGGCACTCAGGCTTGATCAGCACCTTGCGGCCGGCAATCTCATCGAGAAAAGGGGAGGACATCAAAGGGGTGCGGATTGCCTCGCCGCTCATACGCTGGCGGGCCGCTTCGATCATCGCAATATCGGTCATCATCGTCTCACGTCATTCCAGATGTTGCCTACCATAGGGCCAAATGCAGCGACGTGAAGCCAAAAAAATCCCCGGTCGAAGCCGGGGATTTTCAAAGTCTAACTCGGCTCAAGCCAGGGTATAAGCCGTCTTCACCGTGGTGAAGAACTCGTTGGCATATTTGCCCTGCTCGCGTGGGCCGAAGGAGGATGCCTTGCGGCCACCGAATGGCACGTGGAAGTCGACACCAGCGGTCGGCAGATTGACCATGACCATGCCAGCTTCGGCGTTGCGCTTGAAGTGCGTCGCGTGCTTCAGGCTGGTGGTAGCGATGCCGGAAGACAGGCCGAAAGGCGTGTCGTTGGCAACGGCCAGAGCCTCATCATAATCCTTGACGCGGATGACGGAGGCGACCGGTCCGAAGATTTCTTCACGCGAAATACGCATGTCGTTGGTGGCTTCGGTGAAAAGCGTCGGCTGCAGGAAGAAGCCGGGGGTTTCGCGCTTCAGCACTTCGCCGCCGAAGGCGAGCTTCGCACCTTCCTTCTTGCCGATTTCGATGTAGTCGCAATCCTGCTTCAACTGCTTTTCGTCGACGACCGGGCCGACATGGGTGTCCTTGGACAGTGCGTTGCCGACATTGATCTTGGCCAGACGCTCGGAAAGCGCTGCCACGAACTTGTCGTGAATGCCTTCGGTGACGATGATGCGCGAAGAGGCGGTGCAGCGCTGTCCGGTGGAGTAGAAGCCGGAGTTTGCAGCCGCTTCGACGGCGACGCCCAGATCCGCATCATCGAGAACGACGAAGGGGTTCTTGCCGCCCATTTCCAGCTGGAACTTGCGGTTGAACGGCAAGGACGAAGCGGCAACGCGCTTTCCGGTGCCGGTGGAGCCGGTGAAGGTGATACCAGCGAGATCCGGGCTGTCGAGCATTGCCTGACCGACGACGGAACCGCGACCCATGACGAGGTTCAGAACGCCCTTTGGCAGACCCGCGCGATGCAGGATATCGACGATCGCCCAGGCGCAGCCCGGAACGAGGTCGGCCGGCTTGAAGACGATGGTGTTGCCGTAGCAAAGCGCCGGTGCAATCTTCCAGGCCGGAATGGCAATCGGGAAGTTCCAGGGGGTGATGATGCCGATAACGCCAAGCGGCTCGCGTGTCACTTCCACGCCGATATTCGGGCGAGCCGACGGAATGACTTCACCCGCCAGACGCAATGCTTCGCCGGCGAAGAAATCGAAAATCTGGGCGGCGCGGATCGTTTCGCCAATGCCTTCTGCGAGAACCTTGCCTTCTTCACGCGCGAGAAGCGCGCCAAGCTCGTCCTTGCGGGCGAGAATTTCATCGGCGGTCTTCTTCAGGATGGCGTGACGTTCGAGAATGCCGGAGCGCGACCATGCCGGGAAAGCGGCCTTGGCTGCTGCGATGGCCTGCTTTGCGTCTTCGGCTGAAGCCTGGGCGTAAAGGCCGACGACTTCGTTGGTGTCGGAAGGATTGATGTTCTTCGACGTGTCGGATCCGATCCATTCGCCGCCGATAAGGTTTTGATGAATTGTCATTGGTGCACTCCCTATAAAGTTTTAAATCTGTGGTGTTGGACAGCGTCCGGCGCTGCCTTCCTCGCTTGCGGTGTCACGCCGCACGAATGCGCGCGACGACGTCGGCGGTGACCCTATGTCATGTCATTCCATCGCGAAAGGCGTTCAGGCACCTAATTGTATGATTTTTTAAAATCAGCCTTTATGCTCGCGATTGTTCAGTCTTTCCAGATGCAGTAACAGGCCGCTGTGATCGATATCGGCGCCACCATTGCTGACGAAGGTGTCGAAAGCGCGGGTCACTTCTTCCGTCAGCGGCAGGGCCAGATCGAGATCCTTGGCCGTGGCCAATACGCCGTTCAGATCCTTCAGCTGAAATTTCGACGGACCGCCGGGCACGAAGTCGCGCTTGACCATGCGCTCGCCATGTAGTTCCAGAATGCGGCTCTCGGCAAAGCCGCCACGGATGGCGTTGCGGAAGCCTTCGCGCGATGCGCCACCGGCTTCGACCAGCATCATGGCTTCTGCCACCGCGCCGATGGTGATGGCGACGATCTGCTGATTGGCGAGCTTGCATAGCTGGCCTGCACCGGATGGTCCCACATAAGTCAGGCGACCCATCGCGGAGAAGACATCGCCGAGACTGCTCACCGTTTCCTCATCGCCACCGGCCATGATCGCCAGCGTTCCGGCGGTTGCGCCGGGCACGCCGCCGGACACCGGTGCGTCCACATGGGCAATACCAAGCGCTTTCAGCTTTTGCGAATGGTCGCGGGCGATTGGTGGGGCAATGGAACTGCTATCGACGACGATAGCGCCTTTTTTCAACGCCTCCGCAACGCCCATGTCCAACAGCACATTGCCGACAGCATTGCCATCGCTCAGCATGGTGATGACGATATCGGCACCTTTCGCCGCGTCCGCAGGGGAGGCGGCGAGGACCGCCCCATGCTCCACCAGCGCCTGCGCTTTCTCCACGCTGCGGTTCCAGACACGCACCGTAAAGCCTGCTTTCAACAGATTGCGGGCCATGGGACCGCCCATCAGGCCGGTGCCGAGGAAAGCGATGGTGCGCGCTTGTTTGTCAGACCCATTCATTTCAACGAACCTCCCAGCTCATCTTCGATATGGACCTTGATGATCTCTTCGAAGTTCGTCTCGGCTGTAAAGCCCAGTTCGCGGGCGCGGGTCGCCTCGAAACCGGGTGCCCAGCCCTCACACATGCGCATGATCATCTCGTTCGGCTCGCGGCGGATAAGGCTGACGGCTTTTTCGCCAGCGATCTTGCGCAGCGCCTCGATCTGCTCGCCCACCGTGGCGCTGAGGCCCGGCATGGAGAGATTGCGGCGGGGACCGACCTTGTCGGTATCGATGGTTGCACCATGCAGCAGGAAGCCGACCGCCGAACGCGGCGAAGCGTGCCAGTGGCGGATCGATTCTGGTACTGGCAACACGGCTTCCTGGCCGACCAGCGGCTCGCGTAAAATGTTGGAGAAGAAGCCGGAGGCAGCAGCATTGGGCTTTCCGGGGCGGATGCAGATCGTCGGCAGGCGAATGCCAATGCCTTCGAAGAAACCGCGTCTGGTATAGTCGGAGAGCAACAGCTCCGAAATCGCCTTCTGCGTGCCGTAGCTGGTCAGCGGCGTCGTGTGGAAATCATCGGGGATCGGGTAAGGCAGAGGCGCGCCGAAGACGGCGATGGACGAGGTGAAGACCACGCGGGGCTTGTAGCCATCCTGACCATGGGCAAGGCGGATCGCGTCGAAAAGATAACGCGTGCCGTCCAGATTGATGCGATAGCCCTTGTCGAAATCGAGTTCGGCTTCGCCGGAGACGATAGCCGCGAGATGGAAGATCACGTCCGGTCGTGTCGACACCAGTTTTTCGGCCTCGCCGGGAGCGGACAGATCGGCCGCTCTGGCATCAACCGTGCCCTTGAAGCCAGCTGGCGATTCGGGCTGGAATACATCGATCAGGGTAAATTTCTCGATCTCCTTGCCATTCAGATTTCCTTCGCGAACGAGCCTTTCGGTCAGCTTACGTCCTACCATTCCGGCTGCGCCGACAATCGCTACATGCATCTGGTTTCTCCTCCACCGCATCATAAAAATTGACTTGTAAGGTTGTCTGATAACCTTATATGACTGGCTTGAAAACAGTATTTTGAGAAACTGGAAGATTTAAGAGCGGAGACGCCGAAGAAGCGTCACCGCCTGGGTGGAGGCGAAAGAGCAGATGCTCGAGGTTCATGCGCAATCACGCGAGGAGTTGCAGGCTTCGTTGAAGGCCGGTCTCGGCGAGGGGCTGGTTCTGACGGATGCTGCAGAAATGGTCCGCTACTGCCGTGACTGGCATGGCGATGTCTCAAGCAGTGCCGTTGCCGTCATTCGCCCGCGCCATGTGGAAGACGTCGCCGCGACCGTGCGGCTCTGCGCAGAATTGGGGCTCGCCATTGTGCCGCAGGGTGGCAATACCGGTCTTGTGCTGGGTGGTGTGCCCGATGCGCCGGATCGCCAGATCGTTCTCAGCCTTGAGCGCATGAATGCCATCCGCGCCATCGATACGGATGATTTTTCCGCGGTGGTGGAGGCGGGCTGCATTCTCTCTGAATTCAAGGACGCGGTGCAGGAGAAGGGTATGTTCTTCCCCCTGTCGCTCGGCGCGCAAGGATCCTGTCGCATCGGCGGCAACGTTTCGACCAATGCCGGCGGCATCAATGTGCTGCGCTATGGCATGACGCGCGAACTGGTGCTTGGTCTTGAAGTCGTTCTTCCGGATGGGGCGATCTGGAACGGGCTGTCGACGCTTCGCAAGGACAATCGCGGTATCGATCTCAAGCAGCTTTTTATCGGCGCGGAAGGAACGCTTGGCATCATCACCGCCGTCTCGGTGAAGCTCTACCCCAATCCCGATCATGTCGAGACAGCGCTTCTTGGTGTGAACTCGCTGGAAGATGCGATCAAGCTTTATCGCCGCGCGCGTCGTGAGTGCTGCGACCTGATGTCGGCCTTCGAATTCATGCCGCCGGTTGCCTTCACGCTTGCGATGGAAGCCATTCCGGATCTGAAGATGCCGATCGCCGGCGATTATGCCGCCTATGTGCTGATGGAAATTTCAGGCTCGGGTCTGGTCGACACCAGCGATCTGATGAGCCGCTTCCTCGAAGGCGTGATGGAAGACGGGCTTGTGCTGGATGGCGTCATTGCATCCTCGCGTGCGCAGGCCCAGTCGCTCTGGCTATTCCGCGAAGGCATGAATGAGGGCCAGGCGCTGCGCGGCGCGCATATGCGCACCGATATCTCCGTGCCACTGTCGCGTCTTGCCGAATTCGTTGCAGAAGCGGAGGCGGAACTGGCCAAGAGCCTGCCGGAGTGTCTTGCGGTTTCTTATGGCCATGTGGGAGATGGCAATGTGCATCTCAACGTCTTGCCGCCGAATGGCAGCACGCGTGAGAAGCGGGACGCGTACATCTACAAGGCCAAGGTCATCGTCAATACGGTGCTTGATCGTTATGCTGGCAGCATCAGTGCCGAACACGGCATTGGTCGTTTGAAGCGCGAGGATTTCGAAAGCCGTCTCGGCTCCGTCCAGCGCGGCATGATCGAGCGGCTGAAAGCGGCCTTCGATCCGGAGCTTCTCATGAATCCCGGTTGCCAGCTTGCCGTACAAGCGGCTAGCTAGAAGAATGAAAGTGCGCCGTCCTTCGGCATTTATGTCCACCGGGAGCCATCATGACGCTGGAGTTCAACCAGATTCACCGCACCGATCATCTTCCTGGCCGGATCGCCGCGGAGATTGCGCGTGAGATCAATGATGGAAAGCTGAAAGCTGGCGACAAGCTCCCCACGGAGCATGTTCTGTCCAAGACATTCGGCGTCAGCCGTTCGGTGATCCGGGAGGCCATTGCCCAGCTTCGCAATGAGGGTGCGGTCGAAACGCGCCAGGGTGTCGGGGCTTTCGTCAGCGATCCGCGCCATCGCGTCTCCATACGCATCGAGCGGTCCAAGCTCAACGATCCCGATAGTTTCCGCGATCTCTTCCAGTTGCGTCTGCCGCTGGAAATCGAGGCTGCGGGACTGGCCGCCGTCAATCGCACGCCGGAGCAGTTGAGCAGGCTGGAAGCGGTTCTCAACACTATGCGCAATGCGCCGGAGTGGGAAAAGGAAGGTATTGCTGCCGATCTCGATTTCCATCGGACCCTGGCCGAGTCGACGCAGAACGATTATTTCTCGATGTTCCTCGGCTTCATAGCCGAGCGCATCAGCTACGCGATCAACATCGCCTTTTCGCGGGCGGTCTTCGGCGAAATTCTCGAGACCACGATCGCCGAGCACGTGGCGATCTATGATGCCATTGCGGCGTCGAATGCGACGGCAGCACGCGCCGCCATGCGTGCCCATTTGCTCGGTGCCGCGCGCCGCGTCAACCTTGAGCTTGAAGTCTACGAATAAGCGGTCGCGTTGGGCTCATCGCGCTCCGCTCACCAAGGGTTGCGAATTTCATCGAAAATTCGGCGTCTGGCAGGCTGGACTAAGGCCTTTTCTCATACTAAGAAGATTGATGTATTCAGGTTGTCAGACATCCAGACAATACAGTCGCTGTGGAGGCAGTGGTCGGATGGGCTGAAAGTGGGAGGGATAAAGCTTGGTCGGATCTAGGACTGTCGATGCTGCTGCAATTTTGCCGGAAGACCATCAGGACGCGATCCTGATCGGCCGAGTCTGGTCCAAGAGCGAAGACGGCCCCTGTCCCGTCCTGTTGAAGGATGGCGTTCTCTACGATCTTTCCAAGCTTGCACCGACAGTGTCGGAACTCTTGGAAAAGCACGATCTCGTCGATCGCCTTTCCGACACCCTGCAGTTTGCCGCGCTCGGCGCCTTCGATGTCTTTCTTGATGGTTCGGCCGGGCAGTTGCTTTCGCCAAACGATGTTCAGGCGGTGAAGGCTGCCGGCGTGACCTTTGCCGACAGCATGCTGGAACGCGTCATCGAAGAGCAGGCGAAAGGCGATCCGCAGCGCGCGCAGGAAATCCGCGGCCGTCTGGCTCCGGTGCTTGGCGATAGTTTGAAGGGCGTTGAAGCCGGCTCCGAAAAGGCTGCCGAGGTCAAGCGCCTGCTGCAGGAAATGGGCCTCTGGTCGCAATATCTGGAAGTCGGGATCGGTCCGGATGCCGAGATTTTCTCCAAGGCGCAGCCCATGTCTTCCGTTGGCTGCGGCTCGTTGATCGGCGTTCATCCGAAGTCGCAGTGGAACAATCCTGAGCCGGAAGTGGTGCTGGCTGTTACCTCCGATGGCCGCATTGTCGGTGCCGCACTTGGCAATGACGTCAACCTGCGCGATTTCGAAGGGCGCTCCGCTCTGCTTCTCAGCAAGGCGAAGGATAACAACGCCTCCTGCTCCATTGGTCCGTTCATCCGTCTCTTCGACGGCAAGTTTACACTGGACGACGTGAAGCAGGCGCAGATTTCGCTGCTGGTCGAAGGCGAAGACGGGTTCACCATGACGGGTGTCAGCCCGATGCAGGCGATCAGCCGCACGCCGGAAAACCTGGTGTCGCAGCTTCTCAACCGCGATCATCAGTATCCGGATGGCGCCGTCTTCTTCCTCGGCACCATGTTCGCTCCGGTCAAGGATCGTCATGGCCCAGGTCTTGGCTTCACCCATGCCAAGGGCGACCGCGTGGAAATCTCAAGCCCGCGGTTGGGCAAGCTGATCAACTGGGTGGCCAGCACATCCGATTGTCCGGAATGGACCTTCGGCACGACGGCATTGATGCGCAATCTCGCAAAGCGCGGGCTTCTATAACGTCGATTGCGAGGCGAGCGATCTCGCTTGACGCGACACGCATATCCACAGGCTTAAAACGTTGCGCGCGCGCCTCTATCCGTGTTCGCGCCGCTTCGTATCATTCTCGGGAGGGGAAGATGCAGAAAGTCATCAATCTTTTTTACCGCATCCTCGAGACCATTCTCGTCGCGCTTCTTGCAGGCATGGCAATCATGGTCTTCATCAATGTGGTCATGCGCTACACCATGAATTCGGGCATCAATGTCTCGGAAGAACTGGCGCGCTATTTCTTCGTCTGGATCACCTTCATCGGTGCGGTCGTGACCTTCCGAGAAAACAGCCATATGGGCATCGAGACGCTGGTGATGTTCCTGTCGCGGCGCATGCGCATTGTCTGCATGATCCTGTCCAACATCATCATCCTTCTCTGCTCGGCGATCTTCTTCTGGGGAACGTGGAAGCAGTCCGCCATCAATGCCAGCATGCATGCGCCCGTCACCGGTCTGTCGATGATCTGGGTCTATGGCGTGGGCATGTTCACCGGCGGCATCATGTTCCTGATTGCGCTGGAACGGCTTTACCGGCTTTTGACAGGCAAGGTCCGTGAAGACGAGATTGCCGCCTTTGCCGGTGAAAATCTCACCATCGAACAGCTTTCGGAGCGCTGACACATGACACTTCTCGTTTTTGTCGGCTCGCTCCTCGGCGCCATGGCAATCGGCGTTCCCGTTGCCTTCTCGCTGATGTTCTGCGGCGTCGTGCTGATGTGGTACATGGGCATGTTCAATACGGCGATTATCGCCCAGAACATGATTTCCGGGTGCCGATACCTTCACGCTGCTCGCCATCCCTTTCTTCATCCTGGCCGGTGAATTGATGAATTCCGGCGGCCTGTCGCGCCGTATCATCGACTTCGCCATCGCGCTGGTCGGCCATATTCGCGGCGGTCTCGGCATCGTTGCGATCGTGGCCGCCATCATCATGGCATCGATCTCCGGTTCTGCTGCGGCGGATACCGCGGCACTCGCCGCGATCCTGATCCCGATGATGGCGAAGGCCGGTTATAATATTCCGCGTTCCGGTGGTCTGATCGCGGCCGGTGGTATCATCGCTCCCGTCATCCCGCCGTCCATGGCCTTCATCGTCTTCGGTGTCGCGGCGAACGTGTCGATCACCCAGCTCTTTCTCGCCGGTATCGTGCCCGGCGTCCTGATGGGCATCTCGCTGATCGTCGCGTGGCTAATCGTCGTGCGCAAGGACAATGTCCAGCCGCTGCCGAAGACGACAGCGAAGGAACGTCTCGTGGCAACGGGACGTGCCGCGATGGGCGCTTGGCATGCCGGTTATCATTCTCGGCGGCATCAAGGCCGGTATCATGACGCCGACGGAAGCGGCGGTCGTTGCAGCCGTCTACGCGCTCTTTGTCGGCATGGTCATCTACCGCGAATTGAAGCCCGCCGATCTCATCCATGTGCTGTTGCGTGCTGCCAAGAGCACCTCGATCATCATGTTCCTGGTTGCCGCGGCACTCGTTTCGGCCTGGCTGATTACCGCCGCGAATATTCCGGCGGAGGTTGCCGGCTATATCGAACCGCTGATCGACCGTCCGATGCTGCTCATGGCCGTGATCATGGTGCTTGTCTTCATCGTCGGCACAGCACTCGATCTCACGCCCACCATCCTGATCCTGACCCCTGTGCTGATGCCGATCATCAAGCAGGCGGGCATCGATCCGGTCTATTTCGGCGTGCTCTTCATCATCAACAATGCCATCGGCCTCATTACGCCGCCAGTCGGTGTTGTCCTCAATGTGGTTTCGGGTGTCGGGCGCATTCCGCTCGGCAAGGTTACGGTCGGCGTCTGGCCGTTCCTGGTCGCCGAAACCATCGTCCTGGCTCTGCTGGTGCTCTTCCCGCAGATCGTCATGGTGCCACTGCAATATCTGCGTTGACCGAACGACTCGGTTTGTTTCCAAGGGAGGAAAACATGAGAAAGCTACTTCTGCTCACAACGGCCATTGCCTTCACCGCCGGTGCTTCCGCACCTGCTTTTGCCGAATACAACAGCCGCATGATCCGCGTGTCGAACGGTATCAACCAGGATCACCCCGTCGGCAACGGCATCAAGGCCATGCAGGCCTGCCTGGACGAGAAAACCGGTGGCAAGCTGAAAATGACCGCATTCTGGGGCGGCGCGCTTGGCGGTGACTTGCAGGCAACTCAGGCGCTGCGTTCGGGCGTTCAGGAAGCGGTCGTCACCTCGTCCTCGCCACTCGTCGGCCTTATCCCGGCGCTTGGCGTGTTCGATCTGCCCTTCCTGTTCTCCAACACGAAGGAAGTCGATGCCGTTCTCGACGGCGAGTTCGGCGACATGATGAACAAGAAGCTGGAAGAGCAGGGCCTCGTCAACCTGGCTTATTGGGAAAACGGCTTCCGCAATCTCTCCAACTCCAAGCGCGCGGTCGACAAGTGGGAAGACTTCTCCGGCCTCAAGGTCCGCGTGATGCAGAACAACATCTTCCTCGACACCTTCCAGAACCTCGGCGCCAATGCAACGCCGATGGCGTTTGGTGAAGTGTTCTCGGCGCTTGAAACCAATGCGATCGACGCACAGGAAAACCCCTATGTGACCATCGACACCTCGAAGTTCTATGAGGTGCAGAAATTCGTCACCGAAACGAACCACGCTTACACGCCGTTCCTCTTCCTCTTCTCCAAGCCGATCTTCGACAGCTACACCCCCGAAGAGCAGACCGCCCTTCGCGAATGCGCGATCGTCGGTCGTGACGAAGAGCGCAAGGTTATCCGCGCGTTAAACCAGAAGTCGCTCGACAAGATCAAGGAAGCGGGCCTTAAGGTGAACGTCCTGTCTCCTGAAGAGCAGGCTCGTATTCGCGAGAAGTCCGCGGTCGTCTATGAAAAGCACAAGGCTCAGATCGGTGCCGACGTGGTTGACGGCATTCAGGCCAAGCTCAAGGAAGTTCGCGCCCAGTAACAGTGTATCCCATAATTGCCGCTGGCCGCCTGCAAATGGCAATTTCTGCGCTTCCGGTGCTCACGTACTCAAGTACGCTGCGCTCCGGTTCTCGAAATTACCATTTTCGGCAGGCCAGCGGCAATTCTTGAACAGACTGCGCGACGTAGAGGCTCAGATGAAAAACGCCCGGTGACAGATCGTCGCCGGGCGTTTGTCTTTTTGTCAGGCGTATGGGTCGATAAAGACCTTACGCCGCCACAGGCTTGTTCTGGCGGTTCTCGATCAGGTCGTCGACGACCGCGGGATCGGCAAGTGTGGAGGTATCCCCCAGCGCGCCAAAATCGTCTTCGGCGATCTTGCGCAGGATACGGCGCATGATCTTGCCCGATCGGGTTTTTGGCAGGCCGGGTGCGAACTGGATCTTATCCGGCGTCGCCACTGGACCAATCTCATCGCGCACATGCTTGATGAGTTCGGCGCGTAGTGCTTCGTCGCCGGTCTTGCCCTTCATCAGCGTCACGTAGCAGTAGATGCCCTGTCCCTTGATATGGTGCGGGTAGCCAACCACGGCTGCTTCTGACACGGCGCTGTGGGAGACAAGAGCCGATTCCACTTCTGCGGTGCCGAGGCGGTGGCCGGAGACGTTCAACACGTCATCGACGCGGCCGGTGATCCAGTAATAGCCGTCCTCGTCGCGCCGGCAGCCGTCGCCGGTGAAGTACTTCCCCTTATAGGTAGAGAAGTAGGTCTCGATGAAGCGCTGGTGATCGCCGTAGACGGTGCGCGCCTGGCCTGGCCAGCTATCGATGATGCAAAGATTGCCGTCGGCTGCCCCTTCCAGCACCTTGCCCTCGGCATCGACCAATTGCGGCTGGACGCCGAAGAAGGGACGGGTGGCCGAACCCGGCTTCAGATCGGTTGCGCCGGGGAGGGGCGAAATCAGAATGCCGCCCGTTTCCGTCTGCCACCAGGTATCGACGATCGGGCTCTTGTCCTCGCCGACCACATGATAATACCATTCCCAGGCTTCCGGATTGATTGGCTCGCCGACCGTGCCGAGCAGGCGGATACTGGAGCGCTCGGACCGTTTGACGAAGTCGTCGCCAGCACCCATCAGCGAGCGGAGTGCCGTTGGCGCGGTGTAGAAGATATTGACCTTGTGCTTGTCGATGACTTCCCAGAAACGCCCCTGGTCGGGGAAATTCGGCACGCCTTCGAACATCAGCGTCGTGGCGCAATTGGCGAGCGGGCCGTAGACGATGTAGGAGTGGCCGGTCACCCAGCCGACATCGGCCGTGCACCAGTAGATATCACCGTCCTTGTAGTCGAAGACATATTCATGCGTCATCGACACATAGACGAGATAGCCGCCGGTGGTGTGCAGCACGCCCTTTGGTTTGCCGGTGGAGCCTGAGGTGTAGAGAATGAAAAGCGGGTCTTCCGCCTTCATCTTCACCGGCTCGCAATGCGGCTTCACGCTTGTAGTTTCCTGGTGGTACCAGAGGTCGCGACCGGGCGCCCAGTTGGTCTTGCCGCCGGTGCGGCGCACGACCAGAACCTTGTTGACGATGACATGCTGGCGCGCAGCGATATGGATCGCCTTGTCGGTGTTTTCCTTGAGCGGAATGGGTTTGCCGCCGCGCACGCCTTCATCGCAGGTGATGACGAAGGTGGACTGGCAATCGACGATGCGCCCCGCCAGCGCTTCCGGCGAGAAGCCGCCGAAGACGACCGAGTGGATGGCACCGATGCGGGCGCAAGCGAGCATCGCATAGGCCGCTTCCGGGATCATCGGCATGTAGATCGTGACGCGGTCGCCTTTCTTGACGCCGTGCTTCTTCAGCACATTGGCGAGCCGGCAGACGGCGTCATAGAGTTGGTTGTATGTGATCTTTTTGTCGATATAGGGATTGTCACCTTCCCAGATGATCGCGGTGCGTTCGCCATGCGTCTTCAGGTGGCGGTCAATACAGTTGTAGGAGACGTTGGTCAGGCCGTCCTCAAACCATTTGATCGGCACCTTGCCTTTGAAGGAGGTGTTCTTGACCTTGGTATAAGGCTTGAACCAGTCGATCCGCTTGCCGTGCTTGCCCCAGAATTTCTCCGGATCTTCCACGCTGTCCTGATACCATTTCAGATAGCGGTCATTGTCGATCAGCGTGCCGGTTTTGGCCGATTTGAGAACCGGGTAGATCTTCGCAGACATGAACTCCTCCTCATGCAGATTGTCTTTTAAGTCTGGAGACTCCAGTCCTCCAGTCATGTGTCCAATTCATAACAGGTTGGTGACATCCGGCAATTAGACAAAGGTCATTTGTTTCTCGAACAATTGCAATTCTGATGCAATCCGGTTATAGAGCCGTCATATTTCCGGAAATCAGTGGTTTTATCCCACGCCCGCGACACCGGCGCGGACGCTCAGAAGGATTGTATCTATGGCTCAAACACTGCTCATGCCGAAAGCGACTGCCGTCTGGCTGGTTGACAACACGGCGCTGTCGTTCGATCAGATCGCCACGTTCTGCAAGCTTCATCCGCTTGAAGTCAAGGCGATCGCCGATGGTGAAGCAGCGCAGGGCATCAAAGGTCTCGATCCGATCGCAACCGGCCAGCTTTCCCGCGACGAAATCCAGCGCGCGGAAGCCAATCCGAACCACAAGCTGAAGCTCTCCGAACCGAAGGTTCGCGTTCCCGAATCCAAGCGTCGCGGCCCGCGTTACACGCCCGTCTCCAAGCGTCAGGACCGTCCGAACGCTATTCTGTGGCTGGTTCGCAACCATCCGGAACTGAAGGACGCGCAGATTTCGCGTCTCGTCGGCACCACCAAGTCGACCATCGAGCAGATCCGCGATCGCACCCACTGGAATGCGGCCAACCTGACACCGATGGACCCGGTCACGCTGGGCCTCTGCAGCCAGATCGATCTCGACCTCGAAGTCGAACGCGCATCGCGCGGTCGTCCGCTTCCGACCCAGGAAGAGCTGGACGCGACGCTGCAGCCAGCCAGCACCACCGAAAAGCTCGACTTCAGCTATGAGCGCGAAGAAGAGAAGGAAATCGACGCCAACGCCGTTTTCGCCAAGCTCTCCTCGCTCAAGTCGACGCGTAAGGATGAAGACGAGGACGACAACTACTAAACGCCTGGTCGGGCCGACACTGCCCGCACCGAGCATGCGCCTATCTAAGCTCCGGTTCGTGCCGGAGCTTTTTTGTTTCCAGTCGAAGGATTGGCGCAAAGAAAAACCCCCGCAGCGCTGGGCGGCGGAGGTCAGTCTTATATCAGGACGTCTTTTTGTCTTATGCGTGGTTCATTTGTCGCTGCGGCATGTTGAGCGACGTGACACCCCGTTTTTTCGTCATCATTGACAAGGCCGCTGGCTCTGAGAAGCGAGGTGAAGCGGCCACCGCGCATGCTGAGTTCATCGAAGGTGCCCTTCTCGACGATCCGGCCATTGTCCATGAACAGCACCAGATCGGCGTCGCGGACCGTCGACAGACGGTGGGCGATGATGAAGGTGGTGCGGTCCTTGCGCAACGCATCCACCGCATCCTTGACGCGCGCTTCGGTTTCCACGTCGAGCGCACTCGTCGCTTCATCGAGAACGAGGATCGGCGCATTCTTCAGGACCGCACGGGCAATGGCGATACGCTGGCGCTCACCACCGGAGAGGCGGTTGCCGCGCTCACCCACCTGCGTCATATAGCCGTTCAGCCTGCTGTCGATGAAGTCGGTCGCCGCTGCTGCGGTCGCCGCCTGAACGATTTCGTCGTCAGTTGCCGAATCGCGGCCAAGACGGATGTTGTCACGGATCGAGCGGTTCAAAAGGCCCGCATCCTGGAACACGGTTGCAATCGAGCTTCTGAGCGACTGGCGCGTGACCGTCGAGATATCGATGCCATCGACAAGAATCTGGCCGGAGCTTGGGTCATAGACGCGCTGCAACAGGTTGATGAGCGTCGTCTTGCCCGCACCTGTCGGGCCGACGATGGCGACCGTCTCGCCAGCATTGGCGACGAAGGAGACGTCATGTACACCCTGCTTGGTGTTGGCGAAGCCGAAATTGACGTTGCGGAATTCGACCGTGCCTTCGACATGACCGAGTTCGCCAGCCGAATTCGGTTCTTCACGTTCCTGCACGGAATCTTCCAGCTTGAAGAAGTCCTCGAGCTTGGCACGGGCTTCGAAAATCTGGCTCACAAAGGCGCGCATCTGGTCGAGGCGGCCGATCAGCAGGTTGGCAAAGCCGATAAAGGCAATGACGTCACCAACGCGAAGCTCGCCGTTCTTCACCAGGATCGTACCGATGATGAGGATGATCATCATCGACAGCGTCGAGGCCGTGCGGTTCAGCGCACTGGCGAAAGCCCACCAGTCCAGCACCGGATACTGGGCGCTCAATAGGCGCTCGGTGAAGGACTTCAGGGCCTTGGTTTCCGCTTCGATGCGGTTGTAGCTGTGCAGCACCGAGACGTTGCTGATGGAGTCGCTCACATGGGCGAAGACGGTGTGGTAATGCTCTTCGACGGAGGCCTGGCCTTCCTTCGTGCGGTTCATCACCCACTTGCCGATGAACCAATAGAATATACCCAGGCCAACCAGCACGAAGCTGAGGCGAATATCCATCGAAAAGGCAGTCGGGATCAGCAGCGCCACGGCAACGAAGGTTGCCAGATGCGTGCGCATGAATTCGAGCCAGAGGCCGAACAGCGTCTCGCTGGCGCGCAGCAGCGTATGCAGCGCGTTGGAGGTGCCGCGCTGATGATGCCAGGAGAGCGGCATGGAAATGATGCGGCCGAAGGCTTCCGTCAGAAGCGAGGCGCGGCGCCCATGGGCAAGCCTGTCCGCCTCACGCGCCACGGCGACGTAAGCGACCGTGTTGAACAGGCCGAAGGCGCCCCAGAGAATGAGGATGTTGGTCGGAACGGACCCTGTCGACAGCGCATCGATGATCTTGCCGAACAAAACCGGCTCAGCGATGGTGATTGCCGCAAGAATAACGTTTGCAACAACGACGATCGTGACCCGCCACTTGTTGGTTGCAAGGTAGCGCAGGGCGCGCGTGTAAACTTGAAACAGTGTCAATTTCCAAATCCCGTCTTCATGTCAGTCCTGCCCCTGGAGGGCGAAACCCTCGACTTCAGCGACAAGGGCGATTGCGGGCTATGCAAGCAGTTGTTTTATCGCTCTTTCTACATGAATGGGCGCTTAACGCGGGGGCTTTTCAAGCGTCAGTCAAAAAAAATCGCAGTTTATCGAATCTGAACATTATGGATTGTCAAATCACTCCGTTTCGCGGAAAAGTTTCAATGCATGATAAGTTTCTTGATTACAAAGTCGCCGCGTTTGAACCTGGCTGATCGAGGGCGCGGAGAGGGTGCCTCCTGCAAGGTTCACGGTCTTTTTCACTGCCAGGATCCATTTTGAGATGCAGACGCTATTTACGTTCATGGATACCCATGCAGAGCCCTCGGGCCTGGATGAATTTCTATCTTTTTTTCAGCGCGTTATCAGCCATTATGGCTTTGACTATTATCGCATTTTTCGCCGCGCCGTTCGGCGTCTGGCGGTCAAGGATGTCGTGCTGGCCGAGCAGCAGCCGGAAGGCTGGTCCGCCGTTTACGATGCGAAGAAATACAGTGAGGTCGATCCCATCGAGCGGTCGCTTTGCCTGCTGCAAAAGCCCATCAGGTGGCGGGATTCGGCCTGCCTTCTTTCTCAGGCGACGCATCGTAAACGTGCAGCGAAACTTTTTCAGGATGCGGCTCGTCATGGAATACGAGAAGGCTATGCTTTTCCGATCCATGGGCGCAACGGGATGCTCGGTGGCATCTTCATCGGCGGCCTCGGCTGCCATCTGACTGAAACCGAACTGGCGATCTTCGATGCCGTCATGCGCGCGACCTTCTGGCGTGTTGCAGACTTTACCGGCCATTCTGAAGATCTGCTGGCCCTTCCCGACATGTCGGTGGCGCAATTGACGCGCCGGGAGCGGGATGTGCTGGTCCTCCTGGCACTCGGCAACACGTCGCCCGAGATCGGCAAGGCACTTTCCATCTCTTGCCACACCGCCGATTGGTACCTCAGCGGCATTCAACGCAAGCTCGGCGCGCGCAATCGTCAGCACGTCGTGGCGCTTGCGTTTCGCTATGGCTTGATCGGCTGACGCATTGAGACGCGCCTCGCGAACGGAGATCACGAAAATCGCCCTTTCCAACATCTAATTTTGCTGCTTAATTTCGCGGTGCAGCATGATGGATTGCTCGTCTAGGTTCTTGGGAGGCCGTTTTGAAGATATCGAAAATTCTCGTTGCCAATCGTTCGGAGATCGCAATCCGCGTATTTCGTGCCGCCAACGAGCTCGGTATAAAAACGGTCGCCATCTGGGCCGAAGAGGACAAGCTCTCGCTTCACCGCTTCAAGGCGGATGAAAGCTATCAGGTGGGACGCGGCCCGCATCTTGCCAAGGATATGGGTCCGATCGAGAGCTATCTGTCGATCGAGGAAGTGATCCGCGTTGCCAAGCTCTCCGGCGCCGACGCCATCCATCCAGGCTACGGCCTTCTGTCGGAAAGCCCCGAATTCGTCGATGCCTGCGATGCGGCGGGCATCACCTTCATCGGCCCGCGCCCGGCAACCATGCGTCAGCTCGGCAACAAGGTGGCCGCGCGCAATCTGGCAATTTCGGTTGGCGTGCCGGTTGTTCCGGCAACAGAACCACTGCCGGATGATCTTGCCGCAGTGGAGCGCATGGCTGAAGAGATCGGCTATCCGGTCATGCTGAAGGCCTCCTGGGGCGGTGGCGGTCGCGGTATGCGCGCCATCCGCAAGAAGGAAGATCTGGCGCGGGAAGTCACCGAGGCCAAGCGCGAAGCCAAGGCCGCCTTCGGCAAGGACGAAGTCTATCTCGAAAAGCTGGTGGAACGCGCGCGCCACGTGGAAAGCCAGATCCTTGGCGATACCCACGGCAATGTCGTTCATCTCTTCGAGCGCGACTGCTCCATCCAGCGGCGTAACCAGAAGGTGGTCGAGCGCGCGCCAGCGCCCTATCTTTCCGAAGCGCAGCGCCAGGAGCTTGCTAGTTACTCGCTGAAGATCGCAGCCGCGACCAATTACGTCGGTGCCGGCACGGTCGAATATCTGATGGATGCCGATACCGGCAAATTCTACTTCATCGAGGTCAATCCGCGCATTCAGGTGGAGCACACGGTGACCGAAGTCGTCACCGGCATCGATATCGTCAAGGCGCAGATCCACATCCTTGAGGGCGCTGCCATCGGCACGCCGGAATCCGGCGTTCCCGAACAGAAGGATATCCGTCTCAACGGCCATGCGCTTCAGTGCCGCATCACCACGGAAGATCCCGAGCACAACTTCATTCCCGATTACGGTCGTATCACCGCCTATCGCTCCGCGTCCGGCTTCGGCATTCGTCTGGATGGCGGCACCTCCTATAGCGGCGCCGTCATCACCCGCTATTACGATCCGCTGCTCGTCAAGGTCACGGCATGGGCGCCGAAGCCGGAAGAGGCGATCAGCCGTATGGACCGCGCACTGCGGGAGTTCCGCATCCGCGGCGTGGCGACGAACCTCACCTTCCTCGAGGCCATTATCGGTCACGAGAGCTTCCGCAATAACACCTACACGACGCGCTTCATCGACTCGACGCCTGAGCTTTTCGCCCAGGTGAAGCGTCAGGACCGTGCGACCAAGCTTCTGACCTATCTTGCCGATGTGACCATCAACGGCCATCCGGAAACAAAGGGTCGCGCCAAGCCCTCCGACAAGGCCGTCAAGCCCGTCGTGCCCTACATCGATGCGCCGACGCCGGATGGAACCAAGCAGCTTTTGGACAGGCTGGGGCCAAAGGGTTTTGCCGACTGGATGCGCAACGAGAAGCGCGTTCTCGTCACCGACACCACCATGCGCGATGGTCATCAGTCGCTTCTGGCAACGCGCGTGCGCACCCATGACATTGCCCGTGTGGCCAGTGTTTACGCCAAGGCATTGCCGCAGCTTCTGTCGCTCGAATGCTGGGGTGGTGCGACCTTCGACGTCTCCATGCGCTTTCTCACCGAAGACCCATGGGAGCGTCTGGCGCTGATTCGCGAAGGCGCGCCGAACCTGCTTCTGCAGATGCTTCTGCGTGGCGCGAATGGCGTCGGCTACAAGAACTATCCCGACAATGTCGTCAAATATTTCGTCCGGCAGGCGGCAAAGGGCGGCGTCGATCTCTTCCGCGTCTTCGACTGCCTCAACTGGGTCGAGAATATGCGCGTGTCGATGGATGCGATTGCTGAAGAGAACAAGCTCTGCGAAGCGACGATCTGCTATACCGGCGATCTGCTGAATTCGGCGCGTCCGAAATACGACCTCAAATATTACACCAGCCTTGCAGCCGAGCTGGAAAAGGCGGGCGCCCATATCATCGCCGTCAAGGACATGGCGGGGCTGCTGAAGCCCGCTGCCGCCAAGGTTCTGTTCAAGGCGCTGCGTGAAGCAACCAGTCTGCCGATCCATTTCCACACGCATGATACCTCCGGCATTGCCGCGGCGACCGTCCTGGCCGCAGTGGATGCGGGCGTGGATGCGGTCGATGCGGCGATGGACGCCTTCTCCGGCACCACGTCGCAGCCCTGCCTTGGCTCCATCGTCGAGGCTCTGGACGGTTCGGAACGCGACACCGGTCTCGATGCCGAGTGGATCCGACGCATCTCCTTCTATTGGGAGGCGGTGCGCAACCAGTATGTCGCCTTTGAAAGCGACCTCAAGGGACCGGCATCGGAAGTCTATCTGCATGAAATGCCTGGTGGCCAGTTCACCAACCTCAAGGAACAGGCCCGTTCGCTTCGGTCTCGAAAGCCGCTGGCACGAAGTGGCGCAGGCCTATGCCGATGCCAACAAGATGTTTGGCGATATCGTCAAGGTCACGCCATCGTCAAAGGTCGTCGGCGACATGGCGCTGATGATGGTCAGCCAGGATCTGACGGTGGCCGATGTCGAAAACCCGGACAAGGAAGTCTCCTTCCCGGACTCGGTTGTCTCGATGCTGAAGGGCGATCTCGGTCAATCGCCGGGCGGCTGGCCCGAAGCGTTGCAGAAGAAAGCCTTGAAGGGTGAGAAGCCTTACACGGTTCGCCCCGGCTCGCTTCTGGACGATGCCGATCTCGACGCTGAGCGCAAGGCAATCGAGACCAAGCTCGAGCGTACGGTCGATGATTTCGAGTTTGCCTCCTATCTGATGTATCCGAAGGTCTTCACCGATTTTGCGCTCGCTTCTGAAACCTACGGTCCTGTCTCGGTGCTGCCGACGCATGCTTACTTCTACGGCATGGAAGATGGCGAAGAGCTGTTTGCCGATATCGAACGCGGCAAGACGCTCGTCATCGTCAACCAGGCATCTTCCGGCGTCGACGATAAGGGCATGGTCACCGTCTTCTTCGAGATCAACGGCCAGCCGCGCCGCATCAAGGTGCCGAACCGCGCCCATGGTGCCAGCGGCTCGGCTGCCCGCCGCAAGGCAGAACCGGGCAATGCCGCTCATGTCGGCGCGCCGATGCCGGGCGTCATCTCCCGCGTCTTCGCCAATGCCGGACAGGATGTGAAGGCGGGCGACGTTCTGGTCTCGATCGAAGCGATGAAGATGGAAACCGCTCTCCACGCCGAGCGGGATGGCAAAATTGCCGAAGTGCTCGTGCGGCCAAGTGACCAGATCGACGCCAAGGATTTGCTGGTCGTTTACGCAGAGTAACGAACCGACATGAAGCGTTAAGTGGATGCCCGCCCTGTGCGGGCATTTCTGCTTGTAGATAAGGCTTTCTGCATGTATGCATGTTTGTGCACGATTCCACATGTTGATGCCGAATGTCCAAGATCGATCACTTTGTCAGCGAGCGTCAGACGCTCATCTTCACCGAGCTTCAGAACAAGGGCCGCGTTCTTGCGCAGGATCTCGCTCAGGCTTTCGATGTCTCGGAAGACACGATCCGGCGCGACCTTCGGGATATGGCGGCGCGTGGCCTTTGCGAGCGCGTCTATGGAGGAGCGCTGATCTCCGGCGGCAACACCGTTCCTCTCAGCCATCGCGTGGCGGATAGGCAGGACCGCAAAGATGCGCTCGGCCGAGCCGCAGCGGCCCGCATCGCATCGGGAACAACCGTTTTTCTCGATGCTGGCTCCACCAATCTTGCCATCGCTCGCCATCTGCCGGAGAGCGCGAAGCTCACCGTTATTACCAATACGCCTGTTATCGCCGCCGAACTCTCAGGTCGTAGCGATCTCGAATTGATCGTGATCGGCGGACGGATCGATCCCGCCGTCGGTGCCGCGATCGACACGACGGCGATTTCGCAACTGCAAGAGATGCGGCCTGACCTCTGCATCCTCGGCGTTTGCGGCATGACGACTGATGGCGGGCTGTCTGCCGATATTTATCAGGATGCGATCTTCAAGCGCTTGGCCTGCAAGGCGAGTGCGAGAACACTTGCCGCCATCACCAGCGAGAAACTGGGTGCCGGGGCTGCCTTCCTTGTGGCGCCGCTCAGCCCCGATCTGACCCTTGTTCTTGAAGGCGACGCGGAAGAGGCTTTCGTTCGCAATCTCCAGAGACAAAAGCTCGATATTCATGTTGCCGGGCTCGATGCCCGCACCCCTTCCCACCTGTATTCACCGAAGGACCAGCCCGCATGACCGGCTCCCCAATGACCGCTTCCACGGTCCGCACCCCCTATATGACGAGAACCCGGTTTGGCGTGTCCCTGCTGTTCCTGATGAACGGTTTCATGATGGGGTCCTGGGCGCCGATGATCCCGGAATTTGCCAAGCGCCTTGCCTTGAGCGAAGGCGAACTCGGCCTCGTTATTCTCGTCTTCGGTCTCGGCTCTCTTGCCTGCATGCCGGTGGCCGGTTCGCAGATCGCGCGTGTCGGATCACGCACGGTGGTGCTGTTCTGCGCTGCCATCTTCGTGCCGACGCTGCTCCTCATCACCCTGTCCAACACCGTCTGGGCGGGTGTCATTACCGTCTTCCTCTTTGGCGGTCTGACGGGGGCGATGGATGTGGCGATGAATGCCAATGCCGTTGCGGTCGAGCGCGGTATGCGGCGCGCCATCATGTCGTCATGCCACGCCTTCTGGAGCCTCGGCGGCCTGATCGGCGCGGGCCTCGGCGGTCTGCTGATCACCAAGATCGGCATTTATGGCCATGCGGTTGCCCTTACCATCATCGCTGCGGCACTTCTTGCGATTGCCTGGCCGCGGGTCATGGTGGATCGTCCACACCCTGAAGAAGAACGGCCGAAGGGTCGTTTGCCGCTCACGCCGCTGCCCTGGATCATCGGCCTGATGGCGCTGTTCTCCATGGTGCCGGAGGGTGCAGTTCTCGATTGGGGTGCGCTTTATCTGCGCAACGAGCTTGGTGCATCCGTTGCCGTTTCGGGCTTTGCCTTCGCCGCCTTCTCGCTGACCATGGCGGTCATGCGCTTTGCCGGCGACCTGGTGCGCGAGCGCCTTGGGGCGGTGCGCACATTGCAAGTCTGCTCGGCTTTGTCGATCGTCGGTCTTCTGATCGCTGGCGCTGGCGGAGACGCCTTCATCGCCATTATCGGCTTTGCCATCGCCGGTATCGGCATTTCCAACATGGTGCCGATTGCCTTTTCCGCTGCCGGCAACATGCCGGGGCTGGCACCGGGGATCGGTCTGTCTGTCGTTACCACCATGGGCTATTCCGGCATTCTGGTCGCGCCATCGGCGATCGGCTTCATTGCCGAACATACCGGCCTTGCGACAGTGTTCCTGTTCATTCCGCTTCTGCACGTGGTCGTGCTGCTGCTCTCCAGGCTTGCACGCCACGCCGATGGCGCAAGCGGGCATTAAAGCCCAACCTTTGCGTGCTCCGTTTGATCAAAGTGCTTCCATTGCCCATGGAAGCGCTTTCGTTTTGGTAAGTTGGCAGACAGGCTCGAATTTCGCCACGATTGCAGTAAACTACCAGTTGACTGCTTCGATGTTGACAAGGCGCCCGCCTTGATCCACCTGAATGATGACCCTTACCGCAGTTGCAGAGACCATGATGAACGCACACGCCGACTACGATCCCAAGCCACGCCGCGCCTCCGTTGCCGTCGATGTGGGTGGCGTTATCGTCGGCGGCGGTGCTCCGGTCGTCGTGCAATCCATGACCAATACGGATACGGCCGATATCGATGCGACGGTCCAGCAGGTTGCAGCCCTCCATCGGGCCGGTTCTGAAATCGTCCGCATCACCGTGGACCGCGATGAGAGCGCTGCTGCCGTTCCGAAAATCCGCGACCGTCTGCTGCGGCTTGGCATGGATGTGCCGCTTGTCGGTGACTTTCACTATATCGGCCATAAGCTGCTCGCCGATCATCCGGCTTGTGCCGAGGCTTTGGCGAAGTACCGCATCAATCCCGGCAATGTCGGTTTCAAGGACAAGAAGGACAAGCAGTTCGGCGATATCATCGAGATGGCGATCCGCTACGACAAGCCGGTGCGCATCGGCGTCAACTGGGGATCGCTCGATCAGGAACTGCTCACCAGCCTGATGGACAAGAACAAGGAAGAGGGCTTTCCGCTGTCCGCCCGCCAGGTGACGCGCGAAGCCATCGTTCAATCGGCGCTGATTTCCGCCGAGCTAGCCGAAGAGATCGGCCTGCCGCGCAACCGCATCATTCTGTCCGCCAAGGTCAGCCAGGTGCAGGACCTGATAGCGGTCTATTCGATGCTGTCGGAGCGCTCCAACCACGCGCTGCATCTCGGCCTCACCGAGGCAGGCATGGGCTCGAAGGGCATTGTCGCCTCTTCGGCTGCCATGGGCTACGTACTCCAGCATGGCATCGGTGATACGATCCGCGTATCGCTGACACCGGAGCCGAATGGTGACCGCACCCGCGAAGTGCAGGTGGCGCAGGAGCTTCTACAGGTTATGGGCTTTCGCCAGTTCATTCCGGTGGTCGCGGCATGTCCGGGATGTGGACGCACGACGTCGACGGTTTTCCAGGAGCTGGCGCAGAACATTCAAAACGATATTCGCAAGAACATGCCGGTCTGGCGCGAGAAATATCCGGGCGTGGAAGCGCTGAACGTTGCCGTCATGGGCTGCATCGTCAATGGTCCGGGCGAGAGCAAGCATGCCGATATCGGTATTTCGCTGCCTGGAACGGGCGAGAGCCCTGCGGCACCCGTCTTCATCGATGGCGAGAAGGCGCTGACCTTGCGCGGTCCGAACATCGCCTCGGACTTCGAGGCACTGGTTACTGACTATATCGAAAAACGTTTTGGCCAAAAGGACGCGGCGGAGTGAGTCTCGACCGTGAAAATGCCCGAATCGCTGTGTTTTACCTCCAGAAACTCACGGAGCAATGATTTCCAATGATCAAGAAGTTTGCTGTTCTTGCGCTTGCCGCAACTTACCTTTCCGCCTGCACCACGACCGATCCCTACACGGGTGAGCAGAAGGTCTCCAATATGGCGGGCGGTGCGGGTCTTGGCGCGCTGGCCGGTGCGGTCGGCGGTCTGGCGATCGGCGGTGGCAATAAGGGCCGCAACGCGCTGATCGGTGCCGGTATCGGCGCGCTGGCCGGCGGTGCGATCGGCGGCTATATGGACAATCAGGAAGCCGAGCTTCGCCAACAGTTGCAGGGCACCGGCGTCTCCGTCACCCGTCGTGGCGACAGCATCGTTCTCAACATGCCGTCCAACATCACCTTCGCGACGGATCAGGATCAGGTGATCCCGCCATTCTACCCGACGCTGAATTCGGTCGCGATCGTTCTGAACAAGTTCAACAAGACCTATATCGACGTCAACGGCTACACCGACTCCACCGGCAGCCTGAACCATAACCAGCTCCTGTCGCAGCGCCGCGCTGCCTCGGTTGCCAATTATCTCGCAAGCCAGGGTGTCGATCAGCGCCGCATGTCCACCATGGGCTTCGGCCCATCGCAGCCGGTGGCATCCAACGCAACGCCGGATGGCCGCGCCCAGAACCGCCGCGTGGAAGTGCTGATCTCGCCGCTGACGCAGAACGGCTAAAACGCACTAAAAGGCAATCGCGCCTATCGGATTTTAGAAAAGGGCTGCTTCGGCGGCCCTTTTTGTTGTTGGGCAAGCGTGAGAGGCGCTTGCGCTTTCAACTCTTCCGCTCAGCAATGAAGCGGGCCGCCTGTACCAGAATATCTGCCTTCTCTCCATAGGGAGAAAGCAGGTTTGCGGCATCGCGCACCTGCTCCTGAAGTTTCATCCGCGCCCAGTCTTCACCGCGCAGAGCCACCAGCGTGCCCTTGCCGCGGGCGGCATCCTTGCCGGTTGCCTTGCCCATGGTGGCGGCATCGGAGGTCAAGTCGAGGAGATCGTCGGCAAGCTGGAAGGCGAGGCCGATCTTTTCTCCGAAGCTTCGCAGCGTCTGGCGGTGAGAGGCATCGTTTCCGGCAATGATCGCACCGGCCTCGCAGGCGAAGCGCAGAAGCGCGCCGGTTTTCATTGCCTGTAATGTCACGATACCTTGCTCGTCCGGTGCCCGTTTTTCCGCCGCCAGATCGAGCGCCTGACCGCCTGCCATGCCGCCAATGCCGGCGGCGCGGGAAAGTGCCAGCACGAGTGCCGTCTTCTGGTCGCCAGTCAGCGGTGTTTCGGGAGCCGCGATGATATCGAAGGCGAGTGTCAGCAGGCTATCTCCCGCAAGGATCGCGGTTGCCTCGTCGAACTTCTTGTGCACCGTCGGCTGGCCGCGGCGCAGGTCGTCGTCGTCCATGGCGGGAAGATCGTCATGCACCAGCGAATAGCAGTGAAGGCACTCCAGTGCGGCACCCACACGCAGGGCGGCAGCTTCGTTTCCACCGAGAAGCCGCGCGGTTTCGATGACAAGGAAAGGCCGCAGGCGCTTGCCGCCGTTCAGCACGCCGTGGCGCATGGCGTCCAGCAGGTTTGCGGGTCGGGCGATCTCGTCGTCACCGACTGCGCTTGTCAGAAGCTCTGCCAGCAGTTTTTCCGTGCTTGCCGCGTTATCGCGCAGCCTGGTTTCGAATGTCATGGCACCGCTTCCTTCCGTCTCGCGGCTGTTTGGCATGGGTAAAAAGGGCTGGCAAATGTTTTGTTGAACCATAATACCAAAGATCACTGATGATGACCCATTCGACCGCCGCCGACGCCTTGGCCTGGAAATCGGCCACCGGAGGGCGTCGAAATCCTCGACCGATGCACAGACATCGCTCTGCGGTTTTTCCTACCCGGATGACCGTTTCCAAGCCATCGCATGGATCATCATCAGTGATCTTTGGTATGGAACTTCATCATCGTGAGTAGCCTTGATGGTGCAAGCGGAATATGAAAGGCTTGATCTGAACGAGCGGGGACGGGATGTGAGCAGTACGCCGGAAAGCGAGAGGGAGTACGAAGCGCTTCCCGACGAGGAGAGCAGGCCGAAGGTGGATATCAAGAACCTTGCCAAACGCGTCGGCATGTTCGTGCTCGCTTTGCTGATCCTGCCCTATCTGCTGATCCCCGTTTATGCGCTTCCCTTCATTCGCCCCGTCTCAACGCTGATGCTTGCCGATCTGGTGACGTTCCAGGGCTATGACCGGCAGTGGGTGCCGCTTGAAGACATTTCGCCCCGCCTGATCCAGTCGGTCATGATGTCGGAAGACGGCCAATTCTGTTTCCACCATGGCGTCGACTGGAACCAGATGCAGGATGTCGTCAACGACGCATTGGAAGGTGAGGCCACACGTGGGGCCAGCACCATTCCGATGCAGACCGCCAAGAATCTCTTTCTCTGGAACGGCCGATCCCTCATCCGCAAAGGGCTGGAGCTTCCGCTTGCACTTTTCTCCGACTTCGTCTGGTCGAAGAAGCGGATGATGGAGATTTATCTCAATATCGCAGAATGGGGTCCTGGCATCTATGGCATCGAGGCTGCGGCGCAGTACCATTTCAAGGTGCCTGCTTCCAAGCTGACAGCCCGTCAGGCCGCGCTTCTCGCCGTATCCTTGCCAAACCCGATCGATCGCAATGCCAGCAAGCCCGGCCGCGGTATGCAGCGTCTGGCCGGGCTGATCGAGCGCCGGGCCAGAGGCTCCGGCGCTTATGTTGGATGCGTACTGGACTGAACCACCTCACCCCTTGGTAAAGATGTAATCCGTTTCTTGCCGCAGCGTTTCGCCAGGGCGAAGGATGGCCTTGGGGAAGCCTTCGTGGTTGACGGCGTCCGGCCAGATCTGAGTTTCCAGGCAGAAGCCGGCAAAGGGGCCGTAGTGGCGGCCGTCATGACCGGGGACGGCGGTGTTCAGCTTGAAGCCGGAATAGAACTGCACGCCGGGTTCGGTGGTGTGAACTTCGAGCGAAATGCCGGAGGCCGGCGCATGGACGCGGGCGACTTTGCGCTTGGCCACACGCTCTGCCGAGAGGCAGAAATTGTGGTCGTAGAGCACCTGTTCGCCCTCGTCGTCCTTTCGGCTCATCGGCGTCGGCTCACGCAGGTCGAAGACCGTTCCGGAAACGACGCGGATTTCGCCGGTTGGAATCTGGCGCTCATCGGTCGGCAGATAATGATCGGCCGCGATTTCAATCTGGTGATCGAGTGCGGTTTCAGCACCATCGAGATTGAAATAGGAGTGCTGGCAGACATTGGCGATGGTCGGCAGGTCGGTCGTCGTCTCATACAAGACAGAAAGCACGCCGCCTTCGCGGATCGTGTAAGTTGCCGTTATCGTGCAATTGCCGGGATAGCCAGCGCGGCCGTTCGGATCGATGATCTGCAGCACGACGTGGCTTGGCCCATGTTCCATGATCAGCCAGTTGCGCTTGCCCGTGCCGTCGCTGCCGCCATGAAGATGGCTGATGCCCTTTTCGTTGAGCTCGAGTTGGTAGTCCTTGCCGTCGATGGAGAATGTACCGCCGCCGATGCGGTTGGCGTTTCGGCCCGGCGTCGCGCCGAAGTAGGAGGAGTATTTCGGGTAGTCGTCAAAACCATCGAAGCCGAGCACCAGCGGCGGCTGATGACCCTCAAGGCGCAAATCCTGGATGACCGCGCCCCAGGTCATCACCTTGGCGGTCAGGCCGCCAGCGGAAATCGTTACCCGCTCGACCTTTTCGCCGGTTGCCGTAAAGCCGAAATTCTCCCGTGCGCCTGCTTCGCTCATCCCGAATGCTCCCTATCGCTTGCGATTTGTGCGGGACGTTGCGTCATTTTAGCGTCTGGCGCAACGCCGCAATGTCAAATTCGTCACGGCTCTTGATCAGCCGGTCGTCTTGCCGATCTCGGCGAGTTCGTAAGGTGTCGTCTGGTAGATCTCGTTGATCCAGTTGCCGAAGAACAGATGGGCATGGCTACGCCACCGGTTGAGCGGCGTCAGCGCCGGGTCGTTATGCGGGAAGTAGTCATGCGGCAGCTTGATCGGCACGCCGGAATTCACGTCGCGGAAATATTCGTCTCCGAGCGACGTGGAATCATATTCCACATGGTTGAACATGTAGAGGCGCTTGCCGCGCTTCTCATGCACCAGGCACACGCCCATTTCCTCGGATTCCATCAGGATTTCCAGATCGGGATGCTTCTCGATATCGGCGCGGCGCACTTCCGTCCAGCGGGACACCGGCACCTGGAAATCGTCGGAGAAGCCGTTGAGATAGATGGAGGCGGGGCAGAGATTGCGGTGGCGATAGACGCCGAAGGCCTTCTCCTTCAATTCGTGCTTCGGCACGCCATGGAAGTGGTAGATTGCCGCCATCGCACCCCAGCAGACATTCAGCGTCGAGTGGACGTTGGTCTCCGTCCAGTCGAAGATCTTCTTCATCTCGTCCCAATAGGTCACGTCCTCATAGGCCAGCGTTTCCACCCGGTGCGCCGGTGATGATGAAGCCGTCGAACTTGCGGTGGCGCACCTCTTCCCAGGTCTCGTAGAAGGAAAGCAGATGCTCTTCCGGCGTGTTCTTGGCGCGGTGCCCGCCAATGCGCACCAGCGACAGTTCCACCTGCAGCGGCGAGGCGCCGACGAGCCGGGCCATCTGGATTTCGGTCTTGATCTTGTTCGGCATGAGGTTCAGGAGCCCGATCTGCAGCGGGCGGATATCCTGACGGATCGCCACGGTCTCGGTCATCACCCGCACACCCTCATTCACCAGGGTTTCGAAGGCGGGCAGCGTATCGGGGATTTTGATGGGCATTGCGAACTCTCACGTCCAAAAACAAAAAAACCGGCAGCGAAATCGCGACCGGTCCTCGGAAATTGCCTGTTTCCTCGACCCTTTAGCGACTTCTTTAAAGTGGCTGCAAGCCGGTCGGCAAATCACCACTGGCGGCTGTCATAATCCTGTCTGGCCGAAAAATCAATATCGCCGCCCTTCTGGGCGTTTCCGCCTTTCCTTGAGGTGATGTTTCGCGATAAGGCAGGGCATGACATCGGATCATTTCACCATTCTGCTGGGCGGCGATATTGTCGTGACGGATCGCCTGCACAAGGCGGTTGCAGGATCGCGTGTGATTGCCGCAGACAGCGGCATGAAACATGCCAAGCTACTTGGTCTGAAGCCTGAGCTTTGGGTGGGTGATTTCGACTCCGCCAATGCAGCCCTTGTCGACGAATGGCCGGACGTGCCGCAGCAACCTTTTCCCGCCGCCAAGGGTGAGACGGATGGCGAGATCGCCGTTTCCGAGGCTTTGGCGCGGGGTGCGAAACGATTGACGCTGGTTGGCGCGCTTGCAGGCGAACGATCCGACCATGCGCAGTTTCATCTTCTCTACGCTGTGGCGCTGGCGGAGCGCGGCTACAAGGTAATGCTGACTTCCGGCAACGAGGAGGCGTTCCCGTTGCTTGAAGGTGAACTCGCGCTCGATCTGCCGCGCGGCTCGCTGTTTTCCGTCGCCGGTTTTACAGCCCTTTTCGGCCTCGATATCGAGAATGCCCGCTACCCTCTCAACGATTTTGCGCTTGCCTTCGGCTCGTCGCGCACTATGTCCAACGTGGCTGAGGGTGACATTCGCCTTCGCCTCAAAAGCGGCAAAGCCATCGTGCTTGCCCGTCCCTACGATCTGACCGGAGCCTGATGCCTTGGCACCCCCCATTCTGAAACTCGACGATATCAAGCTGACCTTTGGCGTGACGCCCCTTCTGGATGGCGCCAACTTGCAGGTGGAGCCTGGCGACCGTATCTGCCTCGTCGGCCGCAACGGGTCGGGCAAATCGACGCTGATGAAGATCGCTGCCGGTCTGGTCGAAGCGCAATCGGGCGAGGTTTTCCGTCATCCCTCCGCGACGATCCGCTATCTGGAGCAGGCACCGGATTTCGGTGCTTACGACACCGTGCAGGCCTATGCCGAATCCGGTCTTGGACCGGGCGACGATCCCTATCGCGTCAGCTATATTCTCGAACATCTCGGTCTGACCGGCCAGGAAAATCCAGCAAGTCTGTCGGGCGGTGAAGCGCGTCGCGCGGCCTTGGCGCGCGTCATGGCGCCGGAGCCAGACATTCTCATGCTGGACGAGCCGACCAACCATCTCGACCTGCCGACCATCGAATGGCTGGAAAGCGAATTGCAGCAGACGCGAAGCGCGCTTGTGTTGATTTCGCACGACCGTCGTTTCCTCGAAAAGGTCTCGACCGCCACCGTCTGGCTCGACCGCGGCCAGTCGCGCCGTCTCAATCGCGGCTTCGGCCATTTCGAGGAATGGCGCGACAAGGTGCTGGAAGAGGAAGAGCTGGAACAGCACAAGCTTGGCAAGGCCATCGAGCGGGAAGAGCACTGGATGCGTTATGGCGTGACGGCACGCCGCAAGCGCAACATGCGCCGCGTGGGAGAGCTGCGCGACATGCGCGCCGCCTATCGCGGACATAAGGGTCCGCAGGGCACCGTGCAGGCAACCGCAGTCGAAGCGCGCGAATCCGGCAAGCTGGTCATCGAGGCGGAAGCCATCACCAAGGCTTATGGCGATCGCACCATCGTCGCCCCTTTTTCGCTGCGCGTGCATCGCGGCGACTGCATCGGCCTTGTTGGCCCAAATGGTGCGGGTAAAACCACACTTCTCAAGATGTTGACCGGTGAACTGGCACCCGACAGCGGCACGGTGAAGCTCGGCACCAATCTGGAAATCGCGACACTCGACCAGAAGCGCGAGGACCTCAATCCGAACGATACGCTGGCGCATTACCTGACCGATGGTCGTGGCGAAAGCCTGCTGGTCAATGGCGAGCAGAAGCATGTGACCGGCTATATGAAGGACTTCCTGTTCCAGCCGGAACAGGCCCGCACGCCGATCCGCAATCTGTCGGGTGGCGAGCGTGCCCGTCTTATCCTGGCGCGTATTCTCGCAAGACCGACCAACCTTCTCATCCTCGATGAGCCGACGAACGATCTCGACATCGAGACCCTGGATTTGCTTCAGGAGATCGTCGCAAGCTTCTCAGGCACCGTCATCCTCGTCAGCCACGATCGCGACTTTCTCGATCGCACCGTGACCTCGACGATCGCGCCTGCCAATCCGGATGCGCCGGATGGCCGCTGGATCGAATATGCAGGTGGCTATTCCGACATGATGGCGCAGCGCAAGGGTGCGGCAGAAGACAAGAAGCGTTCGGAAAAGCAGGAAAAGGCGAAGGCCTCGGCAAGCGCCGCGACCAGTGCCGAGCCTGCCAAGGCCAAGGGCAAGCTTTCCTTCAAGCAGAAATTCGCGCTCGAAAACCTGCCGAAGGAAATGGAAAAGCTTCAGGGGGAAATCGCCAAGCGCGAAGAGCGCATGGCCGACCCGCAGCTTTTCGCCAAGGACCCCGGCGGCTTCAACAAGCTGGCAGACGAGATGGCGAAGCTGCGTGAGAAGCTTGAGGCCATGGAAGAAGAGTGGCTGGAGCTTGAGATGCTGCGCGAAGAGATGGAAGGCTAGGGCGCTTTCCGTCAAGGAATACGCTTCATTTTAGCGCCGTCTTTGACAGGTGCGCGAATATGGGCTTTGCTTTGCTCCAACAGGGAGGAGCCAGCCCATGCGTACGATCTTCGTCAACTTGCCGGTGAAGAATATCGAGATATCGAAAGCCTTCTTCACCGCGCTCGGCTTCAGCTTCAATCCGGAATATTCGGATGAGCGAACGCTGTGCATGATCGTCGAGAAGAACATCTTCGTCATGCTGCTTCAGGAAGAACGTTTCCGCGATTTCATCAATGGTGAGATCGCCGATGCGAAGAGCAGCACGGAAGTGCTGACCTGTCTCTCGGCGTCCAGCCGTCAGGAGATCGACAGCATGCTGAAGACGGCGCTCTCCTCCGGTGGGCGCGAGTGGAAACCGGTGCAGGATCATGGCTTCATGTATGCGGCAAGCTTTCAGGATCCCGATGGCCATGTCTGGGAACTGGTTTACATGACGGAGCAAGCATAGGCGCTTGCCGTCTTGCCAATAACCGATTGTGTCATTACATCTTTTCTCGCTCTAACGGGGTGCTTTGTCGGAAAGACGAGGCTGAGAGGCTTTTGCCAACCCGAAGAACCTGATCCGGTTAACACCGGCGGAGGGATTAGACGGCTTCCATCCAGACGCCTATTCCCGTAACCCAATCGAGAAGGTGTCTGATGTATCGTCGTTTTCTGCTGTCCGGCCTCGTCGCCGCATCCTTCCTCCTGCCGAGCCTTGGCGCTGCGCAGGACAAGAAGGTTCTCACCGTCTACACCTATGAAAGCTTCGTCTCCGAATGGGGTCCAGGCCCCAAGGTCAAGGCGGCGTTCGAGAAGACCTGCGATTGCACCGTCAATTTCGTCGGCGTCGCCGATGGTGTGGCGCTGCTCAACCGCCTGAAGCTGGAAGGTGTCGGCTCCAAGGCGGATGTCGTGGTCGGTCTCGACACCAATCTCATTGCCGAAGCCAAAGCCACGGGGCTCTTCGAACCATCGGGTATCGATGCCTCCGCAGCCAAGGTTCCCGGTGGCTTCAAGGACGATGTCTTCGTTCCCTATGATTACGGGCACTTCGCCGTTGTCTATGACACCCAGACGCTGAAGAACCCGCCAAAGAGCCTGAAGGAACTGGTTGAAGGCGACCCGTCGCAGAAGATCGCCATTCAGGATCCAAGGACCTCGACGCCGGGCCTCGGCCTGCTGCTCTGGGTCAAGTCGGTCTATGGCGACAAGGCGCCGGAAGCCTGGGCAAAGCTCAAGGATCGCGTTCTGACGGTTACGCCGGGCTGGTCGGAGTCCTACGGCCTCTTCACCAAGGGCGAAGTGCCGATGGTGCTCTCCTATACCACGTCGCCCGCCTATCATATGGTGGCCGAGCACAGCGAGCGCTATCAGGCCGCAAGCTTCGAGGAAGGCCATTACATTCAGATCGAAGTCGCAGGCCTGTTGAAGAACGCGCCGGAAAAAGAGTTGGGTAGAAAGTTCCTTTCCTTCATCCTGACACCTGGCTTTCAGGATGCCATTCCGGAAAACAACTGGATGATGCCGGTCACCGCTACGTCGCAGCCGCTGCCGGATGCCTTCAACAAGCTGGTCCAGCCGACCAAGACCTTCCTGATGTCGCCGGAAGAGGTGGCGAAGAACCGTAAGGCCTGGATCGATGAGTGGCTGACCGCGATGAGCGTGAAGTAACCTCACGCAGACCACGCCCGTGATTGCGCGCAGCGACAGAAGACGGTTCCTGATCAGTGGCACGGCGGCTTTCACCGCCGTGTTGCTCTTCATCGGGCTTGCGGTCGCAGCGCTTCTGTCCTTCGATACACAGGCGGCATCTGGCGCCCTCTTCGATACCTACACGCTGCGCATTCTTCGCTTCACGCTCTGGCAGGCGACGCTCTCCACCGTTCTTTCGGTCGCGCTCGGTCTACCGGTCGCCTTGGCGCTCGCACGCCAGCGGGATTTTCCCGGCCGTATCTGGATCATCCGGCTGATGGCGGTGCCCATGGGTCTACCGGTGATCGTCGGTGCGCTCGGGCTGATCGCGATCTGGGGCAGGCAGGGGCTGCTCAACATGGCGCTTCTCTCTGCGGGCGTGGCGCAACCTTTCAGCATTTACGGCCTTTCCGGCATTCTCATTGCCCATGTCTTCTTCAACCTGCCGCTTGCCGTGCGTTTCTTCCTGGCGGGGCTGGAAAGAATGCCCGGCGAATATTGGCGCATGAGTGCCGTGCTCGGCATGAATTCCCTCTCGACATTCCGCTTCATCGAATGGCCGGTGGTACGGCGGCTCGTGCCGGGTGTGGCGGGCCTGATCTTCATGCTCTGCGCCACGAGCTTCACGCTTGTCCTGCTGCTCGGCGGCGGTCCGGCTGCGACGACCATCGAGGTGGCGATCTATCAGGCGCTGCGCTTCGATTTCGATCCGCCACGTGCCATAGCACTCTCGCTGATGCAGATTGCGATGACCGGCCTGCTTCTCGTGCTGCTCTCGTTTCTGCCGGGTGCGGAAGCGGAAGGTCAGACGCAGGGCCAGACGGTTCGTCGTTTCGATGCCACTCGCCCGTTGGCGCGTCTTTGGGATGGGCTTGTCATTGTTCTTGCGATGCTGCTGGTCGGGTCGCCGCTGATAGCGGTTGCGGTCTCCGGGCTGACTGCCGATCTGGGGCGTCTTTTGAGCGCGGACGTGTTTCGGCGCGCAGCGATCACCAGCCTGTCGATTGCCCTTCTCTCGGCATCGCTCTCGGTCCTTATTTCCGTGGCGCTTATTCGGTCGCGCCAGGCGATTGCCGATCGTCGCGAGCCGGGGCGCGGCGCGAGGGTTCTTTCGGCGATGCTGGGTGGCGGCGCTTCGATGGTGCTTCTGGTGCCACCCGTCGTGCTTGGCAGTGGCTGGTTTCTGCTGTTGCGTCCTTTCGGCAATGTGTCCGTCTTCGCGCCATTTCTCGTGGCGCTCATCAACATGCTGATGGCCTTGCCCTTCGCCATGCGCGTTCTGGAGCCTGCATTCACCACACATCAGGTGAGAACCGGCAGACTGGTTGCCAGCCTAGGGCTTAGCGGTTTTTCACGGTTTCGCCTGATCGATCTCCCGGTCCTGTGGCGGACCTTCGCCATGGCCTTTTCCTTCGCCATGGCGCTGTCGCTCGGTGATCTCGGGGCCGTCGCGCTGTTCGGGTCCGAAAGCTTCGTCACCTTGCCGTGGCTGGTCTATAGCAATATGGGCAGCTACCGCACCAATGATGCAGCGGGCTACGCCTTCATCCTTGGCGTTATTTGCCTCATCCTCGCGGCAGGCGGCGTGTCGCGCCAATCCGAGAGAGCGAAAATAGCAGCATGAAAAGCGATCGAGTAAACGTCACGCTGGAACAGGTCTCGCTGCAGCTTGGACAGCAGGCGTTCTTCCTTGATACGTCCTTCGAGGAAGCGAAGGTGACGGCGGTCGTCGGTCCTTCCGGGTCGGGCAAGTCGACGCTTCTCAACCTTGTGGCGGGCTTTGAAAAGCCGGCAAGCGGTCGCGTGCTGATTGGGCTTCAGGATGTCAGTGGACGCGATCCGGCCGAACGCCCGATCTCACTGATCTTTCAGGATAACAACCTCTTCGCCCATCTCGATATCGCCACCAATATCGGTCTCGGCATCAGTCCATCGCTCCGTTTGACCAGCGAAGACAAGGCCAAGATTGCGTCAGCGCTGGAACGCGTGGGGCTTGCGGGTTTTGAAAAGCGGCTGCCATCCAGCATGTCCGGCGGCGAACGCCAGCGTGCGGCGCTGGCGCGGGCACTTGTTCGCCAACGGGCCGTCATGCTGCTGGACGAACCCTTTGCAGCACTCGATCCGGGCTTGCGTGCCGGCATGGCGGGGCTGTTGAAAGACCTGCAATCGGAAAACGGCAACACGGTCCTTCTCGTGACCCATCACCCGGACGATATTCGCCGTCTTGCCGATGCCGTGGTTTTTCTGTCGGATGGCAAGATCCTGTTTCAGGGGACGACGGAGGCCTTCTTTTCCGCCACAGACATTCCCGAGGTCGGCGCCTTCCTCCAGAAGTAGTGCGTTGCCGTGCCACAATTTGGACGCGGCGCAATGTCAATCCTGCAAATAGACAGTGAAGGTGCGTATTTTTTGCACTTGCCAATGAGGCTCAACTATTTGAGACATATATAGAGAACGTCTTTTGTCAGGGTCTTTCCGCAGCATAGATCGTTTTTGGGATCGTTTTGGATGTTCAGGCATTCTGGTGCCTGTGGGGTTTAAGCTGATATTCTGGTCTGCATATAACGGATGATCAGGAACGTTTGGAGCGGACTGGCAGTATGATGACGCGTGTGAAGGCCGTAAATGGCCGCTCCGGTCACAATGAGGAAAGACGGTCGGGATCGCGGCGAGGCATGATAGCTCTCGGTGCCGCAGCATTGTTGCTGTCCTCATGCCAGTCGCTGTTCAGTCCCGCCTATCAGTCGACGCTGAAGCCTTCCGACAACCCGCAGACCGTGGAAGAGGTGCAGAAGAACGATCCGCGCGCGCAGATGGGCGCGCGTGAGCATCCGCGCATCGTTGCAAGCTATGGCGGCGAATATCACGACGAGAAGACCGAGCGTCTGGTCGCCCGCATCACCGGGGCGCTGACGGCGGTGTCGGAAAATCCGCAGCAGTCCTATCGTATCACCATTCTGAACTCTCCAGCCATCAACGCTTTCGCGCTGCCGGGCGGCTATCTCTATGTCACACGTGGCCTGCTTGCGCTTGCCAATGACGCCTCTGAAGTGGCCGCCGTGCTGTCGCACGAGATGGGCCACGTGACTGCCAATCACGGCATCGAGCGTCAGCGCCGCGAAGAGGCGGAAGTCATTGCCAGCCGCGTCGTGGCGGAGGTTCTGTCCAGCGATCTTGCCGGCAAGCAGGCGCTTGCACGCGGCAAGCTTCGGCTTGCGGCCTTCTCGCGCCAGCAGGAATTGCAGGCGGACGTCATCGGCGTGCGGATGCTGGGGGAGGCGGGTTATGATCCTTACGCTTCGCCGCGCTTCCTCGATTCCATGGCGGCCTATGCACGCTTCACCTCGGCCGATCCCGATAGCGACCAGAGCCTCGACTTCCTGTCGAGCCACCCCAATACGCCGCAGCGCATTGAGCTTGCCAAGCGCCATGCCCGCGCCTTTGGCCAGGAAGGCCAGGTCGGTGACAAGGGTCGTGACTGGTTCCTCACCGGCATCGACGGCCTGCTTTATGGCGATAGCCCGCAGGAGGGCTATGTCCGCGGCAATACATTCCTGCATGGCAATCTCGGTATCCGCTTCGATGTGCCGGAAGGCTTCCAGATCGATAACAAGGTGGAAGCGGTTCTCGCAACCGGCCCTGGCGATATGGCGATCCGCTTCGATGGCGTGGCCGATCCCAAGCAGACCAGCCTGCCCAACTATCTGACGAGCGGCTGGGTGGCCGGCTTGATACCGGATACGGTGCGAGAAATTCAGGTGAACGGCCTGCCTGCGGCAACGGCGCGCGCCAGCGCCGACAAGTGGGATTTCGATGTCACCGTCATTCGCGTCGGCGATCAGATTTTCCGCTTCCTCACCGCCGTGCCGAAGGGCAGCACGCAGTTGGAGACGGTCGCGAACTTGCTGCGCTCCAGCTTCCGCAAGATGACGCCTGCGGAAATCTCCGCTCTGAAGCCGCTTCGCGTTCGCGTTGTCACCGTCAAGCCCGGCGAAACCGTTGCCTCGCTTGCCGCACGGATGATGGGTACGGATCGCAAGCTGGAACTCTTCCGCGTGCTGAATGCGCTGAGCACCACGGCCTCGGTCGAGCCGGGTCAGCGGGTCAAGATCATTTCAGAGTAAGTGAAGTCCCGTCGGGAAGCATTCTCAGTTACCCGCCTGCGTCAGACAGAGGGAACGTCGAACACTTCGCCTGGCCGCATGGGGCGGAACTTGTCTTTGGTCACCCCCTGGTTCTTCAGCGCCGCTTCGAGCGCGATAATGGGCGCGTCGATCGCCTCATCGGTCAATTGCACCGTGCCCCAATGGTGGCCGCAGGCATAAGCCGCGTTGCAGATCTTCATGCCTTCCACCGCTTCTGCCGGATTTTGATGCTGGCCCTTCATGAACCAGCGCGGCTCGTAGGCGCCGAAGGGCAGATTTGCGAGGCGGAAGCTGCCATGCTTCTTGGCGGCAGCGTGGTAGTTCAGCCCGCTGTGAAAGCCGGTATCGCCGATGTGGTAGATCTTGCCGCCGGGCGTCTCGATGACGAAGGCGGCCCAGAGCGCCATGCGCCTGTCGTTCAACCCGCGTGCCGACCAGTGGTGGCAGGGCTCAAAATGGACTTTGATGTCGGGGCTGACGGCAATCGCATCGCCCCAGTCTCCGACCGAAATCTTCGCCGCCTGCACCTTGGTGCGGATGATCGCGTCATTGCCGAGCGGCGTGACGAAATGCGGCTTGTGCTCGACATGCAGCCTGTGCAGCGTTTCGATATCAAGATGGTCGTAGTGATTATGCGTGACCAGAACGAGATCGATCGGCGGCAGGTCCTCGAAGCGGATGCCGGGCGGGTTGACGCGCTTTGGCCCGATAAAGCTGAACGGACTTGTGCGCTCCGACCAGACCGGGTCGATCAGAATATTCAACCCTGCCGTCTGGATGAGGAAGGAGGCGTGGCCAACAAAGGTGACGCGTAGATCATTGCCCTCGACGCGGGCCTCTGGCTTGGCTGTCGGATAGGGGCTTGGATAGTTCTCCGGCCACTCAGCTCTGTGGCCGTTGAAGCGCCATTTCATCAGGTCGCCAAAACCATTCGGCTGTTCGCCGTTGGGATTGAAGAATCTCACGCCGTCGAAATGATCGGAGGCGGGGCCGCTATAGTATGCGCTGGCGTAGGAGCGGCTGGCAAAAATGCCGCCGCTGCCGAGCAACAGGGCAGCAATGGCGGAGAGGCGAAAGAAGTTTCGACGGTTCATGATGTAAGCTATAGGAAGAGGATAGATAAACGACAAGCGCCAGACTCGTCGAAGAAGCGTCTACAATGTCGTCCGTTTGAAGGCGTTTTCGCCAAAACACCGGACTTGCCTTGACTTTCGCGTGCATTTCCTGTTTATCCCGCCCGATCAGCTGGCAGTTTCAAGACTCCAAGCCACCGACCGGGACCCGTCAAGGTATAAAGAGATCCCGGAGGTCAACACCCGACAGCGCGATGCGCCCTCGGGTGCTTTTTGGCTTTGCCCATTTCCGGGCGTCTTGTTTTTGCCAGCAAAAGCACCGACGTTTCGGGAAACCGAAACGAAGAAGGAAGAACAGATGTTTGAAAACCTCCAGGACCGCCTTGGCTCCATTTTGAATGGACTGACCGGCCGTGGCTCGCTTTCGGAAGCCGATGTTTCCGCAGCGCTGCGTGAGGTTCGCCGTGCGCTTCTGGAAGCGGACGTGGCGCTGGAAGTCGTTCGTACCTTCACCGAAAAGGTGCGCGAAAAGGCGGTTGGCGCCTCGGTCCTGAAGTCCATCAAGCCCGGCCAGATGGTCGTCAAGATCGTCCATGACGAGCTTGTTGAAATGCTGGGCTCGGAAGGTGTGTCGGTCGATCTGCATGCACCGGCTCCCGTCGTCATCATGATGGTGGGTCTGCAGGGTTCGGGTAAGACGACCACCACCGGCAAGATTGCCAAGCGTCTGACGGATCGCGAGAAGAAGAAGGTGCTGATGGCATCTCTCGACACGCGCCGCCCCGCCGCCCAGGAGCAGCTGCGCCAGCTTGGCGTGCAGACCGGCATCGATACGCTGCCGATCGTTGCCGGCCAGTCGCCGACCGATATCGCCTCGCGCGCCGTCCAGGCGGCCAAGCTTGGCGGCCATGATGTCGTGATCCTCGATACCGCCGGTCGTACCCACATCGACGAGCCGTTGATGCTGGAAATGGCCGACATCAAGAAAAAGGCCAATCCGCACGAAATCCTGCTGGTTGCCGACAGCCTGACCGGTCAGGATGCCGTCAATCTGGCGCGCAATTTCGATGAACGTGTCGGCATTACCGGCCTTGTGCTGACCCGTATGGATGGCGATGGCCGTGGTGGTGCGGCCCTTTCCATGCGCGCCGTTACCGGCAAGCCGATCAAGCTCATCGGTACCGGCGAGCGGATGAACGAACTGGATGAGTTTCATCCACGCCGTATCGCAGACCGCATTCTCGGCATGGGCGATATCGTCTCGCTGGTCGAAAAGGCTGCAGAGAATATCGATGCGGAAAAAGCCCGCGCCATGGCCGAGAAGATGGCCAAGGGCAAGTTCGACCTCAACGATCTGGCCGATCAGCTGCGCCAGATGCAGAAGATGGGCGGCATGGGCGGCATCATGGGTCTGATGCCCGGCATGGCTGGCATGAAGGACAAGATGGCGTCCGCCGGTTTGAACGACAAGATGTTCGACCGTCAGCTGGCGATCATCTCGTCGATGACCAAGGCTGAGCGCGCCAACCCGGATATTCTCAAACACAGCCGCAAGAAGCGCATTGCTGCCGGTTCCGGCACGGATGCTGCCGAAATCAACAAGCTCTTGAAGATGCATCGCGGCATGGCCGACATGATGAAAGCCATGGGCGGCAAGGGCAAGGGCGGCATCATGAAGCAGATGATGGGCGGTCTGGCCGGCAAGATGGGTCTCGGCATGGGCGGCATGCCTGATCTCGCCAATATGGACCCCAAGCAGCTTGAAGCGCTGCAGAAGCAGGCGGAAGCCGCAGGTCTTGGCAAGCCGGGCGCTCTGCCTCCGGGTCTTGGCGGTCTTCCAGGCGGATTGCCTGGTCTCGGTGGCAGCAAGCTGCCGGGTCTCGGCGGTCTTCCGGGTCTTCCCGGTTTTGGCAAGAAGAAGTGAGGCCATCGGTGACTACGACAGACGTCAAAGAAAAACTCGCTGAATACCGCCAGTCCATCGACAATGTCGATGCCGCACTGGTGCACATGCTGGCCGAACGCTTCCGCTGTACCAAGGCGGTGGGCGTGTTGAAGGCCACCTACGATTTGCCGCCGGCAGACCCGGCGCGCGAAGAATACCAGATCGAACGCCTGCGCCGCCTGGCCAAGGATGCCAATCTGGATCCGGATTTCGCCGAGAAGTTCTTGAACTTCATCATCAAGGAAGTCATCCGGCATCATGAAGCCATTGCCGCTGAACACAACGGCACAGAAAAGACCGCCTGACCGGCGGGCAAGCCATTATAAGGAGAACTCACATGGCACTGAAAATTCGTCTCGCACGCGGTGGTTCCAAGAAGCGCCCGTACTACCAGATCGTTGTTGCTGACGCCCGCAGCCCGCGCGACGGCCGCTTCCTCGAGAAGGTCGGTTCCTGGAACCCGATGCTGCCGAAGGACAACGCTGATCGCATCCAGATCAACGGCGACCTCGTCAAGGAATGGATCGCAAAGGGTGCACAGCCGACCGACCGCGTTCTGCGCTTCCTCGCAGAAGCCGGCATTGCAACGCGCGACGCGCGCAACAACCCTGAAAAGGCAAAGCCAGGCAAGAAGGCTCTCGAGCGCGTTGCCGAGAAGAAGCAGAAGGCTGAAGACGCCGCTGCTGCTGCCGCTGAAGCCGCTGCTGCAGAATAAGTCTGGTTTATCCTGATAGAAACGGGTGGCACGGTTTCCGCGCCACCCGTTTTCATGTTTAATTCCCATGGACTTGGCGGTAGATCAGCCAGGTACTAAAACGATACGCGCACAACGCGACAACGGACGGTTCAATGGCAAAGCTGGAAAACCCCATTCTCATGGCCAAGATTGGCGCAGCCCAGGGCTTGCGCGGCGAAGTGCGGGTCAGCTCCTATACCGACGATCCCCTGGCGCTTGGCGATTACGGCAATCTGGTTGCCGCCGATGGGCGTGTGTTTGAAATTCTCGAAGTGCGCCAAGGCAAGAATGTCGTCATCGTGCGCTTTCGCGGTATCAATGACCGCAACGCCGCTGAAGCGTTGAACGGGCTTGAGCTCTTCGTCGATCGCGACAACCTGCCTGACGAGGATCTGGACGAGGACGAGTTCTTCTATACCGATCTCGAGGGTCTCGACGTGGTGGACGCCGAGGGCAAAAGCTACGGTTCGGTCAGTGCCGTCTATGATTTTGGCGCAGGTGATCTGCTTGAGTTGAAGGGTGCGGGACGTCGTCCGGCGCTCATCCCCTTTACCGAGGCTGCCGTTCTCGAAATCGATCTGGAGGGCGGAAAGATCCTGATCGATCCCTTTGCCGCGGGGCTGATCGACAATCCGGAAGACGGCAAGGACGATCCCGATCATCCGATCTTCGGCAAGGGCAAGAAGTAAGCCGATGAGCTTCAAGGCAACCGTGCTGACGCTCTACCCGGAAATGTTTCCGGGGCATCTGTCCTATTCTCTGGCGGGCAAGGCGCTGGAGCGCGGCCAATGGCAGATGGAGCCGGTGCAGATCCGCGATTTTGCCACCGACAAGCATCGCAGTGTCGATGACACGCCGGCAGGTGGCGGTGCTGGCATGGTGCTCAAACCCGATGTGCTGGCAGCGGCCATCGACGCGGTGTCGGAGGATGATAGTCGTCCGCGCCTGTTGATGAGCCCGCGCGGCAAGCCGCTGACGCAGGAGCGTGTGCGCGAGCTTGCGGCAGGTGAGGGCGTCATCATTGTCTGCGGTCGTTTCGAAGGCGTGGACCAGCGGGTGATCGATGCGCGTGGCCTCGAAGAGGTCTGCATCGGCGACTATATTCTTTCGGGCGGTGAGCCCGCAGCGCTGACGCTTCTCGATGCGGTGGTGCGCATTCTGCCGGGCGTGATGGGCAATGACCTGTCCGGTGTGCATGAAAGTTTCGAAGGCGGACTGCTCGAGCATCCGCACTACACAAGGCCGCAGGTCTGGGAAGGCCGGGACATTCCCGCCGTTTTGACGTCGGGCAATCACAAGCTGATCGACACGTGGCGGCATGAGCAGGCGCTGGCTCTGACGAGAGAGCGCCGCCCGGATTTGCTGGCCGAAACTCAAGCGGTGAAGAAGTAGTAGCCCGTCAGCACTAGCCCGACCGTGATCACCAATGCTCGGATGATCCATTGTGGAACGCGGCGGGCAAGATAGACGCCACAATAGCCGCCGAGCGCAGAGGCGGGAATCATGATCAGCGCCGCGTGCCAGGCGACAACACCACCGCCGACGAAGACAATGGTGGCAACGGCGGCAATGACGACGGCCAGCAGGTTCTTCAGGGCGTTCAGATGATGATAGGTGCCGCCTGCGGTGAGGCCGAGCACGGCGAGCATCATGATGCCCATACCGGCACCAAAGAATCCGCCATAGATCGAGGTGAAGAACTGGCCGATCAGGCTGGCGACATTGCTTTTCGGATGCTCTTCATTCGAGCGCGGACGGAGCCACGGCCCGGCGGCAAAGAGTGCCGTGGCCGCAAGCAGAAGCCACGGCACCAGCTGGCGGAAGGAGGGGTTGTCGAGCGACAGCAACAGCAGTGCGCCGCCGGTTGAACCGAGGATCGAGAGAACCGCGAGCAGGACCGCACCCTTCCAGTGGGCACGAATTTCCGGCCAGTAGGCAATTACCGAGGTGACGTAGCCTGGAAACTGAACGATGGAGGAGGTGGCATTGGCCGAGATCGGTGCGATACCCGCTACCGTCATGGCGCCGAAGGTCAGGAAGGTGCCGCCGCCAGCAATGGCATTGACGGCGCCGGACAGAAAGCCGCTGGCGAACAAGAGTAGAATGATTGCAATGGACATGGCCCCTCCCGGCGTTCCATCTCCCATATAAGCAGATGCGCTTTCCGACAATCAGGTGGCGGCCGACAAAATATTGTCATGTAAGGGATGACAAACCGGTGATCTTCCTGTATTGGCCCGCGTGGAATTGGGCTTATGCCCATTAACCGCAAGCAAAGAATGGCGAACCCGCTCCTGCCGCAAGGCATAATTCCAAGGACAGGATCCAAGGAATGATCTCGTTGAGCGCTCTGGCTGTTTCAGAAGAACTCAGAGGTTAACATGACCAACATTATTGCACAGCTGGAAGCCGAACAGGCCGCCAAGATCGAAGCGAAGCGCAAGCTTCCTGAATTTTCTCCTGGTGACACCGTTCGCGTCAACGTGCGCGTTACGGAAGGTAACCGTACCCGCGTACAGGCTTACGAAGGCGTCGTTATCGCTCGCTCCGGCGGCGGTCTCAACGAGAACTTCACCGTTCGCAAGATCTCCTACGGCGAAGGCGTAGAGCGCGTATTCCCGGTTTACTCTCCGCTGGTTGAAGGCGTTGAGATCGTTCGCCGTGGTAAGGTTCGCCGTGCGAAGCTCTACTACCTGCGCGACCGTCGCGGTAAGTCCGCTCGTATCGTTGAAGACACCGGTGTTCGCGCTCGCAAGCTCAACGATGCCGAGCGTCAGGCTGCTGCCGACGAAAAGGCACGTATCGAAGCTGAAAAGGTTGCAGCAGCACAGGCTCTGGCCGCCGAAAAGGCAGCAGCAGAAGCCGCTGAAGCCAAGGCAGCTGAAGAAGCTGCAGCAGCAAAGGCTGCTGAAGGTGCAGCTGAATAAGCTTTCCCTTTTGGGATTATCGAAAAGGCGGTCTTCGGGCCGCCTTTTTTGTTGTCGGGTTTTGCGGCGTCCTGCGCCACCGGGCGGTCTGTTGCGACGCGGGGTCGAAAGATGTGGCGGCATTCTAACACCCCCCGCTTTCTTGAAACGCATGTCTCTTGCGCGGCGGCTTTAAAGCGTGTCAATTTCCGAGCTTCTTTTCAGGAGACCGCCATTGTTCAGACGCTCATTTTTCATCGCCATCGCCTCCGCGCTTTTATCACCAGTCCTCGCATCGGCCGCCGATCTGCCGGATCTGAAGGGTCGCGAGATCGTCGTGGTGACGGAGAATGCCTATCCGCCGCTGCAATTCGTCGATCCGAAGACGGGCAAGCCGATCGGTTGGGAATATGATGCGATGAACGAGATCGCCAAGCGGCTGAATGCCAAGGTCGAGTATCAGAACGCTTCCTGGGATGCGATGATCCCGGCTGTCTCCGCCGGGCAGTACGACATCGGCATGACCGGCATCAGCATCAAGGAGGATCGCAAGGAGAAGGTGGATTTCTCCGATCCTTACATGCGCTCGGAGATGTTCATGCTGGTGCGCGCAGACGAGACCCGCTTTACCGACGCCAAGAGCTTTGCGGCCTTCGATAAGGGCCTGATCGGCGCGCAGGCTGGCACAACCCCCTTCTATACGGCCATCTACGATATCCTGGATGGCAATGAGCAGAATCCGCGCGTCAAGCTGATGGAGACCTTTGGCGCCACCGTGCAGGCGCTGCGCACCGGCGATGTCGATCTGGTTTTGACCGATGGCGTTGCGGGCAAGGGCTATGTCGATTCGTCAAATGGCACGTTGAAGCTGATCGGTGGGCCGCTCGGTGGCGACGATTTCGGCTTCATCTTCAAGAAGGGCTCCGATCTCGTGGCACCCGTCAACGCCGCGATTGCCGCCTTGAAGGCCGATGGTACCTTTGCCGCGCTCGATAAGAAGTGGTTCCTGGACTACAAGCTTGGCGAATAAGCGAATGCGCATGTCATCGCCTTGGAGCGTTCCGGCGTGAACCGTCCGCAATCCAAACATGCAGCGGATGATTTTCCCTGGTGGCTGGTGGCGCTGGTCGATATCGGCGCCACTCTTGCCGTGGTGATTGCCGTCAATGGCATCTATGCGCAGGTCTTCACCACGGTGATCAATGGCATCGGCATGACGATCTTCGTCACGCTGGTGGCCTTCTTTCTTGCCTGCCTCTGGGGTCTGCTGATTGCCCTTCTCGGCATGGCCGACACTCTTGTGCTGCGGCAGGTTGCGCGTTTCTATATCGAAACCATGCGCGGCATTCCGATCCTTGTCGTGCTGTTCTACATCGCCTTTGCTGGCGCGCCCCTGCTGGTGGATTTCGTCAATTGGCTGATGACGCCGTTGATTGCTGCGGGTTGGGTCGAGCCGGTCATCGTGCGCGACTTTTCGCTGATGTGGAGGGCTATCCTGGCGCTGACGCTCTGCTATGGAGCGTTCCTCGCAGAAATCTTCCGGGCGGGCATCGAGGCTGTCGATCAAGGACAGATCGAGGCGGCAAAGGCGCTCGGGCTCAGCCGCTATCAGCGCTTTCGTCTGGTCGTCTTTCCGCAGGCGGTGCGGACGATCTTTCCACCGCTTTCGAATGATTTCGTTTCGATGGTGAAGGATAGCTCGCTAGTCTCGGTGCTGGGTGTCGCGGATATCACGCAGCTCGGCAAGGTCTATGCGGCCGGCTCCTTCCGCTTCTTCGAGACCTATTCCATCGTCGCTTACGTCTATCTGATCCTGACGCTCGGACTGTCGCTGATCCTGCGGCGCATCGAAAAAGGGATGCGCCGCAAGCAGGGGCGTTGAAAGACTCAGGCCTTCAAATTCGGCTGCGAGGAGATCTGCCTGGCGATCATCCGGCCGGCGATGATCACGAGCACACCGGCAATCGCGAGGCAGGCCGAGAGGAAGAACATCGGGGCGATGGTGCTTCCCGTCTCATCGCGGATCCAGGGAACGACGTTCTGGGCGACAAAGCCGCCGAGATTGCCGACCGAGTTGATCGCCGCAAGACCGGCAGCAGCGCCCGCACCCTTCAGGAAGCGACCGGGAAGGCTCCAGAACACCGGCTGTCCGGCGAAGATGCCCGCTGCGGCGATGCAGAGGAAGGCGAACTGCGCGACAGGCGATGTCATCAGGGCGGACATCAGCAGGCAGAAGGCGCCGACAAAGGCAGGCACAACGATATAGGTGATCTTCTTTTCGGAGCGATCGGCGGCCGACGGCACCAGATAGAGGGCAACGGCAACGATCAGCCAAGGAATGATGTTGATGAAGCCATTCGCAGTGTTCGACACGCCAAAGCTTTTGACGATGGTCGGCAGCCAGTAGCTGAGACCATAGGCGGCCAGCGGGAAGCCGACATAGCAGAGCGACATGAAGAGGACGCGCGGATTGATCAGCGCGCGGAAACCGTCCTCTGCATGTTCGTCCATGCCGGAGTTTTCCGAAGCGATGCGCTTGTTCAGCCAGTCCTTCTCGTCCTGAGACAGGAATGCAGCCGTTTCCGGCTTGTCGTCGAGATAGAAGATGGTGACGATACCCGCGATCACGGCCGGAATGCCGGTGGCAAGGAAGACCCACTCCCAGCCCGCATAGCCCCAGAGGCCGTCCAGATCGAGCAGCATGCCGCCAAGCGGTGCGCCAACGGCATTGGCAAGTGCGGAGAAGATCATGAACAGACCGACCATGCGGCCGCGATAATCGCGTGGGAACCAGAGCGTCAGGAGATAGAGGACGCCGGGGAAGAAGCCAGCCTCGCAGACGCCGAGAAGGAAGCGCAGGATATAGAACATCGTTGGGCTGCTCGTATAGGCGAGCGCAATGGTCACAAGGCCCCAGGAAATGATGATGCGGGCAAACCAGAGCCTGGCGCCGAAGCGATTGAGCAACAGGTTGCTCGGCACTTCGAAGATGAAATAGCCGATGAAGAACAACGACGCGCCAAGGCCATAGGCATATTCGCTGAGCCCCAGATCGCCGACCATTTGCAGTTTGGCGAAGCTGACATTCTGACGGTCGATATAGGCGATGAGATAGAGAAGCCCAAGAAACGGCATCAGTCGCCATGTGATTTTTGAGATAAGTGCTTTTTCAGATACCAAGATGTACCCCTCCCTGTCGGCAGCACGTCGAGGTGCCGCCCGATTTGACGAGACCGGCTCTCACGGCATCGTGAGAAAGCGGTTTCGGTGCCGTCCTAAAACGCGTCGCGATCCTTCGGATTCGCTCGTCACGCTTTAGATCCTTCTTTTGCCCATGTCGTTATCGCAAAACCGGTGACCACTTTTGCGCGACGTCCTCTAACGTTTCACACGAGACTTTTATCCCGCCCACAACGCCCGGCATTTTTTTGCGTTGCACAAGAAAGATTCCTTAAATACGGGCCGGGCGGTTTTCAATCGCAAAGCGCCATGTTGCTGTTGAAAAGCCGATCTGCTATGAGAGACGCATGGGATCGAAATTCGGATGTCTCGCGCCAAACATTTTCGTGCTGCAGGATCACAAGCGTCTGCCGGCACGATTTTTCGCGCGTGTTTCCGGCGCGTTCAACGGCCGACTTACGTTCGCCTGATGGCCTGAAAAGGCTGTCGGCCTTTACTCCACATCCCCCAATTTCCTTTTTGACATTCGAATGGATAAAGCCATGAGCGCACCGCGTACTCTGTATGATAAAATCTGGGATGATCACGTCGTCAACCGCGATCCCGATGGAACCTGTCTTCTCTATATCGACCGCCACCTGGTCCACGAGGTGACGTCGCCGCAGGCTTTCGAAGGCCTGCGCATGGCCGGTCGTCCGGTTCATTCGCCTACCCGCACGCTCGCGGTGGTCGACCATAACGTTCCCACGACCGCCGACCGTCTGGAAGGCATCAAGAACGAAGAGAGCCGCATTCAGGTGGAAGCGCTGGCGCAGAATGCCAAGGAGTTCGGCCTCGAATATTATTCCGAGCGCGACAAGCGTCAGGGCATCGTTCACATCGTCGGACCGGAGCAGGGCTTCACCCTGCCGGGCATGACGATCGTTTGCGGGGATAGCCACACCTCCACCCACGGCGCTTTCGGCGCGCTGGCCCATGGTATCGGCACGTCCGAAGTCGAGCACGTTCTGGCAACTCAGACGCTGATCCAGAAGAAGGCCAAGAACATGCTGGTGCGTGTGGATGGCAAGATTCCGGACGGTGTCACGGCAAAGGACATCATTCTCGCCATCATCGGTGAGATCGGCACGGCTGGCGGCACGGGCCACGTCATCGAATTTGCCGGTGAGGCGATCCGTTCGCTGTCGATGGAAGGTCGCATGACCGTCTGCAACATGACGATCGAAGGCGGCGCGCGCGCCGGTCTGATCGCACCGGACGAAACGACCTTCGAGTACATCAAGGACAAGCCGCGTGCGCCGCAGGGCGAGACGCTGGAACAGGCCATTGCCTATTGGAAGACGTTGAAGTCGGATGAGGGTGCCCATTACGACAAGGTCGTTATTCTGGATGCCGCCAACCTGCCGCCGATCGTTTCCTGGGGTTCGTCTCCGGAAGACGTGGTTTCGGTGCAGGGTATCGTGCCGAACCCGGACGATATTGCCGACGAGAACAAGCGCAATTCCAAATGGCGTGCGCTCGACTATATGGGCCTCAAGCCCGGCACCAAGATGACCGATATTGCTATCGATCGTGTCTTTATCGGCTCCTGCACCAATGGCCGTATCGAGGATCTGCGCGCTGCCGCCAAGATCGTCGAAGGCCGCAAGGTCGCACCGACCGTTTCGGCCATGATCGTTCCAGGCTCGGGTCTCGTCAAGGAACAGGCGGAGAAGGAAGGCCTGGACAAGATCTTCCTCGAGGCTGGTTTTGAATGGCGCGAGCCGGGCTGCTCCATGTGCCTGGCGATGAATGACGACCGTCTGGCACCCGGTGAGCGTTGCGCCTCTACCTCCAACCGCAACTTCGAAGGCCGTCAGGGCTACAAGAGCCGCACGCATCTGGTCTCGCCCGCCATGGCGGCGGCGGCAGCCGTTGCTGGCCATTTCGTCGATGTGCGTGAGTGGCAGTAAGCACTGCTTGATGCTTAGGCTCCCAAGGTCTTTGGGAGCTGACACAGCTTCGCCCTCTCCGTCGTCATCCTCGCCCTTGAGGCGAGGATAGATGGCACATGTGAGGAGCGAAATCGTGGGTCCTCGGCTCAAGGCCGAGGATGACGGCAGAGGGTGGGGTGGCTCGTGGTCACCAACTGACATCTGGTCATGCCCCTGAGCGAGTGGTACCACGCCCAATCGCACTTGGTTTTCCCGCACCCAGACTGGTAATTCCCCCGCAATTCCGCCATATAGAGGCGAATTAGGCGCCGCTTGCGCGCGCCCATCTCGGACAAGGTCAGGCACATGACACAGACGGTCGAATTCGCGAAGATGAATGGGCTTGGCAACAAGATCCTGGTTGTCGATATGCGCGGCCGCAAAGACATGGTCTCGCCGCAGGCGGCGATCGCGCTGAACGCCGATGCTGAAACGGTCTTCGACCAGATCATGGCGATCCACGATCCGCGCCTTGCCGGAACCGACGCCTATATCGACATTCTCAATTGCGATGGTACCAAGGCGCAGGCCTGTGGCAATGGCACACGCTGCGTGGTGCAGGCGCTGGCGTCAGAAACCGGCAAGAAGGCCTTCACCTTTCAGACCGTCGCCGGCATCCTCAATGCCAGCGAGCATGAGGACGGGATGATTTCCGTCGATATGGGTCTGCCGCGTTTCCGCTGGAGCGATATTCCGCTTTCGGAAGAGTTTCACGATACCAGCCGCATCGAATTGCAGATCGGGCCCATCGACGATCCGGTGCTGCATTCGCCATCGGTCATGTCCATGGGGAACCCGCATGCCATCTTCTGGGTGGATCGCGATCCCATGACCTTCGATCTCGAGCGCATCGGGCCGCTGCTGGAAAACCATCCGATGTTTCCGGAAAAGGCCAATATCACGCTCGCGCAGGTCATCTCCGACAGCCGGCTTCGTACACGCACCTTCGAGCGCGGTGCAGGTCTGACGCTTGCCTGCGGATCGGCCGCTTGCGCTGCCGCCGTCTCAGGCGCACGGACTGGCCGCACCGGTCGCCGCGTGGAGATCGATGTGGCGTCCAGCCCCGTTCGCATTCCGCTGACCATCGAATGGCGGGAGGATAACCACGTCATCATGACCGGTCCTGCCGAATGGGAGTGGGCCGGGCATGTCGATCCCGTCACCGGCGCATGGACGCGCGACCTTGCGACTCAAGAGGTGGGGACGCGTGAGGCGGGCGAGAAGCAGAGCGTCTTATGAGCGGTGTCGAGGTCATAACCTTCGGCTGCCGCCTCAATACCTATGAATCGGAAGTGATGCGGACTGAGGCCGAAAAGGCGGGGCTCAACAATGCGGTGTTGGTCAATACCTGTGCTGTGACCGGTGAAGCCGTTCGCCAGGCACGTCAGGCCATCCGCCGGGCGCGTCGCGACAATCCGCATGCGCGCATCATCGTCACCGGTTGCGCTGCCCAGACGGAAAAGCAGACCTTTGCCGCCATGCCCGAGGTCGATGCCGTGCTCGGCAATGAGGAGAAGCTGAAGAGCAATTCCTACCGCGCACTGCCGGATTTCGGCGTCTCGGCGGAAGAGAAACTGCGCGTCAATGACATCATGAGCGTCAAGGCCACCGCGCCGCAGATGGTCAAGCACATTGACGGGCATGTGCGCGCTTTCATTCAGGTGCAGAATGGCTGCGATCACCGTTGCACCTTCTGCATCATCCCCTATGGCCGCGGTAACTCCCGTTCCGTGCCGATGGGTGCGGTGGTGGATCAGGCCCGCAAATTGACCGAGAGCGGTTACCGCGAAATCGTCCTGACCGGCGTGGATGCCACAAGCTATGGCGCCGATCTGCCGGGCGAACCAACCCTCGGTTATCTGGCGAAAACGCTGCTGAAGCAGGTGCCGGATATTCTGCGGCTCAGGCTTTCCTCCATCGACAGCATCGAGGCGGACCGTCACCTGATGGACCTGATTGCCGATGACCCGCGCTTCATGCCGCATCTGCATCTGTCGTTGCAGCATGGCGATGACATGATCCTGAAGCGGATGAAGCGCCGACATCTGCGCGACGACGCCATTCGGTTCTGTCGCGAGGTGCGCGCTTTGCGTCCGGAGATCGCTTTCGGTGCGGATATGATCGCCGGCTTTCCGACCGAGACGGAAGAGATGGCGGAGAATGCCGCGACACTTGCGGAAGCGTGCGGCATTTCCAGCCTGCATGTCTTCCCCTATAGCCCGCGCCCCGGCACGCCTGCGGCAAGGATGCCGCAGCTTGATCGTGCTTTGGTCAAGGAGCGGGCGGCAAAGCTGCGCGCCCGCGGAGAGGCGCTTCGCCTTGCGCATCTCGACGCCATGGTTGGACGCGAGCAGACGATTCTCGTCGAGAACAATGGTTTTGCCCATACCGATAACTTTACCCTGGTGGCGGCACCTGATCTTGCGCCCCGCACTCTTGCGCGGGTTGCCATTACGGGTCACAACGGTAAGCACTTGAATATGCAATATCTGGCGGCGCAGGCGGCCTGAAGAATCTAGAGACGGAACAGTCATGGCCCTCGGCTTCATCAAAAAAGTCTTTTCGTTCGGCAAGGACAAGGCCGAGACGGATAAGCTGGAAAGCGAAGAGGCCGTTTCTCGCCAGGAGGAGCGTAGCGCCTTCGAAGAGGCGTTGAACGAGGCGGAAGCTCACACGCTGCCCGCCGAAGACCCCGTCCCCGATGTAGAAATGGAAACCGCCGCAGGACCTGCTTCCGACGACGTCGAGAAGGGGGCTAACGTTGCCGATTCTGATCTCGGCGACGATCAGGATGAGGAGGAAGCGCCGCTTCTGCCAGGCCCTGAATTGGTTGGCGATATCGGCATGGTGCCGCTCTCCCTGCTGGAGGCCGAAGCAGCCGCTGAAGAGAGCGTTAATGGTGATGCGCGGGACACGTCGCTTGCCGATGCGCCTCTCGACGAGCACGCGCTGGATGATATTCTGGACGAAGCGGAGGCCGCCAGCGGCATTCCGCCCGCTGCCCTGTCTCCTGCCGTCCCGGCTGCTCTTCCAAAGGGCTTTGCGTCGGCTGCCGATCGCGTCGAGCCGGTCGAGGCCGCAGCTGAACTGAAGCTGACCTGGTTCCAGCGCCTGCGCGCTGGTCTTGCGCGCACCTCCTCACAACTGACAAACCAGATTTCGGCACTCTTCACCAAGCGCAAGCTCGATGAGGACACGCTGGATGAGCTGGAAGATCTGCTGATCCAGTCCGACCTCGGCGTCGAGACCGCCATGCGTATTACCGGCGCGCTATCATCGGAGCGCTACGGCAAGGATGTCAGCGGCGAGGATGTCGCCAAGATCATGGCAAGCGAGATCACCAAGGTTCTGTTGCCCGTCGCCAAGCCGCTGGAACTCGATCTGTCGCACAAGCCGCATGTCATTCTGGTGGTCGGTGTCAACGGTACTGGCAAGACCACCACCATCGGCAAGCTTGCGGCAAAACTCTCCGGCTCCGGCCTGAAGGTGATGTTGGCTGCGGGCGATACATTCCGCGCGGCTGCCATCGAGCAGTTGAAGATCTGGGCGGATCGCACCGGATCGGACTTCCTCGGCACCAAGCTTGGCGCCGATGCCGCAGGGCTTGCCTATGATGCCTATGAACAGGCGCGGGCAAAAAAGAGTGACGTGCTGATCATCGATACGGCGGGCCGTCTGCAGAACAAAACAGAGCTGATGGCCGAGCTGGAAAAGATCGTGCGCGTGCTGGCCAAGCTCGATCCGGAGGCGCCGCACACCGTTCTTCAGACGCTGGATGCGACGACGGGTCAGAACGCGATGAACCAGGTTGAGATTTTCCGCAACGTTGCGGGTGTCTCGGGCCTGATTATGACAAAGTTGGATGGCACGGCGCGCGGCGGTATCCTCGTTGCGATTGCTGCCAAGCATAAGTTGCCGGTCTATTTCATCGGCGTGGGCGAAGGCGTGGACGATCTGGAGCCGTTCGAAGCAGAAGATTTCGCCAAGGCGATTGCGGGAGTTTGAGTATGGATGTGGAAAGCAATCAGCGCGAAAGCGAAAAAATGGTGCGGGAAATCAGCCCACTCCTGAAGTTCGTTTTGGAACTTGGACCGCTTGTGGTTTTCTTCTTCGCCAACTCCAAGGGCGACTGGCTGGCCGAAAAGCTGCCCGTTCTGCATGAATTCGGCGGTCCGATCTTCATCGCTACGGGCCTCTTCATGATCGCCACCGCACTCGCGCTCACCGTCTCCTGGATCCTGACCAGAACCCTGCCGATGATGCCGCTGATTTCCGGCCTCGTGGTTCTCGTCTTCGGCGCGCTGACGCTCTACTTGCAGAACGATACCTTCATCAAGATGAAGCCGACCATCGTCAACACGCTGTTCGGCGTCATTCTGCTGGGCGGGCTGTGCTTCGGCCAGTCCTTGCTCGGCTACGTCTTCAACTCCGCCTTCAAGCTGACGGATGAGGGCTGGCGCAAGCTGACGCTGCGCTGGGGGCTCTTCTTCCTGTTCCTGGCGGTGCTGAATGAAGTGGTCTGGCGCAATTTCTCGACTGACACATGGGTTGCCTTCAAGGTGTGGGGCACCATGCCGATCACCATCATCTTCACCATGGCGCAAATGCCGCTCGTCATGCGCCACTCCGTCGAACCGCTGAACAAGGACCACAAATGACCACGACGGCTGTGCCGGCCTCCCGCTCGTCTTCAATCAAATGGTATTGGGTGGCCGTCGGGCTACTGCTCGCGCAGATCGTCATTCTCTACATGATGGGCCGCGTTCCGATTTGCGAATGCGGCTATGTAAAGCTGTTCGAGCCGGGGGTGAACACGCCCGGTAACTCACAGCACATCGCCGACTGGTACACGCCGTCCCACATCATCCATGGCTTCCTGTTCTACGGACTTGCCTGGCTTCTCTTCCGCAGCAAGCCCTTGTCGTTTCGGCTGTCTCTTGCCGTTCTGGTTGAAGCGGCCTGGGAACTCCTGGAAAACTCGCCGATCATCATCGATCGCTACCGCACTGCCACCATGGCGCTCGGCTATAGCGGTGACAGCATTTTGAATTCCGCGATGGACACGGTGTTCATGATCGTCGGCTTCTTCTTCGCCGCCCGTGTGCCGGTGTGGCTGACGATCCTGATTGCGATCTTCTTCGAGATCTTCACCGGCTGGCTGATCCGTGACAATCTGACCCTGAATGTGCTGATGCTGGTCTGGCCGGTGGATGCCGTCAAGGAATGGCAAAACGCGCTTCCAGGCGCCTGATCGGCCAAGATTCTGCGTGAAGGCGGGGGCTTTATTAAGAAAGCTCCGTTAGAGCTAAAGGCCTCTCTCTTCCCATGCGCGAAGGCCGACGTCTTGCAGGATAATTTTGCCTATCTGCTGCCTTTCATCATGTTCACTTTCGGCGTGGTCTTCCTCGGCTTGCAGGCCATAGGCTTTCGCCCCGGGCGCTATTGGGGGCTTGGTTACATCCTGGGTGCTGCCGGTTTTGCCCTGCCGATGGTTCTGCCAGAGGGTTTTGATCTTTTCGGGGCGTTGCTGGCCGATTTCCTCTTCCTTGCTGCCTTTGTCCTTTATGGCCACGCTCTTCTCGTCCAGTTCGGAGCGCCAACCTATGTGAGGGTGCGGCTCGGTGCTGCCACAGTGGCCTATCTTGTCGTCTGCTTCTTCATCCTGGTTCAGCCAAACCTCAGAAACGAGCTCGTGACATCCGATACGGGGCTTGCTCTCCTTCTGGCTCCATCCATTTTCCTCGTTCGCCGCAAGACACGAAACCTGATGGACAAGCTTCTGCTGGTCGCTGTCTCGCTGGTGGTTGCGGAGACACTGACGCGGGTTGGGGTATTCCTGTGGTTTACAAGCGGCGCTTCACCCGAAAGCGTTGGCGCATATTTTGCCTCGGATTACTCCTATCTGGCGCAATTCACCGCCAGCGTCTGCGGCTTCCTCATGGCGCTCTCGGTGCTCGGTAGTGCGATCGCCGGGGTTATCGAGCAGCACAGGCTGGACGCGGACCACGATCCGCTCACCGGGCTTCTCAATCGGCGGGGTTTCGATCTTTCCGCTCCGGACTTCCGGTTGACGCCGCCACCCGTGGGCGCGGTCCTGATCTGCGATATCGATCATTTCAAGTCGGTCAATGATCGCTTCGGTCATGCGACGGGCGATCGGGTGATCATTGCACTTGCGTCACTTCTGAAGGAAACGTTGCCTGCCAGTGCCAAGATTGCGCGCTTTGGCGGGGAGGAATTCGTCGCCTATGTACCAGATCTGCCGGCCTCGCAGCTTGCGATACTGGCCAATATGGCGCGCAGTGCCTTTGCCGTTCGCAATTGGTCGGCAGGGCCGTTGCCGGTCAACATCACCAGCAGCTTCGGCGTGTCCGCCATCGCGCTTGGCGACCACTCCATTCATGACGCGATCTCGCGGGCGGACGGCTTTCTCTACAGGGCGAAGGAAGCGGGCCGCAATCAGGTGATGCAAGAAGGAATCGCGGTTCTGGGTGCCACGCCTGCGACCAGCCTCAAGGTCGTTTCGAGCTGAGGTCCACCACCGCTGCCATCAATCTCCGGCAGCGGCGTTCTCGATGGCCGGGATCAATTCGCGCTCATAGGTCGCCACGTCGATCGGGCCAACTTTCTTGTAGATGATCGTGCCATCCGGGCCGACGAGATAGGTCTCCGGAATACCATAGACGCCCCAGTCGATTGCGGCCCTGCCATTCGGATCGACGCCGATGGCGGCATAGGGGTTGCCGAGTTCACCCAGGAAGCGGACGGCGTTGTCCGTCTTGTCCTTGTAATTGATGCCGACGATGTTGAGCCGCTTGTCCTTCGACAGCTCCTTCAGCATCGGGTGCTCCTGCCTGCACGGCACGCACCAGGAGGCAAAGACATTGACCAGCGTCAGCTTGCCGGCAATCGCCGCATCGGTGAGTGCCGGGACATTAGAGCCCTCCAGCGGCGGCAGTGCCAGGGAGGGCGCCTTGGTGCCGATCAGTGCCGAGGGAATGGCGCTGACATCGAGGCCATTGACGTCCTGCTCATAGAGCATCTTGGCCGCGATCGCGGCAAAACCGCCGAAGACCAGCAAAGGTAGAAGCGCCAAGATATAGCGCGATCGCCCGCGCGAAGCGGGCGGGGGAGAGGCTTGTTTGTCGCTCATATCGAGGGTGCCTCGGTTTTGGTCGGGCGGGAGCGGCGGCGGATGCCGAGTGCTTCCAGCTCCTTCAGTTCGCGCTTGCGGGCGCGGCCATCAAGCCAGACCCAGGCAGTCAGGGCAAAGACGATGAGGCCGGTGAGGGCGTAGGACATGCCGATGTAAAAGGCGTGGGTCATCGCGTCACGCTCCTCTTCCGGCGGCACGCGCGGCAAGACGCCGTAGCGCTGCGATGCGCCGGCGCAGGATCTCGTTGCGCATGGCGGCAAGATGAAGCGTGAAGAACAGCAGGGTAAAGCCGACAGCCATGGTCAGCAGCGGCCAGAGAAATTCCGGATCGATGGCCGGGCCGTCCATGCGCATCACGCTTGCCGGCTGGTGCAGCGTATTCCACCATTCGACGGAAAACTTTATGATCGGAATGTTGACGAAGCCGACGAGGATCAGAACCGCGCTGACACGCGCCGCCTTCGACGGATCGTCCATCGCCTTGTTGAAGGCAATCAGGCCGAGATACATCAGGAACAGAATGAAGACGGAGGTCAGGCGCGCATCCCACACCCACCACGTGCCCCACATGGGCTTGCCCCACAACGAGCCGGTGATCAGGGCGATCAACGTGAAGGCGGCACCGATCGGCGCTGCGGATTTATGGCTGACATCGGCGAGCGGATGGCGCCAGACCAGCGTGCCGATGGCCGACAGCGCCATGACGGTATAGCACATCATCGAAAGCCAGGCGGCGGGCACATGCACATACATGATCCGCACCGTATTGCCCTGCTGATAATCGCCGTCCGTCGAGAAGGCGAGATAGAGGCCAGTCAACAGACAAAGGGCGGATAGCCCCGCCAGCCATGGCAACAGGCGCGACGACAGCGCCAGAAACCGGGTAGGATTGGCGAGATCGCTGAATTTGGTGATGGCTAGGCTCGTATTGGTCATGGCATCTTTCTGGCCCCGGGCAAGGCCCTTTTACAATGCCGACGAAGCCGCGGCAATTGATCCTTATCAATCGGCGGAATTGCGCAATGCCAAAGCGGCGAAGAACGGTCCAACCACCGATGAAAAGAGCGTGATGGCGATCAGGATCAGGAATGGCGGCATGAAGGGGGCAGGATCTTCCACCGCTGCATAAGACGCGCTGACGCCGAAGATCAGCACAGGAATGGCCAGCGGCAGAACGAGGATCGACACCAGCAAACCACCGCGCGGCAGGGCAACGGCGACCGCTGCGCCGACTGCGCCAATGAAGGTGAGGGCGGGTGTGCCGACGAGCAGCGTCAGCATGACGGCGCCGATGGCGACTTCGCCCATATTCATGAAGAGGCCGAGAAGCGGCGAAGCGATGACGAGCGGCAGGCCGGTTGCTGTCCAATGCGCCAGGCACTTGACCAGAACTGTCAGGACCAGCGGGTTTTCATGCATCAGGATCAGATCGAGAGAGCCGTCATCTCTTTCTGCCTGGAACAGACGGTCGAGACCGAGAAGTGCGGCGAGCAGCGCGCCGATCCAGACGATGGCTGGACCGATGCGGGAAAGGAGATTGAGATCCGGCCCGACGCCGAAGGGGATGACGGCGACCACAGTCATGAAGAAGAGGACGCCGATCAGCGCGCCACCACCCGCGCGGATGGAGAGTTTGAGATCGCGCAGGAAGAGGGCGGTCACCGTGGCGTGCTCCCTCTTTTGGAAAGTCTGCGCTGGGGCTTTTGTTGCGGACCCCCCTCTGCCCTGCCGGGCATCTCCCCCCCAAGGGGGGAGATCGAATCGCGGCAGCGTCTCGCCAATCTCAACTCTTGAAGATGGAGTGGAGAGCTCGCCTCTTGCCGATCTCCCCCCTTGAGGGGGAGATGCCCGGCAGGGCAGAGGGGGGTAAGCGCAGCACACTCGAGGAAGCCCATCAATAAACCTCCTCCACCCAAGCAAACCCCGTCATGCGCAACGCCTGCGCCTCCTCCAGTCCCAGTGGCTGGTGGGTTGCGGCAATCACCATTCCCCCCTTGGCAAGATGCGTCTTTACCAATCCGGTAAACATCCGGTCCGCTTCCGCATCCAGCGCCGCCGTCGGCTCGTCCAGGATCCAGATCGGTTTCCACGCCACAAGCAGCTTCGCCATGGCGAATCGCCGCTGCTGACCGGCGGAAAGATATCCGAAGGGCAAATGGGTGATTCCGGCAAGGCCGACGATCTCGGCGGCTTCTTCGATCGAGGCAGAGGAGGTGCCATTGAAGTCACCGAGAAAACGCTTCCAGAAGGACAGGTTCTCGTAAACCGTCAGTTCCTGCTTCATGGCGTTGCGGTGGCCGAGATAGTGGCTGACTTCAGCTGGACGGGTGCCCTTTTCTATTCCTTCGCCGGCTATCTTTATGGTGCCGGTCTCGGCAGGCAGGAGCCCTGCAAGGACGCGCAGAAGCGTGGATTTGCCCGATCCGTTGGGGCCAGTGAGAACGAGAGCGTCACCATCCGTTAACTGGAGATAAACGTTCATGAATATGAAATCTTCGCCTCGTCTGACGCCAAGATTTTCCGCTGTCAGATGCACTGCTCCGCCTCGTTTAAGATTTTAATCATCTCGATCAAAAAAAATCGAAATTAGCCGTTCGTTGGTCTGGCACGTTTTGGTGAAATTATCTATATGGGTCTCAACCACGCCAGCGGCCGGCGTGAACATCACCTAGCGCCGGACCTGAACGTTGCAAAAGCAATTTTCTCGTGCGGACAGCGGAAATGGTCGTACCCGCATCCTGATGTGCATGATAGTGCATAGGTGTCCGCACGCGCGTGTTGGCTATCAGAATGAGCGGGGTTTAATAACCGTGGCCAAATCTCTCGACAGTTTCAATTGTCGTTCCGTTCTTACCGTCGACGGTAAGGATTATGTCTATTACAGCCTGCCGAAAGCGGAAGCGAACGGCCTCAAAGGCGTTGCCAATCTCCCCTATTCGATGAAGGTTCTGCTTGAGAACCTGCTGCGCAACGAAGACGGCCGTTCGGTCCGCAAGTCCGATATCGAGGCTGTTGCCGAGTGGCTGAGCAACAAGGGCCTGAAGGAAGCGGAAATCGCTTACCGTCCCGCCCGCGTTCTGATGCAGGACTTCACCGGCGTTCCCGCTGTCGTCGACCTTGCAGCCATGCGTGATGGCATCAAGGCGCTCGGCGGCGATCCTGAGAAGATCAACCCGCTCGTGCCTGTCGACCTCGTCATCGACCACTCGGTCATCGTCGACGAATTCGGCAACCCGAATGCCTTTGCCCGCAACGTTGAGCTGGAATATGAGCGCAACGGCGAGCGCTACCGCTTCCTCAAGTGGGGCCAGCAGGCGTTCAAGAACTTCCGCGTCGTTCCTCCGGGCACCGGCATCTGTCACCAGGTGAATTTCGAATATCTCGGCCAGACCGTCTGGACGAAGGAGGAGGACGGCGAGACGATCGCTTATCCGGATACCTGCGTCGGTACCGACAGCCACACGACCATGATCAACGGTCTTGGCGTTCTGGGCTGGGGCGTTGGCGGTATCGAAGCCGAAGCGGCTATGCTCGGTCAGCCGGTTTCCATGCTTCTGCCGGAAGTCATCGGCTTCAAGCTGACGGGCACGCTGAGAGAAGGTGTCACAGCGACCGACCTCGTTCTGACCGTCGTGCAGATGCTGCGCAAGAAGGGCGTCGTTTCCAAGTTCGTCGAATTCTTCGGACCTGGCCTCGACACGCTGCCGGTTGCAGACCGTGCGACCATCGGCAACATGGGCCCGGAATATGGCGCGACCTGCGGCTTCTTCCCGGTCGATACGGCAACCGTCGGCTACCTCGACATGTCCGGCCGTGCGAAGGATCGTATCGCCCTCGTCGAAGCCTACTCCAAGGCGCAAGGCATGTGGCGCGACAATGACGGTTCGCAGCTGGTCTTCACCGACACGCTGGAACTCGACCTCGGCGACGTCGTGCCATCCATGGCTGGCCCGAAGCGTCCGGAAGGCCGCTTGCCGCTCGAAACCATTGCACCCAACTTCGCAACGGCTCTCGAAAACGACTACAAGAAGCCAGGTCAGCTCCACACCCGTTACGCGGTCGAAGGCGAAAGCTACGATCTCGGCCATGGCGATGTGGCCATTGCCGCCATCACGTCGTGCACCAACACCTCCAACCCGTCGGTCTTGATCGCTGCCGGCCTTCTGGCCCGCAACGCCGTTGCCAAGGGTCTGAAGTCCAAGCCGTGGGTGAAGACGTCGCTTGCACCTGGAAGCCAGGTCGTGGCGGAATATCTCGAAAAGGCTGGCCTGCAGAAGGAGCTCGACGCGCTCGGCTTCAACCTCGTCGGCTTCGGCTGCACGACCTGCATCGGCAACTCCGGTCCGCTGCCTGCACCGATCTCCAAGACCATCAACGATAAGGGTCTGATCACCGCTGGCGTTCTTTCCGGTAACCGTAACTTCGAAGGCCGTATCTCGCCGGACGTTCAGGCGAACTACCTCGCTTCTCCGCCACTCGTCGTCGCTTATGCGCTGGCCGGCACGGTGCAGAAGGACCTGACGACCGAGCCGCTCGGTGAAGACCAGAACGGCAACCCGGTTTATCTGAAGGATATCTGGCCGACCTCTGCGGAAGTCCAGGAATTCATCCAGAAATACGTCACGCGCGAACTGTTCGAAACCAAGTATGCGGACGTGTTCAAGGGCGACGAAAACTGGCAGTCGGTACAGGTTCCCGATGGCCAGACCTATGCCTGGGACGACAACTCGACCTACGTCCAGAACCCGCCTTACTTCGTCGGCATGGGCAAGAAGGGCACGGGCCTCAAGGACATCAAGGGCGCTCGCGTTCTCGGTCTCTTCGGCGACAAGATCACCACCGACCACATTTCTCCGGCCGGTTCGATCAAGGCAGCGTCTCCTGCCGGTGCCTACCTCACCGAAAACGGTGTGGCGGTTGCCGACTTCAACCAGTACGGCACGCGCCGTGGTAACCACGAAGTGATGATGCGCGGCACGTTTGCCAACATCCGCATTCGTAACCACATGCTTGGGCCGAACGGTAAGGAAGGTGGCTACACCATCCACTATCCGTCCAAGGAAGAGATGTCGATTTACGATGCTGCGATGAAGTACAAGGACGAGGGCGTTCCGCTCGTCATCTTCGCTGGCGTCGAATACGGCAACGGTTCTTCGCGTGACTGGGCGGCAAAGGGCACCAACCTGCTCGGCGTCAAGGCCGTCATCGCGCAGTCCTTCGAGCGTATTCACCGCTCCAACCTGGTCGGCATGGGCGTCGTTCCCTTCACCTTCCAGGAAGGCACGACCTGGGCAAGCCTGGGTCTGAAGGGCGACGAAACCGTCACCATCGAAGGCCTGGAAGGCGAGATCAAGCCGCGTGAAACCAAGATCGCCAAGATCACCTACTCGGACGGCACAGTGAAGGAAATCCCGCTGCTTTGCCGCATCGATACGCTGGACGAAGTGACCTACATGGACAATGGCGGCATTCTGCAGACCGTTCTTCGCGATCTGGCAGCCTGATCCTTCTGTCAAAGAGTTCGAAACGCCGGGAGCGATCCCGGCGTTTTTTTGTGGCTTTCGGGGTGGCATCTTCCGGGAGCCTGATGGGTCGGAGGACGGGACGGAGCATCGGTCTCCATCACTCTCTTGTTCCCCTCACACGAAGGCTGCGAAGCTCACCCCATCGTGACTTCCTCTTGAACGGAGTTCGAGGCTATTTTCCGCCTTGCCACCACACCCAAATTGATTGCATCAATGGTTCGGACCGGCCTTCAGACAAGGGTTCACACTATGCCGAATACAATTGACCCGCAGCGAAGCGGCATTTTCAGAAACGGGCTTCGCAGCGTCGGCGTTTCTCTTTGCCTGTTCGGTGGGTTTTCTGCAGGTGCGGCCTATGCCCAGGACGGGCTGAAAGGCGTGGTCGAGCTCTTTACCTCGCAGGGCTGCGCCTCCTGCCCTCCGGCGGATGCCAATCTGCGCAAGCTCATTCAAAATGGCGATGTGATCGGTCTCTCCTACCATGTGGACTACTGGAATTATCTCGGCTGGACGGATTCGCTGGCCTCGAAGGAAAATACCGAGCGGCAATATGGCTATGCCCGTGCGCTGGGACGCAACAATGTCTACACGCCGCAGGCCGTGGTGAATGGTCGTGACCATGTGAAGGGTGCGGATATTCAGACGATCTACCGCCGCCTGGACGATTTCAACAAGGCTGGCGAGGGCTTGAACGTGCCGATCAGCACCGAGCGCGTCGGCGATGAGATCGAGATCGATATTGGTGCTGGTCAGGGCAAGGCCGAGGTCGTCGTTGCCTATTTCAACCGCGAGCAGGTCGTCGACGTGCAGAAGGGTGAGAACCAGGGCAAGACCATCTCCTACTGGCACAGCGTCTATGATGTACAGACGGTCGGCATGTGGGATGGCAAGGCCATGACCGTGAAGCTGCCAGCAAGTGTCATGAGCAAAGCGAAATCCGGCGGCTGCGCTGTGCTGCTGCAACAGATGGATGCAGCGGGCAATCCATCGGCCATCGTCGGCGCGAATGTATTGATGCAGTCTGAGGGATAAAAGAAATTGGGGATCCCGCTAGGGGAGATCCGGCCCGGGCATTGGGGGCTGGGGGTAAAGGGTCAATGCACCGGACCGGGTCATCTTGGTGCCTAGGCATCAATTGACGATCGGACTATTTCATCGAATTCGGGCCATGATTTGTTCGAAATTGGGCATTTGCGCCCGTTCCGTCCGCCTCATTGGTTACTGGAAAAGCTGCCCTTTACGCGCTCACTTTGCGGGCTTGCAATTTCACCAAGGCAGAGACAGACTGTCGTAGAGATGTCATAAGCAGTCGAGCGAGGTGCCGGATGGCCGATCAGCCGGATTTGCAATACGCGACTTCCCAGACCCGGGAAGGCTCCACCGTCGTTGATCTTCGGGAATACAAGCGAGCGAAGGACCCCTTGCCCGTGACCTTCCACCGCCGGGAACTGGACGCCATTCTGCGCGTCTACGGTCGGATGGTGGGCGAGGGGGAATGGCGCGACTACGCCATCGACCACATGAAGGAAAAGGCAGTCTTCTCCGTCTTCAAGCGTTCCGGCGAAATGCCACTCTTCAGGATCGAGAAGAACCCCAAGCTTGCCGCCAAGCAGGGCGCTTACTGCGTTATCAATACCGATGGCCGCATTCTCAAGCGCGGGCATGAGTTGCCGCAGGTGCTGAAGGTGTTCGATAAAGCGCTCAAGCTGATCGATTGATAGGTCGAATATGCGGACATGAAAAAGGCGGCCACTGGCCGCCTTTCTGTTTGAGCGCTATTGCGATCCTTAGTTGTTCCGGTTCCCCATGAACTGCAGAAGGAACATGAACAGGTTGATGAAGTCGAGGTAGAGTGTCAGCGCGCCCATGATAGCCTTACGACCGGCCATCAGAACGTCATCACCCTCGAAGTACATTTCCTTGATCTTCTGCGTGTCATAAGCGGTCAGGCCTGCGAAGACCAAGACGCCAATCGCGGAGACCGCGAAGCCCAGTGCAGAAGACTGCAGGAAGATGTTGACGATCGACGCGATAATCAGACCGAACAGGCCCATGATCAGGAACGAGCCCATACCGGACAGGTCCTTCTTCGTCGTGTAGCCGTAAAGCGACAGAGCGCCGAACGAAGCTGCTGTAACAAAGAACGTCTGGACGATGCTCTGGCCGGTAAAGACCAGGAAGATCGAGGAGAGCGACACGCCCATAAGAGCAGCATAGGCCCAGAAGGTGCCCTGTGCAGCGGCGACGCTCATCTTCTGAATGCGGAAGCTAAGGAAGAAGACCATCGCCAGCGGAGCAAGCATGACCACCCAACGCAGCGGGGATTGGAAAAGCAGCTGCGCGAAGGCCGGATTGGAGACAGCAAGGTTGTACGTACCGAAAGCTGCGACGCCGGTGATCACCATAGCGAGCGCCATAAGGTTGTAAACCTTGAGCATGTAGGAGCGAAGACCTTCGTCGATCATCGCACCAGACTGAGCACGGCCCTGGGCCATACGGTTCTGGTAGTTGTTAAAGTCAGCCATTGTTTCCTCTTTTAGCTCCGAAGTTGCTACGGTGTCGGGATAAGACCGTTATGCGGATACTACCCCAGGCGCCGCTGCGGAGCTACAGCAAGCCTACCAGAGAATATGAGGCGATGGCGCAGTCGTTACAAGAGCCAAAAACAGCGAAAAAACACCGTATGCGCGAAAAGCGATAACGTTTCTGACATCATTACCAAGAATTAATCGTAAAAGTTAAATCGCGCACAACTTTTCCGTTTTTTAGATTTTCACATGCAGCCAGCGGATTATTCGCCTGCCTGCCTTAGGACCGGTGCAGCCTTCTGGCCAAGGATGCGCCATGTGCCGATCAGGCCAATGCCCACTGTCATGACCAGCGAAACGACAAGCGTGCCGATCGCCACATCGGGCAGGAAGCTGGAGGGCAGCTTCATGATGCGGGCAATCACGAACCATGCGGAGACGCCGCCCGCCAGAAGCGCGAAGGTGGCGGTCGCAACGCCGAGGATCATGTATTCGTAAGAGAAGGCGCGGATCAGCATGGAGCGGGTGCCGCCCAGCGTCTTCAGGATCACCGCATCGCGTGTGCGGGCACGGTTGCCTGCCGCCAGCGCACCGGCCAATACAAGCACGGAGGCAATCAGCGCCACGGCTGCCGCCGCACGGATGGCGGTTGCGAGCTGGCCCACCAGCCGATCGATAATATCGAGCGCATCCTTGACGCGCACGGTGGTGATCGTCGGATAGGCATTGGTGACGCTGCGCAAGATCTCGCCCTCCTTGGCGGGCGTCGCCGACGGGTCCGCGAGTGTTGCAAGCCACGCATGCGGCGCGCCACGGAAGGTATTGGGCGAAAAGACCATGACGAAATTGATCGACATCGACTGCCATTGCACATCGCGGAGGTTGGCGATCCTGGCGGTGATGCTGCGGCCAAGCACGTTAACGGTGACCGTATCGCCGATCTTGAGGCCAAGCTCGCGCGCCTCTTCGGCGGCGAAGGAGACCAGCGGCTCGCCGCTGTAACCCTTGCCCCACCACGTGCCCTCCGTGAGCTTAGAATTTTCGGGCAAATCTTCCGAATAGGTGATGCCGCGATCGCCACGCAGAACCCACCGACCGGATGGCGGCACGTCGATCTTGGTGACGTCCTGACCGTTCAGCGCCAGGATACGGCCGCGCAGCATGGGCACTTCGGTCAGCGTGCCTTCCGGTGCTTCGCGCTTGACGAGGTCGCGGAAGCCATCGCGCTCGCTGCCCTGGATGTCGACGAAGAAGAAGTTCGGTGCCTTCTCCGGTAGCGTCGACGTCAGCTCCCGGCGCAGATTGCCGTCGATCAGCGTCAGCGTCACCAGAAGCGTGAGGCCAAGGCCGAGCGACAGCACGACGGAGGGCGTCAGCGCGCCGGGCCGGTGAATATTGCCGATCGCCAGCCTAAGCGCTGCAGAATGAACGCGTGGGCTGCGTCTTGCCAAGGCGCGGATACCCCATGCGACGAGTCTGAGCACGACAAAGGCGAAGGCGATGGCGCCGAGAAAGACCGAGGCGATGAAGCGATCATCCGCCGTGAGAATCGCAAGGCCCGCGAGAACTGCGAGAAGGATGGCGGTTGCGGCGAGATAAGGCCAGGAAGGAAGCTGTCCTTCGTCGAAGCCCTGTTCGCGGAAGAGCGCGGTTGCCGGCACTTCACGGGCCTGTCCGAGCGGCACGATGGCGAAGGCAAGCGTCGTCAGCATGCCGAAGACGGCGGCAAGCCAGAGGGCCGAGGGATAGAAGGCAAGCTCCTTCGGAATTGGCAGAACGCCGTCCAGAAAGCGCATGGCAATCAGCGGGGCAACGGCGCCGAACACCAGTCCGATCAAAATGCCGACGCAGGCAATGAAGCCAATCTGGAAGAGATAGGTCATCGTCACCACGCTTGCCGGTGCGCCAAGGCATTTCAGCGAGGCGATGGTGGTGCGCTTGGAATCGAGAAAGGCGCGGACGGCATTGGCGACACCGACGCCGCCGACGATCAGCGCGGTCAAGCCAACCAGCGTCAGGAATTGCGAGAAGCGGTTGACGTTTTCGGTGAGCTGCGGCGCGGCACGATCGCTGGTGCGAATGGACCAGCCAGCGTTCGGAAACTGCTTGTTGGTCGTTTCGATGATCGTTGCACGCTTGGCGGGGTCGGTTAGGCGAACCTTATAGGTGTGCTCAATCAGGCTCCCCGTCTGGATCAGGCCGGAGGCGACCAATGCGTCGCGGCTGATGAGCAGGCGGGGCGCAAAGCCGAAACCGTCAGACAGCGTGTCCGGCTCGGTGACGATAGTCCCCGTCAGTTTCAGCCTTGCATTGCCAAGAAGCAGTTCGTCGCCAATCTTGATGCTGAGACGCTCAAGCAGCATGGGGGCCGCGACCGCGCCAAAGCTTTCGCCTTGCCTTGCCAAAAGCTCGGGAAGGGGTCGCGCCGGTTCGGCGACAAAATCACCGTAGAGCGGATAAGCGCCATCGACGGCTTTCACCTCGGTCAATGTCTGCTGTGAGCCGTCCTCCAGCCGGGCCATGGAGCGCAGTCCGTCGGAAACGGCGACGTCGCCGAGACTGTCGATGTAAGCACGCTCTTCAGCGGTCGCTTCGCGGTTTCTGAGTTCGAAGCGCACGTCGCCCGCGAGGATCGACTGGCCCTCATCGGCAATGGCGCTGGTCACCGCGCGCGAGACCGAGTTGACGGCAGCAATCGCCCCGGTGCCGAGCGCGATGCAGGCGAGGAAGATGTAGAAGCCGCCGAACCCGCCGCGGATTTCCCGGCGTGCCAGTCTCAGCGCATTTCGAATGTTGGTGGCAGAAGGGATCATGCGCTTGCTGCCTGTCTGGCGGCGGTGGAGCTGGCGCTATCCCCTTCGATGTGGCCGGAGCGGACCTTGATCTGGCGGGTACAGCGGGCAGCGAGCGACGGATCGTGAGTGACGAGGATCATCGTCATGCCGCGCTCGGCCTGCTTGGAGAAGAGCAGGTCGGCAATCTGCTTGCCGGTATCGGTGTCGAGATTGCCGGTCGGCTCGTCGGCGATCAGCACGGCAGGCGATGGAGCGAGCGCTCTGGCAATCGCCACGCGCTGCTGCTCACCGCCGGACAATTGGCCGGGATAGTGGTTGAGGCGCTGACCGAGGCCGACGGCGGTGAGTTCTCGCGTCGCAATTTCGAAGGCATTCGGCACATTGGCGAGTTCAAGCGGAACGGCAACATTCTCAAGCGCCGTCATATTGGCGATCAGGTGAAAGGACTGAAAGACGATGCCGATATTCTTGCCGCGGAAATCGGCCAGCGCGTCTTCTCCAAGCGTGTGGAGATGCGTTCCCGCAATTGTGATCTCGCCGCTATCGAGCCTTTCAAGACCCGCCAGAACCATCAGCAGTGTGGACTTGCCAGAGCCGGAAGTGCCGACGATGCCGACGGCTTCGCCTTCTTCAATGGTGAGATCGATGCTCTTTAAAACGTGGACGGAGGCGGCGGCATTGCCAAGGGTGAGGTCCGCCTTCTTCAACTCGATGGTGCTTTTCGCCACGTTTTTGCGTTCCTATATGATCAAGAGTGCAGAAGCCTTGCCGGCTTCACAAATTAGGAAGGCTGGAATGAATTTTAAAGCCGTTGCCGCTCACTTCGTCGTCATCTGTGGAGCGCTTCTTTCCTCCTCAGTCGCCAACGCTCAGGACAAACCCTTGCAGATCGTCGGCTTCGGCGACAGCCTCATGGCCGGTTATCAACTGGCGCCGAATGAAAGCTATGCTGCGCAGCTCGAAGCGGCGCTGAAGGCCAAGGGTGTCGATGTGGTCGTCACCAATGCCGGCGTTTCGGGAGACACGAGCTCCGCAGGCCTGGCGCGCGCCGAATGGTCCGTGCCGGATGGGACGGATGGCGTGATCCTTGAGCTTGGCGCTAACGATGCGCTGCGCGGCATTCCGCCGGCGGACACCGAGAAGAACCTGTCGGCCATTATCGAAGGGTTCCAGAAGCGCAAGATCCCGGTCCTCCTGATGGGCATCATCGTGCCGCCGAATATGGGTGGCGATTACGGCAAGGCGTTCAACCCGATCTATGAGCGGCTGGCGCAGAAATACAAAGTGCCGCTCTACCCGTTCTTCCTGGATGGTGTTGTGCTGGACCAAAGCCTGCAACTGGAAGACAGAATGCATCCTAATGCCAAGGGCGTGGCAGTGATGGTGGAGAAGTCTCTGCCCGCCGTCGAGGCCTTTGTTAAGACTATCAGTGAGCAAAAAAAATAAGCACTTGCGCAGCGAAGCTTTGCATGATTCGCTGTACTTGTTCTGCCAAGAGATTCGGGGAGCTCGCCATGCCGAGACTGTTTACCGCCCTCGAAATTCCGCGCAATGCGGCGATGAGCCTTTCATTGTTGCGCGGTGGTCTGCCGGGAGCCCGGTGGATTGACGTGGAGAATTATCACATCACCTTGCGCTTTATCGGGGATATAGACGGTCGCACCGCTGACGAGGTGGTCGACCGGCTGGATCGCATCGATCGCGAGGAATTTCAGATCAACCTGACGGGCATGGGCTCCTTCGGATCGAAGAAGCCGCATTCCCTATGGGCCGGGGTTTCTCCTTCCCCGGAAATGGTCGCTCTCCAGGCAGAAATCGAGCGCATCTGCCAGCGTCTCGGTCTGCCGCCGGATCCGCGAAAGTTCACGCCCCATGTGACGCTGGCGCGGCTTCGCAATTCGAGGCTCGACGATGTGGTCCATTATCTTTCGGGCCGCGGGGATTTCCGAACGTCACCCTTCACCGTCGGGCGCTTCGTTCTGATGTCCTCGAAGGAATCGGTCGGTGGCGGGCCTTATATCGTCGAAGAGGCCTTCCCGCTCTATGAAAGCCGTTCGACCGGCATCTATTCCGACGCTGGACTGCTTCCGGAAAAGAGCCTGTTCTAAAATCCGCGCATCGATGATGCCTGATCAAGTATCGGCTGGGCCATTGTCCCGGTCGAGCGCCCATTCGCGTGACGATCTGACGGTCAAGCATGAACCAAAGCGCATGCCTGTCCGTTCAGTCGTCATGGAACAGTGTATAAGGGGGAGGGATCGTCATGACCTATGCAAAACTTGAAGCGGACGCAGTGCGAACGGCGCTTGAGACGCTGGACGGCTGGTCTTTGCGCGAAGACGGCCTGGCAATCGTCAAGGCCTACAAGTTTGCCAGTTTCGCCGAAGCCTTCGGTTTAATGGCTGAATGCGCGCTTGCGGCGGAGAAGCTCAATCACCATCCGGAATGGTCGAACGTCTATTCGCGGGTGAATATCTGTCTCACCACGCATGATTCCCAAGGAATTACCGAGCGTGATATCCTGCTGGCCAAGGCCATGGAAAAGGCGGCCGCCGGGCGCGGCAATTGAACGGTGGTCTTGCTCGCCTATATTATTTGCGATGATCACAGGAACTTAAGACAATGGATGACGTCAAGATCGGTGAAATCCTGCTTCCCGGCGATCCCGACACGCAGAAGGAACGCGAACAGACGGTACGCGCCAAGTTCTGGCCGAAGATGAAGCGGGTCGTCAGCAAGGTGCCTTTTGCCAGAGATGCCGCTGCCGCCTATTATTGCGCGGTCGATCCCGCCACGCCGTTGCGTGCCAAGGGCATTCTTCTTGCTGCGCTCGGTTACTTCATCATGCCGATCGATGTCGTGCCGGATATGCTGGCGGTCATCGGCTTTACGGACGATATCGCCGTTTTGACTGCAGCGCTTGCTATGATCCGTGCCCACATCAAGATGGAGCATTACGACGCTGCCGACGTTGCGCTGGAAAAGATGCGCGGGGAATAACGGCTCTGTGATGGGCCGTTAGACGCGCTTCCAAATCCCGACAAATTCTTGCCTGAATTGCCGTGTCATACCTTTGGCGTGGCGCTGACTCGCGTCGCTCGAAGCGTGTTTTGCATGCGTTGAGGACCTCTGACGCATGTGTTTTTGTCAAGGCGTTTTCAGCCTTGGCGCGGCATGTTTCTTGGGGCGCGGGGAGTATCCGAACTGTAACACCGCGATACAATTCTCACCTTTTAATGATGGCGTTGACGGTTTGGTAACCGTTCCTTAGCCAAAATGAAGATGACGGCCTTCACCTAGCACCGGCCCGGCCTAGCCGTTCGGGCAACTGGAAGACAATAAACCCGGCAGGAAATTCAATGTTTGTAAGAAGTGTAGCAACCGCAGCCGCCATTTTGCTGACCAGCGTCAGCATTGCCTCTGCACAGTCGCCCACGCGCATCCAGCAGTTCAACGCTTGGGGTGCCTATTCGTACAAATCGGGTAAAAGCACCGTTTGCTATGTTCTGTCTGTTCCAACCGCCAAGGAGCCGGCAAGCGTCGACCATGGCGATATCTTCTTCATCGTGTCGCAGCGTCCCGGCCAGAACATCTCCTATGAGCCGCAGGCTATGGTTGGCTATCCTCTGAAGGAAGGCTCCAAGGTCAATGTGACGATCGACAACAAGAACTTCGTCATGTTCACCAAGGACAAGGCTGCCTGGGTCGAGAATGCCGCTGAAGAGCCGGCACTCGTTGCCGCCATGAAGGTTGGTAAGAGCATGACCGTCAAGGCGACGTCGGGTCGTGGCACGGCAACCTCCTATTCCTATTCGCTCTCCGGCATCTCTGCCGCGCTGAAGCAGATCGAAAGCTGCAAGTAAGCAAACGTCGAAGATCAAGTCTGATGGCCGGTCTCTTGACCGGCCATTTGCGTTTCTGCCGGTTTGATGCTAGATGCGCGCCCAACACGAATGCTGGCGACACCAAGATGATCGCAGCAGTTTTGGATTTCTCGACATGCAGATGACGTTCCGCCGTTTCGACAGGTCGGTTTTGCTCGTGCATTGGATGATGGGATAGGACGATGTCCACTTTGGAAGCTACACCCGGTCTTGCCGTCAAGGCGCCTCTGGTCCCCAATGGCGACCTCATGTCCGGCAAGCCGTCGCTGATCGGCATGACGCGCGACGAGATGGCCGATGCGCTGATGGAAATCGGCGTGCCGCAGAAACAGGTGAAGATGCGCGTCAGCCAGTTGTGGAACTGGCTCTATGTGCGCGGCGTCTCCGATTTCGACAACATGACGAATGTCGCCAAGGAGCTTCGCGAGACGCTGAAGGCGAAGTTCACCATCGCGCGCCCGGAAATCGTCGAAGAGCAGATCTCCAATGACGGCACGCGCAAGTGGTTGATGCGCTTTCCCCCACGTGGTGCCGGTCGCCCGGTGGAAATCGAGACCGTCTATATTCCTGAAGAAGGCCGCGGGACGCTGTGCATCTCCAGCCAGGTCGGCTGTTCGCTCACCTGTTCCTTCTGCCACACCGGCACGCAGCGCCTGGTGCGCAACCTGACGGCGGAAGAAATTCTCTCGCAGCTTCTGCTGGCGCGCGATCGTCTGGGCGATTTCCCGGATGGCTCGACGCCGGTCGGCGCCTATGTGCCGAGCGAAGGCCGCAAGGTCTCCAATATCGTGATGATGGGCATGGGCGAGCCGCTCTATAATTTCGAGCATGTGAAGACCGCACTCCTGATCGCCACCGACGGCGACGGCCTGTCGCTCTCCAAGCGCCGCGTGACGCTCTCCACCTCCGGCGTCGTGCCGGAAATCTTCCGCACCGGCGACGAAATCGGCGTGATGCTGGCGATCTCGCTGCACGCCGTGCGCGACGAGCTGCGCGACATGCTGGTGCCGATCAACAAGAAGTATCCGCTGAAGGAACTGATCGAAGCCTGCCGCAATTATCCGGGCCTGTCGAATGCGCGCCGCATCACCTTCGAATATGTGATGCTGAAGGACGTCAACGACAGTCTGGAAGATGCCAAGATGCTGATCCAGCTTCTCAAAGGCGTTCCGGCCAAGATCAATCTTATCCCCTTCAACCCCTGGCCCGGCACCAACTATCAGTGCTCGGATTGGGCGCAGATCGAGAAGTTCGCCGACTTCATCAACCAGGCGGGCTACGCCTCACCGATCCGCACCCCGCGTGGACGCGATATTCTGGCAGCCTGCGGCCAGCTGAAGTCGGAATCCGAGCGCATGCGCAAGACCGAGCGCCTGGCGTTCGAAGCGATGATGATTGCCAATCATGGGGCTGACGACTGAATTTCCGGTGTCGTCGCCCCGAGGACAGCCTCAGTCTTGAGCCTTTCCGGTACGGGGTCTGTGGCGACACCCTTTTTTGACATCACCCTCGAATCCAGGTCATGTCCTGCTGCCACTGGCAGCTTTTACTTTATCCGCTGCGTCCGCTCACGATTGCAGTTTGCTCGGCACAGGGTTTGTCCATAACTCATCCAGCTCAGCAAATACTCGCTTGGCAAAATCGTCTCCCAAGAGGGCAAGTGCCGACCTTGCCACTGGTTCTATTGGAAAAAGTTCGGCATAGCCCAACGCTGAAAGACGTTGAGCACAGGACGGATGAGAGGACAGTTCGTCGACCTCTATCGACCATGCGTGGCGCGCATAGCTGTTCAACAGCTCACTCATATTGAGCATAGACACCGCGTTCAAAAGGCTTTTCGTGGGGGAAATGACAGGTGGCACTGTACCCGCACCTTCTTTCCGCAACGACTCATAAAATGTTTGCTGCAGGAATATGGCGGACGCATCGACCAGAAGCAGGGCGCGAGCGGCCTCCTCGCCGTGACCACCCTTTGCCGCTTCGAGGTCGGCTTTGATCTCGGCGTCTCGAGACAGACGCATCTTCTCACGCGCAAATGACGGTGAGAGTCTTTTCCATAAGGCGTAGAGCAGGTGTCCGGTGATTGATTTATCCGGTGGAGCGAAGTCGAAGACGATGTTGAGGCTTTCTTCGAGTTCTGCCAGACGGAGCTTTCCATTCACATCCTCGTTCAGCACGTGACCATTCTCATGCATGAGAATGGCAAACATCGCTTCTTTATCTGTGACTGCCAGCAAAGGAATGCCGACACTCAGCTGGTAATGCTGGCGAAATCCAAGCAGAGCACGATGCATCCTGATGCTGGCATTCAACGCGTCACTCAGTGTAATCGTGGTTTTCCTGGCTACGGCCGCTCCTGCAACAGCTTCCCACATGGACCATAGTCCAGGGGCTTCGGCTCGACTGATCCCATTGACCTTTTTGCTCGATAGATTTGCAAAGAATATGCCCTTCAACAAAGCGACCGTGATGTCTACCGTCCATAAGGCAAAGCCGATCAGAACAAAAAGCCAAATGACGTGCTGATCTAACAAAAAGAAGCACAGGCTCATGATGAGTGACAGCAGCGCGATCAGAAACAGTAAAGTAAATCGCCCGAAACGGCGACCGGCAGCCAGAATAATCGTTGCCAAATCAAGTCTCACTCAAAGGCTGACGCCACCGATCGCACAGGGCAATTTGCTGGAACATTCCGATGACATTTCCCAGCCACTGTCTCAAGATTCTTATTGCTGGGAAAGTGGTGATCTATCGAAGAGAGCACATGCCGACGAAGGCCTAGGCTGCTTGATTGCTTCGGGCTTGAGTACCTATTGCAAGAGTACGTCTGTAGCGCGATCGCGGAAATTTTGTCTTAAGCCAGCCGGTTATTGGCGTTGAGCTTTGGCTGCGGGGCATCAGGCCGGTGCGGTGAAGACGATATTCAGGAGAAGAGGATCGACAGTTTCGATCTATTTTTCCAGCAGAACTCATATACCTCCTCTGTTTTTCGTGCGCTTTACCCTTGATCCAATCAAATATTTGATCGCTCCGATCTCTCCCGCATGATTGATTTCGGCTTTACCCTTTCCTAAAGAAGGCGGGAAAAGCAAAACAATCGGAGGAATACCCCTATGCGCGCACTTATTCTGGCGCTCGCCGCCGCCACGGCTCTTGTCCTTCCTGCCAAGGCGGAAGACGTCACCGTCGCTGTCACAGCCATTGTCGAGCATCCAGCCCTCGACGCCGCACGTGATGGCGTGAAGGCAGCGCTTGCCGAGGCTGGCTACAAGGAAGGCGAGAACCTCAAGTTCGTCTACCAGTCCGCACAGGGTAACCCCGGCACCGCCGCGCAGATCGCCCGCCAGTTTGTTGGCGACGCGCCGAATGTCATCGTGCCTATCTCCACGCCGTCGGCGCAGGCCGTCATTGCCGCAACGCGCGACATTCCGGTCGTCTTCACCGCCGTTTCCGATCCCGTCGGCGCGCAGCTGATCAAGTCGATGGAGAAGCCCGGCCGCAACGTCACCGGTCTTTCCGACGCGCTTCCTGTCAATGAGCACCTGGCTCTGGTCAAGGAAATCGTGCCGTCTGCCAAGACCATTGGCTATATCTACAACTCGGCTGAGGCCAACTCCGTCTCGACGCTCGCTCTGCTGAAGGAAGCAGCGGCAAAGGCCGGTCTCACGGTTGTCGAATCCGTTGCCACCAAGTCCTCCGAAGTTCAGGGTGCGACCCGTGCGCTGGTCGGCAAGGCGGATGTCATCTACGTCCCGACCGACAACACCATCGTCTCCGCCTTCGAAGCGGCAGCCGGTGTTGCGGCTGAAGCGAAGATCCCGCTCTTTGCGGCTGATACAGATTCCGTTGCACGCGGTGCCATTGCCGCGCTCGGCTTCAACTATTTCGATGTGGGCAAGCAGACGGGCGCTGTCGTCGTGCGTATCCTGAAGGGTGAGAAGCCCGGCGATATTCCGGCGACCACAGCTGTTGGAACCGACCTCGTTCTCAACAAGAAAGCCGCTGAAAAGATCGGCGTTACTTTCCCTGAAAGCGTCGTGAAGCGCTCCACGAAGGTGATCGAGTAAGATCGAGCTTCCTGTCTCGCGTCATCCTCGGCCCTCGGATCAAGTCCGAGGGTGACCCGAGGAGGATGGCCGGGGCAAGCCCGACCATGACCAAGGCGAGGTCTCGGTCTCCATCATTCCCAATCCAGAGTGCCGCTTCAGCGGCGCTCTTGCTCTATCGGCCCGGCGAAACATCCGGTCGAAAAACCCAAGGACTTCTGTCGTGAGCCAAATCGCCTTCTGGGGTGCCGTCGAACTGGGGCTGGTCTTCGCTTTTGTCGCTATCGGCGTTTATCTCGCCTTTCGGGTGCTCGATTTTCCCGACCTGACCGTTGATGGTTCCTTTCCGCTCGGCGCTGCCGTGGCGGCAGTGCTGATCATTGCCGGTTTCAACCCCTGGCTTGCGACAGGCGTTGCGATGATTGCCGGTGCCGGTGCGGGTATGGTCACGGCGCTTTTGAATGTCCGCTTCAAGATCCTCAATCTTCTCGCGTCTATCCTGACGATGATTGCGCTGTTCTCGGTCAATCTGCGCGTCATGGGCAAACCCAATGTGGCGCTGCTGAACCAGGAAACGGTCATCGAGCCCTTCTATGGTCTCGGCGTCTCCGACTATCTGGTGCGGCCCCTTTTCGTCGGTCTGCTGGTGGTCGTTGCCGTCATTCTCGTCTGGCGCTTTCTGGAAAGCGATGCGGGGCTTGCCATGCGCGCCACCGGTGCGAATGCCCGGATGGCTCGCGCTCAAGGGGTAAAGACCGGCAACCAGATCTATCTCGGCATGGCGCTTTCCAATGCGCTTGTCGCTCTTGGCGGCGCGCTCTTTGCTCAGACCAATGGTTTTGCCGATGTCACGTCCGGTGTCGGCACCATCGTCGTCGGTCTTGCCGCCGTCATCATCGGTGAAACGCTTTTTGGCGCGCGCGGTATCCTCATTGCCCTGATCGGCTGCGTCTTCGGATCGATTGCCTATCGTCTTGCCATCCAGCTCGCGCTCTCCAGCGATGCGCTCGGGCTCAAGGCATCCGACCTCAATTTCGTCACCGCCGTTCTTGTGGCTGTCGCCCTTATCCTGCCGCGCCTGCGCCGTGGAGGAGCTGCATCATGATTTCGCTTTCCGATATTCAGGTCATTTTCGGCAAGGGAACGCCGCTGCAAAAGCAGGCGCTCTCCAAGCTCAATCTCACCATCGAAACCGGCTCCTTCGTCACCGTCATAGGCTCCAACGGTGCCGGCAAGTCCACGCTTCTGGGCGTGCTGGCGGGCGACGTGCTGCCGAGCGCCGGCAAGGTGACGATCAGCGGCGTGGATGTGACACGCAAGCCGACCGCCAGCCGTGCGGGCCAGGTGGCGCGTGTGTTTCAGGACCCGCTGGCGGGAAGTTGCGGCGCGCTCACCATCGAGGAAAATCTGGCACTCGCAGCCGCGCGCGGCAAGGTGCGCGGTCTTCTGCCAGCACTCGGCGGCGGACGTCGTGCCTTCTTTCAGGATCGTATCGCCTCGCTTGGCCTTGGGCTGGAAAACCGGTTGAAGGATCGCATGGATCTTCTGTCGGGTGGCCAGCGTCAGGCGGTTTCGCTCGTCATGGCAACGCTTGCCGGTTCCGACGTCCTGCTGCTCGACGAACATACCGCAGCGCTCGATCCGGGCATGGCGGAATTCGTTATGGAGCTCACCCGCAAGGTGGTGGAAGAACGCAAGCTTACCACGCTGATGGTGACGCATTCCATGCGCCAGGCGCTGGATTACGGCGACCGCACCATCATGCTGCATGCGGGCGAAGTCGTTCTCGATGTGTCGGGCGAAAGCCGCAAGGGCTTGCAGGTGGAAGATCTGATTGAGATGTTCCGCAAGATCCGCGGCCAGACGCTCGATGATGACGAGTTGCTGATCGGATAAGGAAAAAGGCGCCGGGCAGGCGCCTTTTTCGTATCCGCTTATTACTTCGCCTGCGTCAGGAAAATCTTCACGGCAAAGAGCGAGAAGACACCGGCGATGGTGTAATCCAGTCCCCGCAGGACCTTGCGATTACGTTGCAGCCAGTCGGAGAGCGAGTCTGCTGCAACGACAATGCCGATGCCGATCGGCAGGGCGACGATGATCGACCAGATGCCGAGGAAGATCAGCTTGCCGGTGACGTGCGGGTCGGAGGCTGTAACGAATTGCGGCAGGAAGGTCATGAAGAAGATGATGACCTTGGGATTGAGCAGGTTGACCCAAAGCCCGTTGACCAGAGCCGATGTCATCGACGCGTCCGTCTTCTGCTCCTTCGGGCGCTCCATGACGAAGTTGGAGCCGTGGCGGATCGCCTGTATTGCAAGCCAGACGAGATAGGCAGCGCCCCCCGTCTTCAAGATCATGAAGGCCGTTGGCGAAGCGACGATGAGCGCGGCAACTCCGAAGGCGACCAAAAGCGTGTGAACGGTAATTCCAAGATTGGTGCCGACCAGTGTCATGAAGCCCGCCTTGCGACCCTCACGCAGCGAGCGGCTGATCCAGAGCGTCATGTCCGGTCCGGGCGTCACCGCCAGCACGAGAATGGCGATGGTGAAGGCAATGAGTGTCGGCAGGCTCGGAATGAAGTCCACGGCGGTACCATTCGGCTAGGGTTCAGATGCCTACCCATAACGCTGTTTGATGAGCCTGCCAATTCCTCTTCACGTTGCGTCAGCTATTCAGGAACGTCCGGAAATGCTCGGCATAATCTCCATGCCAGCGCGACAGTGGCGGCCGGTTCTGGACGATGTCGTTGGCAGCCCAGAGAATGCGCTTCTCGTCGGTCTTTCTGTCCACCTCGTTATCGGGGCAGAGAATATAGAAATCGCCGCGACCGATGCTTTGCAGCATGAACTCCACCGTCTGTTCCGGCGTCCAGGCTCCCTCCGGCTTTTCGGTGCGATCGCCTGCGGTGAGGCCGGTAAAGACGAAGCCAGGGATGAGCAGATGCGCCGAGATTGAGCCCTTGTCGGCATTGCGCAACTCATGCTCCAGCGCTTCCGTGAAGGCCTTCACACCTGCCTTTGAGACATTATAGGCGGGGTCGCCAGGCGGTGTGGTGATGCCCTGTTTCGAACCCGTATTGATGATCAGCCCCGGCTCTCCATGCGCCAGCATGCCCGGGCCGAAGACCCGCGTGCCGTTGACGACGCCCATCAGGTTGACGCCAAGCACCTTGTCCCAGTTGGCCTGCGGGCCAAAGAGTGCGCTGCCCGGCTGAATGCCGGCATTGTTCATCAGCACATGCACGCGCCCGAAGCGCTGGATGACGGCTCTTTCGAGGGCCTCAAGCTCATCGAGCTTCGACACGTCGGTCGGAATGGCGACGATTTTGGCTGCGCCATCATTCACCTCTGCGGCGATCTGGCTTTCGGCGGCTCGCAGTTTTTCGCCATCAAGATCGACCAGCACGACGCTCATGCCGAGATGAGCAAACTGGCGTGCCGCGGCAAAGCCTATGCCGGATGCGGCGCCGGTGATGACGGCAACATTGTCTTCTGCGAATGCAGGGTGAAATCTCGACATTGGTTTCTCCTTCTCCAGGGCCGACTTTTTCGAACGGCGGTGGCATCCCATGCAACCAAGCGCTTCTCAGGCGCACTTGGAAAATGCGTGTTTTTCTCTCTCAAGTCACGTGACAAGTCGCCGGGCGCTCGATGTGTTCCCGGGGCTGATCCATTTTCATTATCTCTTGCGTGTGCCGATAAACTCGCTAAAAGTGCCGCAATCTCAAGGAAAGGCGAGGCTCCAAGCGATCGCCGGTTATGCAAATGGATTTCACGAATGGCACTCCCGAAAGACGTTAAGAAAGTCGTTCTCGCCTATTCCGGCGGTCTCGATACCTCGATCATCCTGAAGTGGCTCCAGACCGAACTCGGCGCGGAAGTCGTCACCTTCACCGCCGATCTCGGCCAGGGGGAAGAGCTTGAGCCTGCGCGCAAGAAGGCGGAGATGCTCGGCATCAAGGAAATCTTCATCGAGGACGTCCGTGAAGAGTTCGTTCGTGACTTCGTCTTCCCGATGTTCCGCGCCAATGCCGTCTATGAAGGCGTCTATCTGCTCGGCACGTCGATTGCCCGCCCGCTGATTTCCAAGCACCTGATCGAGATTGCCAAGAAGACCGGCGCTGATGCCATTGCCCATGGTGCCACCGGCAAGGGCAACGACCAGGTTCGCTTCGAGCTTTCCGCTTACGCGCTGAACCCCGACATCAAGATCATTGCGCCTTGGCGCGACTGGACCTTCAAGAGCCGTACGGACCTCTTGAACTTTGCCGAGCAGCACCAGATCCCGGTTGCCAAGGACAAGAAGGGCGAAGCGCCGTTCTCTGTCGATGCCAACCTGCTGCACTCGTCCTCCGAAGGCAAGGTTCTGGAAGACCCGGCACAGGAAGCCCCGGAATATGTGCATATGCGCACCATTTCTCCGGAAGCCGCACCCGACAAGGCAACCGTCATCAAGGTCGGTTTCCGTAAGGGCGATGCCTGCTCGATCAATGGCGTTGAAATGTCGCCTGCGACGCTTCTCAAGACGCTGAACGATTATGGCCGCGACAATGGCATCGGTCGTCTCGACCTGGTGGAAAACCGCTTCGTCGGCATGAAGAGCCGCGGCGTCTACGAAACCCCCGGCGGCACGATCCTGCTTGCAGCCCACCGCGCCATCGAATCCATCACGCTCGACCGCGGTGCAGCGCACCTCAAGGACGAGCTGATGCCGCGTTACGCCGAGCTCATCTATTACGGCTTCTGGTTCTCGCCGGAGCGCGAAATGCTCCAGGCCTTGATCGACAAGAGCCAGGAGCATGTGGAAGGCGAAGTGACGCTGAAGCTCTACAAGGGCAATGTCATGGTCACCGGTCGTGAGAGCGCCAAGTCGCTCTATTCCGACAAGCTCGTCACTTTCGAAGACGACCAGGGCGCTTACGACCAGAAGGATGCGGCTGGCTTCATCAAGCTCAACGCGCTGCGGCTGCGCACGCTCGCAAAGCGTAATCTCGGCAAGTAATTTTGCCTGTGATACGACGTGCCAAAGCCCCGTTCGCGGGGCTTTTTTATTGCTTTCGGCTCAGCCTTCCGTTCGGCTCTTATCCATGGCAGCGGTGTGAAGGTTCTTCTGCACGACGGAAAGCAGCGCGTGGAAGCGTTCCACGTCTTCTCTGCCGAACCCTTCGGTCGCTTGCGCCATCAGGCCATCCACCTCTTCGCGCACCGATCTCAGCATCTCAGTGGAGCTTTCGGTGAGGTAGATGCATTTCGACCGGCGGTCGTCCGGGTTGGGGCGGCGCTCCACGAGGTCGAGCGATTCCAGTTTGTCGAGATAGGTACAGACCGTCATCGGTTCGAGACCGATGCGGGCGGCAATGTCAGCCTGCTTGGCGCCGTCAATGGCGGCGACCGTCAGGAGCGCGCGGGCTTCGCCGGGCGTTAGCCCAAGTCCGGCATTGGCGATACGTCGTTCGAAAACGCTGTTGAGGAATCGGGCGCTGCTGTTGAGCAGAAAGGCCAGCGGTTCTCGTTCGGGATTGGATGTCATCAAACAGGTGCTTTTCATTAGAACTCTTCTACTTTGTGACAATTTCTCGCTGCCCATGCAATCGGACGAAAGAAGAAAGTGTTCCGCACTGCGCTCTATTTCTTGAACTTCCGCCATCGTGCTTTTCCGAAAATCGAATCTAATTTTCGCGCCGATGCTGTCGCGGTTCTTGGGATCGGATATTGAAAGCTTGTATCGGGCATGCCCATATGGCTGACAATCACATCTGCATGAGGACATCACCATGACATCGACGATCGCGCATTATTCCGCTCTGACCGACTGGAACGGAAAAAACGGCCTGCCGCGGTTCGATGCTGTCAAGGATGAGGATTTCGCGGGCGCCTTCGATGCGGCGCTTGCTGCGCATGATGCGGAGATCGATGCCATTGCCGGCAATAGCGAGGCGCCGAGCTTCGCCAATACGGTGATTGCACTTGAAATCGCAGGCGATGAGCTGTCGCGTGTCTCGGCGCTGTTCTGGAACAAGGCGGGTGCCCATACCAATCCGCAAATCCAGGCGCTGGAGCGTGAGATCGCGCCAAAAATGTCGCGCCACTATTCGCGCATCGGCATGAATGAAGCGCTGTTCAAGCGCATCGATACGCTGTGGGACAAGCGCGAAACGCTGGGGCTGACCCAGGAGGAATTGCGTGTGCTTGAGCGCCACTGGAAGGGTTTCGTCCGTGCCGGTGCGAAGCTGCCCAAAGCCGAGCAGGAGCGTCTCGCCGCGATCAACGAAGAACTGGCGGGTCTTGGCGCAAATTTCGGTCAGAACGTTCTGGCGGATGAGAAGAACTGGAAGCTGTTGCTCTCTTCGGATGACGAGCTTGCCGGTATCCCAGGCTTCCTGCGCGATGCCATGGCGGGCGCCGCCAAGGAGCACGGCGAGGATGGCAAGTTTGCCGTGACGCTGTCGCGCTCGATCATCGAGCCTTTCCTCACCTTCTCCGAGCGCCGTGATCTGCGCGAACAGGCCTTCAAGGCCTGGGTGGCGCGGGGCGAAAATGGCGGCGAGACGGACAACCGCGAGATCGTCAAGAAGACGCTGGCGCTGCGCGAAGAAAAGGCAAAGCTGCTCGGCTACGACAACTTTGCAGCCTACAAGCTGGACGACACCATGGCGAAGACGCCGGATGCGGTGAACGGTCTTCTGACCCAGGTATGGGAAAAGGCGGTTGCGCGCGCTGGCGAAGAGGAAGCCGAGCTTGCAGCGATCATTGCCGACGAGGGCAAGAACCATGAGGTCATGCCTTGGGACTGGCGGCATTACGCGGAAAAGCTCAGAGCAAAGCGCTTCAATTTTTCCGAAACGGAGCTGAAGCCCTATCTTCAGCTGGAGAAGATCATCGAGGCCTGCTTTGACGTGGCGACACGCCTTTTCGGCATCCATGCCGTCGAACTGAAAGACGTCAAGGCTTGTCACCCCGATGTCCGCACCTTCGAAATTCGCGATGCCAATGGCGAGCTGAAGGCGATGTTCCTTGGCGATTATTTTGCGCGCCCCTCCAAGCGCTCGGGTGCCTGGATGAGTTCCTTCCAATCGCAGCACAAGCTGCCGCTGAAGAATGGTGCTGTCGGTGAACTGCCGATCATCTACAATGTCTGCAACTTTGCAAAGCCATCAGCCGGCAAGCCGGCGCTCCTCTCGTTGGATGATGCGCGCACGCTGTTCCACGAATTCGGCCACGCGCTGCATGGCATGATGTCGAACGTCACCTATCCCTCCGTTTCGGGAACTGGCGTCTCCCGCGACTTCGTCGAACTGCCCTCGCAGCTTTACGAGCATTGGCTGACCGTCCCGGAAATCCTTGAAAAATATGCGCTACATTACGAAACCGGCGAGCCGATGCCGAAGGCGCTGCTCGACAAAGTACTGGCGGCACAGACCTTCAATGCCGGTTTCAACACGGTCGAGTTCACCTCCTCGGCGCTGGTCGATATGGCGTTCCATACCCGTGGAAAGGTGGAAGATCCGATGGCGGTTCAGGGGGAGGTGCTGTCCTCGCTCCACATGCCGAAGTCGATCACCATGCGCCACGCCACGCCGCACTTCCAGCATGTGTTCTCCGGCGACGGCTATTCGGCTGGTTACTATTCCTACATGTGGTCGGAAGTGCTGGATGCCGATGCCTTCGAAGCTTTCGAGGAGACGGGCAATCCCTTCGATCCGGAAACGGCGCGCAAGCTTCTCGACAATGTCTATTCCGTCGGTGGCGCGGTTGATCCGGAAGTGACCTACAAGGCCTTCCGCGGCAAGATGCCGAGCCCGGAGGCCATGCTGAAGAAGCGCGGACTGGTGGCGGCGTAACGCGTGCCGCGCAAGCATGTGAAGCTGTCTTGCGACACCGACACGTGGGCGAAGAAGGGGTGAAAGCGGGAGGATCGAATCTGAAAGATCGCGCCCGCTTTAATCTCAAAATCCCGCAAAAACCTGTCACACAACTCTGATACCGCGTTTTCGCAAGGGGCTTATGTCGTAAGCCCCCCTTTCGCATTTGCAAAAAAAAGGTTATGAGCCCGCCAAACTAAATTGGCGCATCCCATACGATCAGCGCCCCAACCTCAGAGATTTAATCATATGGCCCTTCGCAACATCGCGATCATCGCGCACGTTGACCATGGAAAAACGACACTTGTTGACGAGCTTTTGAAGCAGTCTGGTTCGTTCCGCGACAACCAGCGTGTTGCCGAGCGTGTTATGGATAGCAACGATCTGGAAAAGGAACGCGGCATCACCATTCTCGCCAAGGCGACTTCGGTTGAGTGGAAGGGTGTTCGCATCAACATCGTCGACACCCCCGGCCACGCCGACTTCGGTGGCGAAGTCGAGCGTATCCTCTCCATGGTGGACGGCGCTATCGTTCTGGTCGACAGCTCCGAAGGCCCGATGCCGCAGACGAAATTCGTCGTCTCCAAGGCGCTGAAGGTCGGTCTTCGCCCGATCGTCGCGATCAACAAGATCGACCGCCCGGATGGCCGCCACGAAGAAGTCATCAACGAAGTGTTCGACCTTTTCGCAAACCTCGACGCGACCGACGAGCAGCTCGACTTCCCGATCCTTTACGGCTCCGGTCGTGATGGCTGGATGAACGTCAACCCGGAAGGTCCGAAGGATCAGGGTCTCGCACCGCTGCTCGATCTGGTTCTCGAACACGTTCCTGAGCCCAAGGTCGAAGAAGGTCCGTTCCGCATGATCGGTACGATCCTCGAAGCCAACAACTTCCTCGGTCGTATCATCACCGGTCGTATCGCATCCGGCTCGATCAAGCCGAACCAGGCCGTTAAGGTTCTGGGCCAGGACGGCAAGACGATCGAAACCGGTCGTATTTCGAAGATCCTCGCCTTCCGCGGCATCGAGCGTACCGCGATCGAAGAAGCCCATGCAGGCGACATCGTCGCTATCGCTGGCCTTTCCAAGGGCACCGTCGCCGATACCTTCTGCGATCCGTCGGTCACCGAAGCGATGACGGCGCAGCCGATCGACCCGCCGACCGTGACCATGTCCTTCATCGTCAATGACAGCCCGCTGGCTGGCACCGAAGGCGACAAGGTGACGAGCCGCGTTATTCGCGACCGTCTGCTCAAGGAAGCCGAAGGCAACGTTGCGCTGAAGATCGAAGAAGCCGAAGGCAAGGATTCGTTCTTCGTGTCCGGTCGTGGCGAATTGCAGCTTGCCGTTCTGATCGAAACCATGCGTCGCGAAGGCTTCGAGCTTGCCGTGTCGCGTCCGCGCGTCGTGATGCATAAGGATGAGAACGGCACTCTGCTGGAGCCGATCGAAGAAGTCGTTATCGACGTCGATGAAGAGCATTCCGGTGTCGTCGTCCAGAAGATGTCTGAGCGCAAGGCTGAAATGGCCGAGCTTCGTCCTTCCGGTGGCAACCGCGTTCGTCTGAAGTTCTACGCCCCGACCCGCGGCCTGATCGGCTACCAGTCGGAACTCTTGACCGACACGCGCGGTACGGCCATCATGAACCGCCTGTTCCACGATTATCAGCCCTTCAAGGGTCAGATCGCGGGCCGCGTCAACGGCGTTCTGCTGTCGAACGGCTCGGGCGAGGCCGTCGCTTATGCCATGTTCAACCTGGAAGACCGTGGTCCTATGATCATCGAGCCGGGTGAAAAGGTCTATGCCGGCATGATCATCGGCATTCACACCCGCGACAACGATCTCGAAGTCAACGTGCTGAAGGGCAAGCAGCTCACCAACATCCGCGCCGCAGGCAAGGATGAAGCCGTGAAGCTGACGCCGCCGATCCGCATGACGCTCGACCGCGCTCTGTCCTGGATTCAGGATGATGAGCTGATGGAAGTGACGCCGAAGTCGCTTCGTCTTCGCAAGCTGCATCTCGATCCGAACGATCGCAAGCGCTTCGAAAAGGCAAAGATGGCTGGCTGATCGCCTCGCTATTAACCGTATTTCCAAGAACCCGGCTCGAGCACCCCTCGAGCCGGGTTTTTCTTTGTGCGGGCGAATCGGGCCCGCTTGTCTCAATGGTAAAAAAAGCGTTAATCTTGGCGTTATCGTCCACATGATTAGGCTGTGGGTAAACTTGCTGCCGTTAACCTTTATGGCTGGTAAGTTTTCATGGCCGGGGCCAGAATCGCGTTATGAAAACGTTATCCATCGATGTTCGCCGGGCTGAGCCGGAAGACGCTGGCGCTATCGCACAGACCCACCGGCTGTCCTGGGAGCAGGCCTATTCGGGACTTATTCCCCACAAGCCGCTCTGGCAGATGCTGGATCGTCGCGACGAGGATTGGTGGCGCCGGGCTGCGCGCGGATCTGCCACGCTGCTGGTGGTGGAAGTTGCCGGAGTGATCGCCGGCTATACGACGCTTGGCCTCAATCGCGCCCGCGGCCTTCCCTATGATGGCGAGATCTATGAGCTTTATCTGCGCCCGGAATATCAGGGTATCGGCCTTGGAACCGTTCTTTTCAAAGAGGGGCGCCGCCTGTTGAAGTCGCTTGGCTGCAACGGCGTGGTGGCCTGGTGCCTTGAAGATAGCGATGTCGCCAGCCGCTTCTTCCGCTCGCATGGCGGCAAGGATATCGCCGAAGGCATGGAGGACTTCGCCGACAAGCAGTTGCGCAAGATCGGTTTTGCCTGGCGCTGAGCGGGCACCAGCAGCCACCTGATCCCTGCAACGATTGCGAGCAGCACGCTGCGACTGATCCTATGACGTCGGCACAGCACGTCCCCAGACTTCTTGCCCCTTGTTTCTTGTAACACTCTCAATCCTTTAAGCTGCGCCCATTCTTGGTTCGACAAAAGCGCCCGGCTCGCGGCGGGCAATGTTGCAAAGCGCTGCCTTTCCCAGTATCGAGGATCAACCTCAACTCACCGAAATAAGGAAAGAGTATGCGTATTGATGCAATCTCCGTCGGCAAGAACCCGCCTGAAGACGTCAATGTGATCGTTGAAGTGCCGGTCGGCGGCCATCCTATCAAGTACGAGATGGATAAGGATGCAGGCGCACTGATCGTCGATCGCTTCCTCTACACGCCGATGACCTATCCGGGCAATTACGGCTTCGTGCCGCACACGCTCTCGGATGATGGCGACCCGATCGATGTGTTGATCTGCAATACCCGTCCGCTGGTCCCAGGCTGCGTCATCAATGTCCGCCCCATCGGCGTGATGATCATGGAAGACGATGGCGGCAAGGACGAGAAGATCCTGGCGGTTCCGGTTCCGAAGCTGACGCGCCGCTACGACAAGGTCGTCAACTACACCGATCTGCCGGAAATCACGCTGAAGCAGATCGAGCACTTCTTCGAACACTACAAGGATCTGGAACCCGGCAAGTGGGTGAAGATGGGCGGCTGGCAGGATGTCGACGTTGCCAAGAAGCTGATCGTCGAAGCTGTCGAGCGCTACAAGGCTCAAGGCTGATACATGTTTGGAAGCGTGAGATTCTCATCTCACGCTTCATCTCTCTACCGGATGCGACACCGCTCTTTCGCACGCGACTTGAGCCATGGTGAAGCGATGATAAGCCGAAGATCTCTTCGTCTTGTCACGGCAAGTTCCACGTCGAAGCTGTCTCGCACTTCGCGATCATCTCCATTGTTTTTGCTGTCCTCCAAGCACGGCGCAGGTCAACTGGCCCGCAGCTTGCATCGCGCATCCTATGAGGACATCAAAATTTAGCCATGGGCAGGCAGTCACACACGTTACATGGCACCGGCTTTTCGGCGCGCTGAACAAGGACGGCCAGGCTCTTAACCTGCAAATACGGCGCATGATCGTGCATGCGATAGAGACAGGCGTGCTCAACAAGAACATGCGTCTGCCGTCCACACGGGAACTTGCGGGCCTTCTTGGAATTGCGCGCAATACGGTCACGACTGCCTATCAGTTACTCATCGATGAAGGTTTTTTGGTCTCGCGCGAACGCAGCGGTATTTTCGTCGCCGCCAATGGCACGCGCAACGGTCCCAATCGGCGTGACGAGGCTTCGGTCGATGACTGGTCGTCGCGCTTTGCCATCCAGCCATCCCGACTTCGCCAGATCTGCAAGCCGCGAGACTGGCTGGATTACCCTTATCCTTTTCTTTTCGGTCAATATGACCCGGCACTTTTCCCAACCAATAATTGGCGCGAAGCGGTGAAGGCGGCATCCAGTGTCAAGGAAATCCAGGGCTGGGCCGGGGATATGATCGACGACGATGACCCCGACCTTGTCGAGCAATTGCGTGTGCAGGTGCTGCCGCGACGCGGCATCTTTGCCGGTCCGGGCGAGATTATCGTCACCATCGGCTCGCAGCAGGCCTTGTCGATGCTGGTGCAGCTTCTCGTCGGACCGAGCACCGCGACTGGCATGGAGGACCCTGGATACCCTGATGTCCGAAACATGCTGAGCCTGGCGACGCAGAATGTGATCGCACTGAAACAGGATCGGCATGGCATCGTGCCGGATGCCGACTTCGCCAGCCGCGATGTTGCGTTTCTTACCGTCAGCCATCAGTGCCCGACAACCACTGTGACGCCGCTTGAGCGGCGGCGACAGTTGTTGCAAGCCGCCAACCGCGACGACGTCCTGATCGTCGAGGACGATTATGAAGCTGATCTTTCGATCGAGAGCGATGGCGACATTCCGTCTCTCAAGAGCCTCGATACGGAGGGCCGCGTCATCTATGTTGGCAGCTTCTCCAAGGTTCTCGCGCCCGGTTTGCGGGTGGGTTATATCGTCGCCCCGCAGCCGGTGATCGATGAGTTGAGGGTTCTGCGCCGGTTGATGCTTCGTCATCCGCCCACGAACAATCAACGCGCATTGGCGAATTTCATTGCACTTGGACATTACCGACAGCACCTCGGTCGCACCGGCGCCGTCATGCTGGAACGGGCAACGCTGATAGCGGATCTGCTTCCAGACCTCATTCCTTCCTGCAGGATCGCTCGCGGTGAAGGGGCAACGAGCTTCTGGATCGAGGGACCGCCCGGTTTTGACGGACGCCAGCTTGTCGATACTGCCCGTCGATCCGGCGTCCTGGTCGAGGCGGGGGACATCTTCTTCGCCGATCCAGCCGAAGGCCGGCGCTATCTCAGGCTCGGATTTGGTTCGATTGCGACCCATCGCATCGAGGCTGGTCTTGCAAGACTGGCACCGCTCATCGAGACATTTGTCGACAGAGCGGACAAAGCGCCACGCACCGATTTCCGACCCACGCCCTTTCCGGCGACGCCCTTCTGAGCAGCGGGTCCAGAACGGACAATCCATGGAGCCAGAGACCGTTTGCACGGGCAAAGGCAGTCGCGTCCGTGCTAATGCGGAGCCAGCAACGCTTTTGGAGGCACCCATGAGTTCGATCGTTCAACCCAACGACATCCGGGACGTTATCGAGGCCGATCGCGCCCATGTCTGGCATCACCTCACCCAACACAAGACATTCGAGACCGCCGATCCTCGGATCTTCGTCGAGGGACGCGGTATGCGGGTCTGGGACGCGACGGGCAAGGAATATCTGGACGCCGTCGCGGGCGGCGTGTGGACCGTGAATGTCGGCTTCGGTCGCGAAAGCATTGCCAATGCGGTTCGCGACCAGCTCGTCAAGCTGAACTATTTCGCGAATTCAGCGGGCTCCGTTCCCGGCGCGTTGTTTGCGCAGAAGCTGATCGAAAAGATGCCTGGCATGAGCCGGGTCTATTATTCGAACTCAGGCTCGGAGGCGAACGAGAAAGTCTTCAAGATGGTGCGCCAGATTTCGCATCGTCACCACAAAGGCAAGAAGTCCAAGATCCTCTACAGGGAACGTGATTATCACGGCACGACGCTTGCCACGCTGGCCGCAGGCGGCCAGCCGGAACGCCGCGAGCAATATGGTCCGCTGCCAGCCGGCTTTGTCGAAGTGCCCCACTGCCTCGAATATCGCAGTCAGTATGGCGATATCGCCAATTACGGCGAGCGCGCCGCCGAGGCAATCGAAGACGTGATCCTGCGCGAGGGACCGGATACCATCGGCGCGCTCTGCCTTGAGCCGATCACGGCGGGTGGCGGCGTCATCGTTCCGCCTGCCGGTTACTGGGAAAAGGTGCAGGACATCTGCCGCCGCCACGACATTCTGCTTCATATTGATGAAGTCGTCTGCGGGGTAGGGCGCACAGGCAAGTGGTTCGGCTATCAGAATTTCGGGGTCGAGCCGGACTTCGTCACCATGGCCAAGGGTGTGGCCTCCGGCTATGCGGCGATCTCCTGCACCGTCACCACGGAGAAAGTGTTCGACCTCTTCAAGGACGATCCATCCGACCCGATGTCGTTCTTCCGCGATATTTCGACCTATGCGGGCTGCGTCGGCGGCCCGGCAGCGGCGCTCGAAAACATGCGGATCATCGAGGAGGAGAACCTCCTTGAAAACACCACCCGTATGGGCGAGCGCCTTCGGTCCAATCTTCGGGAGCTGCAAATGCGCCATGCGGTCATCGGCGAGGTGCGCGGCGCGGGCCTGTTCTGCGGCGCGGAGCTTGTCAGCGACCGGACAACGAAGACGCCGGTGGAGGAGAAACAGGTTCAGGCCGTCATCGCCAACTGCATGGCGAATGGCGTCATCATCGGTGCCACCAACCGGGCCCTGCCGGGGCTGAACAACACGCTCTGCTTCAGCCCCGCCTTGATCGCGACGGCAAGCGACATCGACGAGATCACAGCTGCGGTCGATCAGGCACTGACAAAGGTCTTCGGCTGATCAATCCATCTTTACAAGTGAGAAGGCCCGCACATCCAAGGCGGGCCTTCTCTCATTCTGTTCAGGCTGTTTCCTGACGATGAACCTGAAATGGCGCCCAGGACTGGCTGACAGGCATGATCTCGACACTGTTGATGTTCACATGTGCCGGAAGCGACGCGACCCAGTAGATGGTCTCGGCGATATCCTCCGGCTGCAGTGGACTGGCGCCCTTGTAGAGCCTGTCGTAAGCCGCCTGATCGCCGCCGGTGCGCACCAGTGTGAATTCGCTTTCCGAAAGGCCGGGCTCGATGGATGTCACGCGGACGCCACGGCTGGAAAGATCGCTGCGAAGCCCGAGCGAAAACTGGCGGACGAAGGCCTTCGTGCCGCCATAGACATTGCCGCCGGGATAGGGCCAGTTCGATGCGATGGACGCGAGATTGACCACAAGCCCACGGCAGGCGATCAGGGTTTCGAGAAGCAGCCGGGTTATCGTCACCAGTCCGGTGACGTTTGTGTCGATCATCGTCTTCCAGTCGGCAAGCTCGCATAGATCGGCAGTTCCCGTCCCCAGGGCAAGACCCGCATTGTTGACCAGCGTATCGATCGCCGCGAAGGCGGGGGGAAGCGAAGCCAGAGCCTGCTGCATACCCGCTTCATCGCGAATGTCGAAGCAGAGGCCGTGCGCGCGCGACGGGCCGCCGAGTTCGGCAACAAGCGCGTCCAGCCGGTCTTTTCGCCGGCCGGTGACGACGACGGACCAACCTTCCGTGACGAAGCGCCTAGCTATGGCCTGCCCAAAGCCCGATGTGGCGCCGGTGATCAGGGCGATTTTCGACATGATGCATTCCTTTCCATTTGGTCATGCTGCCACAAGGGCGAAAACGGCCTGTATCAGGCCGATAATGGCGATGGTCACGAGACCACCCGATGAAAACCGATGCCAGACGTGCGGCTGAAGCCGCCGCGATACGATGTAACCGACAGCAAAACCCACCAGTGTTGCAGGCAGGTAGGTGGCGATCAGCCATGGCAATTGAGGATCGACCTCGCCCAGGAACACTCTGCTCGCAAGGCTGACGAGGTCGATGGCGCCGAAGAATACGGCAAGCGTGCCGCGCACATGAGATCGTTGGGTACCACCGGCAAGCAGCCAGGCCGCGGCAAGCGGCCCGCCGACCGCAAAGGCGGAAAGCAGCAGGCCGACGGCGAAACCGAAGAAAACGCCGAAGACGCGTCCGGCAAGCCACGCTGGCGGATTGCGGATCAGCGCGACACAGGCCGCCAGCATCACGATAGCCGCAACGAGAATGCGTGCAGTCTCTTCGTCCAGATGGGCTGCCGACCAACCGCCGAAAAGCGCGCCGCAGAAGCCTGACGCCAGGAGGAGACGCGCAGCCTTCCAATCGACCGCGCCAATCTTGCGGTCGCCAAGGGTGAATGCCGTCAGGACGAGATCGTTGAAGAGAATGAAGGGTACGCTGCTTTGCGGCGCCATCAGGGCTGCCGTCAGGCCGAGTGCGGCGACCATGGCATAGCCGAAGCCGGTCACGCCGCGAAATGCGCCGGCAATGATCGTCACCGCCGCGATTGCTGCCATTTCCATGATATCTCCGGTGCCTGGTTTTCTCCTCCTTGCTTCTAAAAGCGGCGAGGTGCCTTCCGGCAGAGCCAGACGAAGGCATCTGTGGGACCAGTCGTGCATGAATCCCGTCTGCACTGGGCCAGATGGCTCCTGAAATGGGTGCAACTGGCTCTTTCGGCACAATGCTTGCTTGCCGCTTAATAGGATCGTCTTCCCGATCCTCTCAAGGAGTGAGCCTTCATGAACAGACTGAGCAAAGCTTTTGTGTCCTTTGCCGCGACGTGCAGTGCCGTTTTCGGCCTTTCGTTCGGCGCATTGGCTCAAGACAAGACCGTGACTTTCGCCTATCAGGACATGATGACGCCGATCCGTGTTCTGATGGAATCCGGCAAGCTGGAGTCCGAAACCGGCTACAAGATCAAATGGGTCAAGTTCGGTGGCGGCGGCGATGTCATCCGTGCCATGTCGTCCGGCGATGTCGATATCGGCGAGGCTGGCTCCTCTCCGATTGCCGCGGCTGCTTCCCAGGGCCTGCCGATCAAGCTCTTCTGGATCCTGGACGATATTGCCAACGCCGAGCAGCTCGTGGTGCGCAAGGATAGCGGCATCAAGACGATCGCCGATCTGAAAGGCAAGACGATCGCCGTGCCCTTCGTTTCCACCTCGCATTACCAGTTGATGTATGCGCTGTCGGAAGCCGGGCTGACGACGCGTGACGTCAAGCTCCTCAACATGCGTCCGCCGGAAATCGCCGCTGCCTGGGAGCGTGGCGACCTGGACGCGACCTTCATCTGGGCGCCGGTTCTCGACGTCGCCAAGAAAAACGGCACAGTGATCGCAAGCGCAGGTGATTTTGCCGCAAAGGGCAAGGCCACCTTCGACGGCCTCGTCGTGACCGACAAGTTTGCCGATGCCAACAAGGAGTTCGTCACCACCTTCGTCAAGCTGCTTGCGGCTGCCGATGCCGATTATGCGGCAAACAAGGCTGCCTGGACGCAGGATTCTAAGCCGGTCGCCGCCGTCGCGAAATGGACGGGTGCCAACCCCGCCGACGTTCCAGCCGCAATGGCCGCTTACAAGTTCCCGACGCTCGAGCAACAAGGCTCTTCCGAGTGGCTGGGCGGTGGCGCTGCAAAGGCGCTGCAGTCGACGGCAGAATTCCTCAAGGAGCAGGGCCGCGTCACAGACATTGCGCCGGACTATTCGGCTTTTGTGACCGATGAATACGTCAAGGCTGTCAAGTAAACGGCACCCTCGGGCGGGCTGGGCGATCCAGCCGCCCTTCATTTTCAAGGGCGGGATAAAGATGCTTCAGATACGCAATGTCAGCGTTCACTACGGCGAGGGCGACGGCGGCGTTGTCGCCCTTTCGCGGATCAACCTGGATATCCAGGCAGGCGAATTTGTCGTCGCGCTGGGCGCATCCGGCTGCGGGAAAACGACGCTCCTGTCCTGCATCGCGGGATTTCAGCCCGTCACGGAGGGCTCGATCGTCATCGATGGCCAACCGGTCACGAAGCCTGGAGCCGACCGTGGGGTGGTTTTCCAGCGACATGCGCTGATGCCCTGGCTTTCGGTCGTCGACAATGTTGCTTTCGGTCTGCGCATGCAGGGTATGCCGAAGGAAGAGCGGCTGGAACGCGCGCGCCACATGCTCAGCCTCGTCAGTCTGGACGGTTTTGCCGACAAGAAGATCTATGAGCTATCCGGTGGAATGCAGCAGCGCGTCGGCATTGCGCGTGCGCTGGCAGCGGACCCGGCCATGCTGTTGATGGATGAGCCACTGGGTGCGCTCGACGCCTTCACCCGCGAACAGGTGCAGGAACTGATCCTCAAGGTCTGGGCCAAGACGAACAAAATGGCCTTCTTCATTACCCATGATGTCGAGGAAGCAATCTTCCTCGCAACCAAGCTGATCATCATGACACCGCGCCCAGGGCGGATCGCCCGCGAGATGCCACTGCATTTCAGTCGCCGCTTCTTGGAAACCGGCGATGCGCGCGGCGTCAAATCCTCTCCGGACTTCATCGCGATCCGGGAAGAGGTTCTGGCTGCGATCCACAAGGGTGAGAAGATGAATGAAGGGGTGGCCGCATGACCGAGACATCCTCAAACGGCACGGCCATCACCCCGGCAGCAGGCGTGCGGCCCAGCAAATCCAAACCGCGGCGTGTTGCGCTGAGCGGCGTTCATCTGGGCCTGATCAGTACCCTGACGGTGCTTCTGGTGCTGACGGTCTGGGCGGTCGTCACGCATCTTGGCCTCGTCAAGCCACTGTTTCTTCCCAAGCTTGAAACCGTCCTGAATGCCTTTATCGCGGCTATCGAAGGCAATATCGATGGTGCGCCCCTGACCGAGCATATCGTCATGAGCCTGTTCAGGGTCGTTTCCGCCTTTGTGCTCGCCGCCTTGATCGGCATTCCGGTCGGTCTTGCCATGGGCTTGAGTCCGGCCATCCGCTCGATGCTCGATCCTTTCATCGAGTTCTATCGACCGCTGCCGCCTCTGGCCTATCTGCCGCTGGTGATCATCTGGTTCGGCATCGGTGAAACGTCCAAGGTCCTGCTGATCTATCTCGCCTGCTTCGCGCCGGTGGCGCTTGCGGCGCGCGCAGGGGTTCTCTCTGCCTCCTCCGATCAGATCAACGCCGCACGCGCGCTCGGTGCCAGCCGCTGGCAATTGCTCCGCTTCGTGGTATTTCCAGCGGCCCTGCCGGATATTCTCGTCGGCCTGCGGATCGGAATGGGGGTTGGCTGGACCACGCTGGTGGCCGCGGAGATGGTTGCAGCGTCAACCGGCGTGGGTCAGATGGTTCTCAACGCGTCCAACTTCCTGCGGACGGATATCGTCATGATGGGGATCTTTGTCATCGGCTTTTTCGCGATCGTTTTCGAATTCGCGATGCGCTGGCTGGAAAAGAAACTGGTGCCGTGGCGCGGCAAAATCTAACCTCGTCTGCCGGATGGTTATCCGAAACCCAGGCGTGTCGCCGTCTTCAAGACGCTCCTTACGCATTAGTTTCCGGTTTTATCGCAAAACCGCTGCGCACTTGCGCACGGCATGTTTCAAAGCTTTTGAAGCTTGATCACTATGTCCTCCGGTTCGCCTTCGAGCCGGAGGATTTTTTTGCGCGATGTTTCGCCCGAAACGAAGCTGATCGAGGATTTTGAGATCTTCAGTGTCTTCGACAGAAGCGCAATCAGCGCCTTGTTCGCTTTGCCATCCTCCGGCACGGCGGTAACGCGGGCTTTCACGTAAGCCTGCCCTTCGGCATCCGTCTCCACGCCATCGATTGCGTCACGCCCGCCAGAGGGCGTGAGCCGGACCCGAAGCTCCACGTGCCGCTGAACTGCTTTCCAGGGCTGAGGGGTCAAATGAAGAGCGAGATCAGGAAGGGTCTGATCGGATTGACCAGGATCATCTGGATGAAGACAATCGCCAGCAGCACGACGAGCGGCGACAGATCGATACCGCCCATATTGGGAAGGCGATTGCGGATCGGACGCAGGACCGGTTCGGTGGCGTTATAGAGGAAGCTGCCGATCGAGTTCACGAACTGGTTGGAAGAATTGATGACGTTGAATGCGTAGAGCCAGGAGAAAATGGCACTCGCAATCAGAATCCACCAGTAGATGTTCAGCGCCAAGATAATGACAGTAATCGCTGCATCAATAAACCCGGGCATCCGTGTCTCCTATGTTGTTGGAAGACATTTAGACATTGCCAGATGAGCCGACAAGTGGGGCGGTGCGGGAAGAGATCAATTGCGCGCTATCCAAGGGGCGTTTTCAAGATCAGGCTTAACACGAGACGAATAAGCCTGTCGATGCCACCGTTCCAAAGCGTGTCGCGATGTTTCAGATTCGTCCCTTACGCTTTGGGTCTTTGTTCCTATCGCATGTCGTTATCGCAAAACCCGTCACCACTTTTGCGAGACATCCGTTAAAGCGCCATGCGTCCTGTTGGAGGCACGGCGCTTCATCTTTTTGAATCTGTGCATCGGGTTTTCCGAAAATCGATTCCGGTTTTCGCGCCGATGCTGTCAGCCTATCAGGTGGCGTCAACTTCGCTCGCGTCGTGGGTGTCGAGGTGCTTGTGACCTTCCACCTGCTGGCGCTGGAGGACACGATCGCGCACCGAAACGCCAAGAAGCTCGGCAATGCGCCAGATCACATTGTCTTCCATCTCGTTGCGCTCGCCATCGGCATAGACGATGTCCCAGAGAATGCCGATGAGTTCGACGCGTTCCTGTTCGTTCAGGTGGCGGCGGATGTCGGTGGTGAAGCGGTAGTAATCGACCGCCTCCTTGCCGGCTTCCTGCCCCGCATCCATCAGCGCATCCAGCTTGCCGGAACTGAGGTCGTAGTGCTCCTGCAACAGTTCGCGCAGGCGCTGGCGCTCGACCTTGGAAACCGTTCCGTCCGCTTCCATCACCTGAAAGCAAAGGGCAGCAATGGCGACGCGCAGGTCATCGGGCGGAAAATCGCGAGACGTGTCGCCATTCGTCAGGCTTTGAAAGAAGGACTGGATACGTTCGAGCATGGCTCTCCTTGAGCGTTATGTTTGCCTTAGAACAGATTGAGGCGGGTTTTCTCATCCGAGGTGGCGGTTGTTTTCTTCACGCCCGGATCATCCGGCAAACCGCCGAAGAAGGGAACGGCTTCCTCACTTTTTCCCGTCACTGTGGTTTTTGGCGCAGGCGCCTTGGACGTCTGGCTCACAGGCTTGACCGGCTCGGCAAGAGGGGCACCCTCTGCTGTCTTCACGCCGGGATCATCCGGCGCGCCGCCGAAAAAGGGCACAGCTTCCTCCGTTTTTGCCGAGGGTGCGGCCTTCTTTGGTTCACTTGATTGGACCTTCTGCTTCGGCGGTTCGACAACGGGATGAACCGGGGTCCTCGTCTCGACTTTGGGCTCAACCTTTGGATCGATGTGTGGCTTCGCCTCGGTCTTCACAGGCTCTGCCTTTACTGGAACGGGGATTTCGATCACCCGCTCGCGGATTTCAGGCTTTGCGACATCCGGCAGCGATGCCAGCGCGCTATCGACGCTCACATCTTCAACCGGGCCTTCCAGCTGGCCGAAGGGCGCCTTCCATTCGAAGGCATCGAGACGACCGGAGACCGGCGAAACAGGATGCCACTTTTCCGAAACGATGCCGTCCGCTACCCAGGCCGGGTCGCGCGGTGCGCGCAGCGCCTGCGCCATCCAGTGGCGCACACGGCCCTGGTCGCCGGTCTCGGCCTCTTCGATATCGGCAAGCAGCAGGAAGATGCTTTCGCGTGGTGCAATGCGGGCCGCAGCTTGCGCCTTGGATCTCGCCTTGTCGAAATCGTGCGCAGCCAATGCCGCCTGCGCCACGGCAAAGAGCGACTCGATATTGTTGGGCTTCAGGCTCTCCAACCGCTCGGCCCGCTTCAGCCGGTCGATAGCCGTGTCACCGCTGCGGGCGCGGACATAAAGCTCGGCGATCTGCGGATGTGGCTCGGCCTTCCACACCGGCTCCAGAACAGCGGCTGCTTTGCGCAGATTGTCTTCGCGGAGATAGGATTTTGCCGCGACGAGTGCCGCAGGGACGAGCGCCTTGGAGAGCTTCAGTGCAGCTTTGGCGTCGTCGCGCGCACCTTTGGGGTCGCTTTCGAACTTCTCTTCCGCCTTCGCCGTCAGAAGCACGGCCTTTAGGCGTTCAGCCTCGCCGCGCTCGATGACGTGGGCGGCCTTCTGCTGGTCGAGCAGGCGGATCGCATCATCCCACTCGCCGCTGCGGCATTTGCTTTCCAGCGTCGCTTGCGCTGCCCAAGGTAGGTAGGGCGCGTTTCGTGCAGCGTCCTCGGCATATTGCAGGGCTGCCTCATGCGCGCCCTGACGGCGGGCTTCGATGTAGAGCCCGCGCAGGCCAAGTTCGCGTGTTTCCGGATCGTTCGCCATCGCCTCGAACTTGCGGCGTGCGGCATCATACTTGCCTTCGATAAGATCGGCCTGGGCTTCCAGCAGATGGATGAGGGGCTCCTGGTCCGCGCTGAGCAGGCCTTGTGTTCTGGCCGTCATCTTGCGGGCGAGTAAGGCATTACCGGCACCGGCTGCAATCAGTCCTGTCGACAGTGCCTGGTAGCCGCGGTCCCGCTTGCGGGCACGGAAATAGCGGCGTGCGGCATGGGGTGAATTCCACAGCGTGCTGATCATCCACCACAAAAGCATGATCGCTGCTATGAGGCCGCCGACAAGCGTGGCAGCGACCAACAGGCTCATTTCGATCAACTGGCCCTGCCAGGTGATGGCGAGTACGCCGGGACGATCCGCCAGCCAGGCAAAGCCGACGGCAATGAGAAGGACGATGACGACGAAGCTAACGATTCTGGTCATTGTCTTACCCCTGCTGGCCTGTGCTGCTGACAGCGCGGTTCAATGTACTATTCACGAGATCTTCAACCTGAATACGGGCATCGAGTGACTTCTTGTAATCAGCCGACGCCGTCCTGGCCGCGTCCGGAAGAGCATCCCATTCAAGCGCCGCGCCCTTCAGGTCGCCATTTTGCAGCTTGTCTTCCATACGGGCGATCTTTGCTTCCGGGCCTTCGCCCTCGATATTGCCGACCGGGCGTACCTTGACCAGCGACATGGCGCTGTTGGCCAAACGGTCGAAAATGCCTTCATTCGGGTCGGTCGGGCGAAGAGCGGTCAGCATGGCGTTGGCGACATCGGGGAAACGACGCACCAGTTCCGCACGGGTCGGAACGCCGGTATTGGCGAAGGGACGCAGAGACTGGATCGCCGGATCGTCGGGCGTTACCTTGGAGAGCGTGTCGAGCTCGGTGAGGAAAGGACCGCCACGGTCGATTGCCGCCTTGAGTGCTGCCGAGGCGATAGCGCGCGCCACTTCGACATCGTCGCGCGGCTCGTTGATCTTGGCTTCCGCCGCGTCAAGGCGCTGTGTCAGCGATGCGATGGTCTGGCCTTCCGCGGCCCGTTCGGATTGCAATGTCGAAATCGTGTTCTCGAGCTGCGAGATTTTCGCGCTCGCCTCGCCGCCGGATGCGGTGGAGCTTTCCAGCGCGGCGATACGCTGCTCAAGCGCGGAGGTATCTGCCGTTTGTGCCTTTGGCGCGTTTGCCATCTGCTGCTGGAGGCTGGTTACCTGCGATTTCAAGGCAGCCAATTCCGACGACGAACCGCCATCGGCTGAAGCGGAGGGCAGGACGCCCGCATATTGCATGCTGCCTGCGGCGAGAAGCGCAATCAGGCCGCCGACAATGCCTGCGGCAATCAGGCCGGAATTGCTCTGCGGCTTCGTCTCGCGCGATGTCGATGTGGTGGTCGCCGAAGGCTTGCTTGCGGATGATGCGCTGGAGGATGTGGATGCCGTGGTCTGTGGCTTGAAGGGTTCGCTCTTGGGAGCGTCCTTCCCGAAGGTGCTCGATGTTGTTTTAGCGCTGTCGGCAGCGCTGCTCGATGCGGCAGACGAGGTGGCCGAGGAGGCTGCTGCCGATGCGGTTTTCGGTGGCTCCTGCTTCACGGTCGCGTCCGTCTTTGCCGGGCCTTCGTCTTTGCCGGCTGCGTCCTGCTTGCCGACATTCGGCTCAGGCTCGATTGGCGATTTGGTTGGCTGGTCCCAGATGGGCTTTGGGTTCTCGACTTTCGCATTGTCTGCTGCGCTGGTTGCCGTCTTTGCGGGCTCGGAAGTGCCCGTTTCCGCTAGCGGCTCTGCGTCACTCGATGTGTTTATCGGCGTCGTATCCGCAGGCGTGGATGGCTTGGCGGCGCTGACATCCGTCACGTCTTTGGCGTCCAGATCGATCGTGACCGGCTCGGTCTTGGATTTGGAGTGGCGTGGCGGCTTTCCGGATACCATGACAACCTCATTTTAGTCGTGTCTATTCCTCGGTCGCGGTGGCGACGTACCACCTTTCGGGAAGACGGGATCGTTTGTCGCCACGCTCCAAACCTAGTCAGTGATGGTGGCAAAGGAAAGAGGCGAAAGGGAATTAGGTTCCAGTGCCGCCGTCCAGAAGCTGCAACATTGCGTGTTCGCTTGGCGTGGCGCTTGCCACGGCGCGACTGCGATGCGGTGTCGGTACGACGTCCAGAACCTTTTCGCTGATGCAGATGAAGCGGCACGCGCTGAGCGCTGGCGCCAGATCATGTGTATCGACAAGGTCAAAGAAGATCCGGGCGGTCTCGCGTGAATAGAGGAGAACCGCACCCGGCTTGGGGTCGAGCGCGGCTCGCAAAGCTGGCCTTTCCCACAAGACCGGCTGCATCTCGTAAATCTCCGCAACATCCAGCCTGATCGCACTGTTCGTGAGCGCGGTTTCAAAACCGCCCTCGCGTGGCCGCCCGGCAAGATAGAGCAGGTGCCTGCTGTTCGCCGCTGATGCTTGGGCGATGGGTACCAGTGTTGTCTTCACCAGATGGGCGAGTGCCGTACCATCTCCATCGCCGATCATAATGGTCTTAAAGCCGCTCTCTCTTGCCGCCTCGGCGGTCGCTGCACCCACGGCAAAAAGCGGGCGGTCGATATGGCTGGACAGATCGATGCCGGATGCCTTCAGTGCGCGGAAGGCTTCGGCGCTGGTGACGGCCAGGGCATCGGGTTCGCGCGCCAGCAACTCTCTTGCGGCTTCCGCCTTGTGCATCGCTTCGGTCAGTGGCAGCAGGATCGGCTCATGGCCGCGCTCCTGCAAAAGCGTTTCCGTCTTCTGCCCCGAACGCATTGGACGGGTCACGACGACGCGCATGGCTTAAGCCCAGCTTTCGAAGAAGCCGGGACCGGCGGCGTCCCTCACCTTTTCACCGGCCTGACGGCCCAACATTTCGGCATCGGCAAGCTTGCCGGAAACTTCGACGGCATGTTCGGTCTGCCCATCCGGTGTGAGGATGAGGCCGTGGAAATGCAGGTCCTCACCATGACAGGTGGCAAGGCCCGCAATAGGCGTGCGACAGGAGCCATCGAGTGCTGCCAGAAAGGCGCGCTCGCACATCACCGCATCATAGGTCGGCTCGTCATTGATGGCCGAAAGCAGATCCTGAATCCGGCTATCGCCGATGCGACACTCGATGCCGATGGCGCCTTGCGCCGGGGCAGGGGGGAATGCCTTCGGGTCCAACAACTCCGTCGGCACGTCGTCCTTGTTCAGCCGCTTCAAACCGGCAAAGGCAAGCAAGGTGGCGTCCGCCTGGCCTTCCGCCAGCTTGCGCAGTCTCGTATCGACCAGGCCGCGGAAAATGATGACCTCAAGGTCCGGGCGCAGGCGACGGATAAGAGCCTGACGGCGAAGCGACGCCGAGCCGACGATGGCGCCGTGCGGCAGTTCCAGCAGGCGAGGTGCGGTTCTGCCGATAAAGGCATCGCGCACGTCTTCGCGCGGCAGAAAGGCGCGAAGCTCCAGACCGTCCGGCAGCCTGGTCGCCATGTCCTTGGACGAGTGAACGGCAAAGTCGAGATCGCCGGAGAGGAGTTGCGCTTCCAGCTCTTCGGTGAACAAGCCCTTGCCGCCGATTTCGGATAGAGGGCGGTCGGTCATGCGGTCGCCCTTGGTCGCGAGCGGCACGATCTCGAACATGTCCGGCGGCAAATCATGCGCCGCCGCCAGCCGGTCGCGCGTTTCGAACGCCTGCGCCAGTGCCAGCGGACTACCGCGCGTGCCTATTCGGAAAGGTTTTGTTTGCATCCGCATCTATCCGTTGTTACCGGAGGTGTTCGTACCTAAGTTTCAAAAGCACCGCAATCAACGAACCGGCTGATGACCCCCTTTCTTCGTATCCTCGGCATAGAGACCAGTTGTGACGAAACCGCTGCATCCGTGGTGGTTCGGCATGCTGACGGCCGTGGCGAGATCGTCTCCGACGTCGTTTTGTCGCAGCTGGAAGAACACAGCGCCTATGGTGGCGTGGTACCGGAGATCGCCGCCCGCGCCCATGTGGAAGCCCTCGATACGCTGATCGAGGAAGCGCTCGCCAAGGCTGGCGTGAGCCTCAAAGAGATCGACGCGATCGCGGCCACTTCGGGGCCGGGCCTGATCGGTGGGCTGATCGTCGGGCTGATGACCGGCAAGGCAATCGCGAAGGCCGCGAACAAGCCGCTTTACGCCATCAACCATCTGGAAGGCCACGCGCTGACGGCGCGGCTGACCGACGGGCTTTCCTTTCCCTATCTGATGCTGCTTGTTTCCGGCGGCCACACCCAGCTGATTCTGGTGCGCGGTGTCGGCCAATATGAGCGTTGGGGAACGACCATCGACGATGCGCTCGGCGAAGCCTTCGACAAGACGGCCAAGCTGCTTGGCCTGCCCTATCCTGGTGGACCGGCGGTCGAGAAAGCGGCGAAGAATGGCAATCCCGATCGCTTCCCCCTGCCGCGCCCGATGGTGGGTGAGGCAAGGCTCGATTTCTCCTTTTCCGGTCTGAAGACGGCCGTGCGGCAGGCAGCCACTGCCATCGCCCCGCTTACAGATCAGGACATTGCCGATATCTGCGCCTCCTTCCAGAAGGCGGTATCGCGCACATTGCAGGACCGGATCGGCCGCGGGCTTCAGCGTTTTACAGAAACCTTCCCGAGCGTGGAGGGTGGTCCGGCGCTCGTCGTCGCCGGTGGTGTCGCCGCCAATCAGGAGCTGCGCGGCACCTTGCAGGCGCTTTGCGACAAGCACCGCTTCCGCTTCATCGCACCGCCGCTGTCGCTCTGCACCGATAATGCTGCGATGATCGCCTGGGCGGGGCTCGAGCGTATGGCAGAAGGTATGGAGCCGGACAGTCTCGACACGCAGCCACGCTCGCGCTGGCCGCTCGATGCGGATGCGAAGACACTGATCGGTTTTGGCAAGCGCGGAGCCAAGGCATGAGCAAGCGCGAGACCATCGTCGTCATCGGCTCCGGTGCTTTCGGCACGGCCATCGCGGTGGTGATCGCGCTGGAAAACCGCCACGACGTGACGCTCCTTGGCCGCGATCCCTCATTGATGGCTGACCTGCAGGCGGATGGCGTGCATGATGCAGCACTGCCGGGAATCGCGCTTCCCGATGCGTTGAAATATTCCGCCGAACCCGAAGTGCTGCGCAATGCCGGCATCGTGCTTTTCGCCATGCCCTCGCAGGCGCAGGCGGATGCGGCGCGCCAATACGGTCCTTACCTGGCCAAGGATGCCGTGGTGATGACCCTCGCCAAGGGCATTGATCGTTCTTCCGGCCAGTTGCTGACGGATGTGCTGGAAAAGGAACTGCCATCGCACCCCGTAGCTGTGCTTTCCGGGCCGGGCTTCGCTGCCGATATCGCCAAGGGGCTGCCGACAGCCATGGCGGTTGCAGCCAGCGATGCCGCACTGGCGGAGCACTTGGCGCAAACCATTTCCGGCCAGACCTTCCGGCTCTATGCGTCGACCGACCGTATCGGCGTGCAGCTTGGCGGTGCGCTGAAGAATGTGCTGGCGATTGCTGCTGGTATTGTCGAAGGGGCGGGGCTGGGTGAATCGGCGCGTGCGGCGCTGATTGCGCGCGGGCTTGCGGAAATGTCGCGGCTGATCGTTGCTGTCGGCGGGCAGGCGGACACGGTACGCGGGCTTTCCGGTCTCGGCGATCTTGTCCTGACCGCCACCAGCCACCAGTCGCGCAATCTGCGCTTCGGCATTTCGCTGGGGCAGGGGGACGCACCATCGGCCTTTCACGGCGGGCTGGTGGAGGGCGCTTACGCCGCCTCCGTTGCGTCCCGGCTTGCCGCCGACCATAAGATCGATATGCCCGTCACCGATGCCGTTGCGGCGATCATCGACGGGCGGCTGGACATTCGCACCGCCATGCGACAATTGATGACACGGCCCATCACCACCGAATAGGGACTGGGCGACATGAGGAGAAGACAATGCTGTTTGCCTTTATCTGCAAGGATAAGCCTGGCCATTTGAATGTGCGTATGGACACCCGCCCCGCGCATCTGGAGCATCTGAACAAGCTCAACTCCGAAGGCACGCTGAAGATCGCTGGCCCGTTTCTGGATGCGGACGGCAAGCCGAATGGCAGCCTGGTGATCGTCGAAGCCGCCGATATCGATGCCGCACGCGCCCTTGCCGATGCCGACCCTTATGCCAAGGCAGGCCTGTTCGAAAGCGTCGATGTGAAGCCCTATAATTGGGTCTTCAACAATCCGGCTGCGTAAGGACAAGGCGCGACATGGCGAATTACTGGCTATTCAAATCCGAACCCGACACCTGGTCCTGGGAACAGCAGAAGGCCAAGGGCGAGGCTGGCGAGGAGTGGACCGGCGTGCGCAACTATCAGGCACGCAACAACATGCGGGCCATGAAGCTTGGCGACAAGGGTTTCTTCTACCACTCCAATGAGGGGCTGGAAGTCGTCGGCATCGTCGAGGTCTGCGAGTTGTCCAAGCCGGATTCCTCTGCAGAGGGCGATGCGCGCTGGGACTGCGTGCACATCAAGGCCGTCTGCGATGTGCCGAAGCCGGTCACGTTGAAGGCAGTGAAGGCCAACCCGAAGCTTGCCGACATGTCGCTCGTTACTTCCATGCGGCTTTCCGTCCAGCCGGTGACGGAAGAGGAATATCTGGAAGTCTGCCACATGGCAGGCGTCGATAAGCCACCGCGCTCGCCAGACTGATCCAACCGTTGAAGACCGCGCCAGACGACTTCATCCGCGCCAATACCAGCATCATGGCACCACCGCATGTGCCGGAGCTTCGCCTTCATCTGGCAAGCGAAGCGCATGATCTGTGGTTGAAGACGGAAGAAGAGCTGGAAGAGATCGGCCTGCCGCCACCCTTCTGGGCTTTCGCCTGGGCGGGCGGGCAGGGCCTGGCGCGCTACATTCTCGATAACCCGGATGTGGTGCGCGGCAAGCGCGTGGTCGATTTTGCCAGCGGTTCCGGCATGGTGGCGATTGCCGCCGCTCTCGCCGGTGCAGCCTCCGTACTGGCTGTCGATATCGATCCGTGGGCAAAGAGTGCGGTGATGCTGAACGCTGCCGTCAACGGGGTGACGATCGACGTGATCTCGGACGATGTCATCGGCAAGGATATCGACGCCGACGTGCTGCTCGCTGGCGACGTGTTTTACGACAAGGGATTTGCCGATGCGCTGATCCCATGGTTCTCAGCCCTCACGTCCAAGGGCGTTGCGGTTCTGGTCGGGGATCCGGGCCGTGCCTATCTGCCGAAAACCAGGCTTACCGCCTGCGCCACCTATCAGGTGCCGGTGACGCGGGCGCTGGAGGATAGCGAAGTCAAGCAGACGACGGTCTGGCGTCTGTCCTGATTCCTCGAATGCCCTTAGGGGCGGATGACGCACACGCCCGCTTCATAATGGCAGCTGTCATTGAAGGTGCGCTGGTTCACGTGGATGATGCGCGGCTCGACGGTGCTTCGACGATAATCATCCGGCAGATAGGCGCCGCCGCTCTGGGCGTAGAAGTAGTTGCCGTTGCCCGGAAACCGCGCTGCCGTCAGTCCGCCCGCATAGGTGCCGATGCCTCTGACATAGGATGGCAAGCCGTAGCCGCCGACCACGGAGGGCTGCGAATAGCCGTAAGCGCGGTCGTAACTGTGGTTTCGATGATAGTCGTTTGCGGTTGCCAAAGAGGGGCAACCAATGGCGATCAGGAGGGCTGGAATGATCCACGATGCCTGCTTGAACATGATCTTCTCCATCCAGTTTTTAAGCTTCCCGTTTGATCGGAAAGGCGGTTCTTGTTTTACGTTTACGTAAATTAATTAGAAAGTTGACGTTTGGAAACGCTCGACATTTTATTTTCGATCCAGAGAATCGCATGGAATTTCTAGATCACAATCGATTAAATTCAAAACGGTCGCCGATTGTACTTGTCGGGATGGCCTCGTGCGATTAAAGGTCGCGCTTGGTGCAATGCACATTCTTTCGTCATGTGCGTTGTTTGGGGGCGCCCGGCTATCATCGGCGCCAGGAAACGCCGTGAGGTTCATATGGCGAACACGACAAACAATCGGCCTTTGTCGCCGCATCTTCAAGTCTACAAGCTCATTCCGACGATGGTTGCGTCCATCGTGCACCGCATTACGGGCGGCGCGTTATATTTCGGCACGCTTCTGGTTGCCTGGTGGCTGATTGCGACCGCCTCTGGCGTCGACGCTTATGCCTGGGTCCAATGGGCCATGAGCTCGCTGATCGGCAAGCTGATCCTGATCGGCTATACCTGGGCGCTGGTTCACCACATGCTCGGCGGACTTCGCCACTTCATGTGGGATCTCGGCCATGGTTTCGAGAAGCATTTTACCACGAAGCTCGCCAAGGCGTCTTTCGTCGTTTCGATCTGTCTGACCGCGCTGATCTGGGTTGTCGCCCTGATCGTGCGCTAAGGAGATAACATCATGGATATGCGCACCCCTCTCGGCAAGGTTCGCGGTCTCGGCTCCGCCAAGGAAGGCACCGAGCATTTTTGGCGCCAGCGCGTGACGGCCGTTGCCAACGTGCCGCTTCTGATCTTCTTCGTCGGTTTTCTGGTCATGTATGGCGGCGCACCCTATGAGGTTGTCGTTTCGGCTCTGTCGAACCCGCTCGTTGCAGTGATCATGGCGCTCGTCGTCGTTTCCGGCCTCATTCACATGAAGCTCGGCATGCAGGTCATCATCGAGGACTATGTGCATGCGGAAGTTCCGAAGCTGGTTCTTCTGATGCTGAACACCTTCTTCGCGGTGGCCGTCGGCGGTCTCTGTCTCTTCGCCGTTCTGAAAATCGCATTCGCAGGATAATCCGTCATGGCATCGAACAGTTCACCCTCCCAGAACGGCAAGGCCTATACTTACGTCGACCACTCTTATGACGTTATCGTCGTGGGTGCCGGCGGCGCTGGTCTGCGCGCCACGCTCGGCATGGCCGAGCAGGGCTTCAAGACCGCCTGCATCACCAAGGTTTTCCCAACCCGTTCGCACACCGTTGCGGCGCAGGGTGGCATTGCCGCCTCGCTCGTCAACATGACGCCCGACTGTTGGCAGTGGCACCTTTACGACACCGTCAAGGGTTCCGACTGGCTCGGCGACGTGGACGCCATGCAGTATCTCGCCATGGAAGCGCCAAAGGCGGTCTATGAGCTCGAGCATTACGGCGTGCCCTTCTCGCGTAACGCCGAAGGCAAGATCTACCAGCGCCCGTTCGGCGGCCACATGCAGAACTATGGCGAAGGCCCGCCGGTACAGCGCACCTGCGCTGCCGCCGACCGTACCGGCCACGCCATTCTGCACACGCTTTATGGCCAGTCGCTGCGCAACAATGCCGAATTCTTCATCGAGTATTTCGCGCTCGACCTCATCATGTCGGATGACGGCCGTTGCACCGGCGTCGTTGCCTGGAACCTCGACGACGGCACCATTCACCGTTTCGCCGCCAAGATGGTCGTTCTGGCGACCGGCGGTTACGGCCGCGCCTATTTCTCCGCCACCTCCGCGCATACCTGCACGGGCGATGGCGGCGGCATGATCGCACGTGCCGGCCTTCCGCTTCAGGACATGGAATTCGTTCAGTTCCACCCGACCGGCATTTACGGCGCGGGCTGCCTGATCACTGAAGGCGCACGCGGCGAAGGCGGCTATCTCGTCAACTCCGAGGGCGAGCGCTTCATGGAGCGCTATGCGCCATCGGCCAAGGATCTTGCATCGCGTGACGTCGTGTCCCGCTGCATGACCATGGAAATCCGCGAAGGCCGAGGTGTGGGCAAGAACAAGGACCACATCTTCCTGCACCTGGATCACCTCGATCCGGCGGTTCTGCATGAGCGTCTTCCGGGCATTTCCGAAAGCGCCAAGATCTTCGCAGGCGTGGACGTGACGCGCGAGCCGATCCCGGTTCTGCCGACCGTTCACTACAATATGGGCGGCATTCCGACCAACTATTGGGGCGAAGTGCTGAACGCCGATAGCGAAAACCCCGGTCGCATCGCACCTGGCCTGATGGCCGTGGGCGAAGCAGGCTGCGCCTCGGTTCACGGTGCAAACCGTCTCGGCTCCAACTCGCTGATCGACCTTGTGGTCTTCGGTCGCGCCGCTGCTATCCGCGCGGCCCAGGTCATCAACCGCGACGAGCCGGTTCCGGCGCTCAACACGGTCGCCTGCGACAAGATCATGGATCGCTTCGACCGCCTGCGCAACGCCAATGGCAGCACACCGACGGCGGTGCTTCGCGACAAGATGCAGCGTGCCATGCAGGAAGACGCCGCCGTGTTCCGCACGCAGGAATCGCTTGCCAATGGCTGCCAGCGTCTCTCCGCCATCTGGAAGGAACTTCCGGATGTGAAGGTGACCGACCGTTCGATGGTGTGGAATTCCGATCTGGTGGAAACGCTGGAACTGGAAAACCTGATGGCCAACGCCATCACCACGGTCTACGGCGCGGAAGCCCGCAAGGAAAGCCGCGGCTCGCACGCACGCGAGGACTATACCGATGGTCCGTTCGCCGGCCGCGACGACGTCAACTGGCGCAAGCACACGCTGGCCTGGGTCAGCGAAGCGGGCGACGTCAAGCTCGACTACCGTCCGGTTCACACCGAACTCATCGCCGATGGCATCGATCCCAAAAAGATCGAGCCAAAAGCCCGCGTCTATTGATTTGAGAGGTATTGGACATGGTTGAACTTGCTCTCCCCAAAAACTCTCAGATGACCGAAGGCAAGGTCTGGCCGAAGCCGGCAGGCGCGAAGAATGTTCGCGAATACCGGATCTACCGCTGGAACCCTGACGACGGCCAGAACCCACGTATCGATACCTATTACATCGATATCGATGATTGCGGCCCGATGGTTCTCGATGCGCTTTTGTACATCAAGAACAAGATCGATCCGACGCTGACGCTTCGCCGTTCCTGTCGCGAAGGCATTTGCGGTTCCTGCGCGATGAATATCGACGGCACGAATACGCTGGCCTGCACCAAGGGCATGGAAGAGATCAACGGCACGGTGAAGGTCTATCCTCTGCCGCATATGCCGGTGGTCAAGGATCTGGTGCCGGATCTGTCGAACTTCTACGCACAGCACCGCTCCATCGAGCCATGGCTGAAGACGGTGTCTCCGCCACCTGCCAAGGAATGGAAGCAGAGCCACGAAGACCGCCTGAAGCTGGATGGTCTTTACGAGTGCATCCTGTGCGCCTGCTGCTCCACCTCCTGTCCCAGCTATTGGTGGAATGGCGACCGTTATCTTGGTCCAGCCGTTCTGCTGCAGGCCTATCGCTGGCTGATCGACAGCCGCGACGAAGCAACGGGCGAGCGTCTCGACAACCTCGAAGACCCTTTCCGCCTGTATCGCTGCCACACCATCATGAACTGCGCGCAAGCCTGCCCCAAGGGTCTGAACCCTGCCAAGGCGATTGCCGAGATCAAGAAGATGATGGTCGAGCGTCGCGTCTGATGAACGCTTGATCGCTCACAACGTTGACAAGCCGCGGCCACAGGTCGCGGCTTCTTTGTCGCGAAGCGGCGAAGAATTTTCCTAAAATGCCGTTGAAATGGCAATTATCGTTGCCGCGTCTTGCCTTAGCTAAGGCTTTGGTAATAATTCAGCCGCTTTGTGTAACCATGAATTTTCCGAAGCGACGAGAATCGGGAGCTTGAGATGCAAGTTAGATATGTGGTGACGGGCCTTGCGGTCGTTATCGGCCTCGCCGGTTGCCAGCGTACCTCTTACGATTACAGCAGCAATTCGAACGCGGGTCCGGGCTACACGCCGCCGCTTCAGGCGCAGCCTGTTCCATCCGTCCAGTCCGGCGCGCTTCCTCCTCCCGGTGGTTCTTCCCAGTTCCCGACCGCTCCGACGGCAACGCCGCCCGGCAGCGCCAATATCGCAGCGGGTGCTCCGACGACGGCTCTGGATGTGACCAAGGAATCGATGGTCGGCAACTGGCGTGTGTCCAATGGCGGCGCCAATTGCGACATGTTCCTGACGCTCACCAATCTCGGCAGCGGCTCTCGTGGCGGCACGCGCGGTTGCACCGGCGACCTGACGTCCATGGGCTCCTGGGAAGTCTCGGGCAAGATGGTCCAGTTCAAGAACCGTGCTGGCGATACGATCGGTCGCGTCTACAAGACCTCCGATGCCCGTTACGACGGTACGACCAATAACGGCCAGCCTCTGAGTCTCAGCCGATAACAGATCGACGGGGAGCGCGCGTCCGCTTCGAGCGACGTGCGCTTCGCGCGCGGGGTCTTTCTCCATGCAGCGAGTGCCGGACTATAACCATAGTGTCGTTGAGCAACTCAACGCATTGACGGCGTCCGGCGAGTTGAAGGCCGATGCCGCCCAACTCGGCGTTGCGGCCCATCTCGACAGAATCCTCTCCGACCTGAAACTGCGCAAGCCCGCCAAGAAGAAGAGCGCGCTTGGCTGGATGTTCGCCCGCAAGGCCGCCTCTTCGCCGTCCGTCAAAGGGCTATATGTCCATGGCAGCGTCGGGCGCGGCAAGACGATGCTGATGGACATGTTCTTCCAGATGGCGCCGGTGGAGAAAAAGCGCCGCTGCCATTTCCATGAATTCATGGCCGATGTGCATAATCGTGTGCACGCCCATCGGCAGAAGCTGAAGAGCGGCCAGACCAAGCAGGCCGACCCCATTCCGCCGGTCGCCGCGCAATTGCTTGTCGAAGCCGAACTGCTCTGCTTCGACGAATTCACCGTGACCGACATTGCCGACGCGATGATCCTGGCAAGGCTCTTCACCGAGCTCTTCGCCAATGGCTGTACGCTGGTCACGACCTCCAATGTCGTGCCGGACAATCTCTATAAGGACGGCCTCAATCGCGGTCTCTTCCTGCCCTTCATCGATCTCCTGAAAGAGAATGTCGAAGTCGTTTCGCTCGATAGCCCGATCGACTACCGCATGGAGAAGGTGAAGAGCCTGCCCGTCTACGTGACGCCGCTCGATGGCGCTGCCGACCAGGCGATGGACATGGCCTGGCATCATCTGACCGCCGGACAGAGCGTCGGGCCGGTGGAAATCGAGATGAAGGGGCGCTCCATTATCGTACCGCGCGCAGCAGGAAGGGTGGCGCGCTTCACCTTCCGCGATCTTTGCGAAAAGCCGCTCGGCGCGTCCGATTTTCTGGCCATTGCCGACCGTTTCGATACCGTCCTCATAGACCATATCCCGATGCTGAGCGCGGACCGCCGTAATGAGACCAAGCGTTTCATTATCCTGATCGATGCGCTTTACGATCACACCGTTCGGCTCTTCGCGTCCGCCGCGGCCATGCCGGAGGAGCTTCTGGGAACCAGAAAGGGCACCGAAGGTTTCGAGTTTGATCGCACGGCCTCGCGACTGTTTGAGATGCGCAGCGCCGACTATCTCGCGCTGCACAACGAAAAGCGTCATGTAGCGTGACGCTTTAATGACATAATATATTACGTTTACGTAAGAATTTTTGCATCTAAACGATTGAAAAACCTTGCTCTGAAAGAATCGGTTGCCATTTTTGGCCAATGCGTCTAAGCCGAGTGCGACAATTTCAGCCGCAGTCTGTCTGCGGAAAATTGAGTTGAAGCTTAAGAGGAAGCATTCGATGTCTCGCAAAAAGATTGCACTTATTGGTTCTGGCATGATCGGCGGCACGCTGGCGCATCTCGCCAGCCTGAAGGAATTGGGCGATATCGTCCTCTTCGATATTGCTGACGGTATTCCGCAGGGCAAAGGTCTGGATATTGCCCAGTCCGGCCCGGTCGAAGGCTTCAACGCAAAGCTCACCGGCGCGTCCGACTACGCTGCCATCGAAGGTGCAGACGTTTGCATCGTCACCGCAGGCGTTGCCCGCAAGCCTGGCATGAGCCGTGACGATCTTCTCGGCATCAATCTCAAGGTGATGGAACAGGTTGGCGCGGGTATCAAGAAGTATGCCCCCAATGCTTTCGTGATCTGCATCACCAACCCGCTCGACGCCATGGTCTGGGCTCTGCAGAAGTTCTCCGGCCTGCCGAAGAACAAGGTCGTCGGCATGGCTGGCGTTCTCGACAGCGCCCGCTTCCGCCTCTTCCTCTCCGAAGAGTTCAACGTGTCGGTTGAAGACGTCACCGCTTTCGTTCTCGGCGGCCACGGCGACACGATGGTGCCGCTTGCCCGTTACTCCACCGTTGCCGGCATTCCGCTGACCGACCTCGTCAAGCTCGGCTGGGTATCCGCAGAGCGTCTCGAGCAGATCATTCAGCGCACCCGTGATGGCGGTGCGGAAATCGTCGGTCTCCTGAAGACCGGTTCCGCCTATTACGCACCTGCCGCTTCCGCCATCGAGATGGCTGAATCCTACCTCAAGGACAAGAAGCGCGTTCTGCCTGCTGCCGCCTATCTCTCCGGCCAGTACGGCGTCAACGACATGTATGTCGGCGTTCCGACGGTTATCGGCGCAGGCGGTATCGAGCGCATCATCGAGATCGAGCTCAACAAAGAAGAAGAGGCGGCCTTCCAGAAGTCCGTCGGTGCCGTTGCCGGTCTTTGCGAAGCCTGCGTCAACATCGCTCCGTCGCTGAAGTAATCGCCTTTCTGGCTGCAAACAGGGAATAACCCATGAATATTCATGAATATCAGGCCAAGGCTCTTCTGAAGGGCTATGGTGCGCCGGTTGCCGAAGGGGTTGCCATCCTCAAGGTCGAAGAAGCCGAAGCTGCCGCCAAGCAGCTTCCCGGCCCGCTCTACGTGGTCAAGAGCCAGATCCATGCTGGTGGCCGCGGCAAGGGCAAGTTCAAGGAACTCGGTCCTGACGCGAAGGGCGGCGTTCGCCTGGCAAAGTCCATCGAGGAAGTCGTGGCGCACGCCAAGGACATGCTCGGCAACACGCTGGTAACGGCTCAGACCGGTGAAGCCGGCAAGCAGGTCAACCGCCTCTACATCGAAGACGGTGCCGACATTGCTCGCGAACTCTACTGCTCGCTGCTCGTCGACCGTTCCGTCGGCAAGGTTGCTTTCGTCGTTTCGACTGAAGGCGGCATGGACATCGAAGCGGTTGCACACGACACGCCTGAGAAGATCCACACGATCGCGATCGACCCGGAGGCCGGTGTGACGGCTGACGACGTTGCCAAGATCTCCAGCGCGCTTGCTCTCGACGGCGTTGCTGCCGAAGACGCCAAGTCGCTCTTCCCGGTTCTCTACAAGGCCTTCGTTGAAAAGGACATGGCGCTCCTCGAGATCAACCCGCTGATCGTCATGGAAAATGGCCATCTGCGCGTTCTCGACGCCAAGGTTTCCTTCGACGGCAACGCGCTGTTCCGCCATGACGACGTCAAGGCTCTGCGCGACGAGACCGAAGAAGACGCCAAGGAAATCGAAGCCTCCAAGTGGGACCTCGCTTACGTTGCGCTCGACGGCAACATCGGCTGCATGGTCAATGGTGCCGGTCTTGCCATGGCAACGATGGACATCATCAAGCTTTACGGCAAAGAGCCTGCAAACTTCTGCGACGTCGGTGGTGGCGCTGGCAAGGAGAAGGTCGCTGCAGCCTTCAAGATCATCACCGCAGACCCGAAGGTCGAGGGCATCCTCGTCAACATCTTCGGCGGCATCATGAAGTGCGACGTTATTGCTGAAGGCGTTATCGCCGCAGTGAAGGAAGTCGGTCTCAAGGTTCCGCTCGTCGTGCGCCTGGAAGGCACGAATGTCGAACTTGGCAAGAAGATCCTGAACGAGTCCGGCCTCGCCATCACGGCTGCCGACGATCTGGACGATGCTGCCAAGAAGATCGTCGCCGCGGTCAACGGCTAATTTTTAAGGATCCTGATTAATGTCCATTCTCGTCAATAAAGACACAAAGATCCTCGTGCAGGGCCTGACCGGCAAGACCGGTACGTTCCACACCGAACAGGCTCTTGCCTATTACGGCACGCAGATGGTCGGCGGTATCCACCCTTCCAAGGGCGGCACCAACTGGACCGGCTCCAAGGGCGAAACCCTGCCGATCTTCGCAACCGTTGCCGAAGCCAAGGAAAAGACCGGTGCAGACGCATCCGTGATCTATGTTCCGCCGGCAGGTGCCGCTGATGCGATCATCGAAGCGATCGACGCCGAGATCCCGTTCATCACCTGCATCACCGAAGGTATTCCGGTGGCAGACATGGTTCGCGTCAAGGCTCGCCTCGACCGTTCTAGCTCGCGCCTGCTTGGCCCGAACTGCCCAGGTATCCTGACGCCGGAAGAATGCAAGATCGGCATCATGCCGGGCTCGATCTTCCGCAAGGGTTCGGTCGGTATCGTCTCGCGCTCCGGCACGCTGACCTATGAAGCCGTGTTCCAGACATCCAATGAAGGCCTCGGCCAGACGACGGCTGTCGGTATCGGCGGCGACCCGGTCAAGGGCACCGAATTCATCGACGTGCTGGAAATGTTCCTCGCAGACGAAGCCACGACCTCGATCATCATGATCGGCGAAATCGGCGGCTCGGCTGAAGAAGATGCAGCCCAGTTCCTGATCGACGAAGCCAAGAAGGGCCGCAAGAAGCCGATGGCTGGCTTCATTGCCGGTCGTACCGCGCCGAAGGGCCGTACCATGGGCCACGCCGGTGCTGTCGTTTCAGGCGGCAAGGGCGATGCAGAATCGAAGATCGCTGCCATGGAAGCAGCGGGCATCAAGGTTTCGCCCTCTCCGGCACGCCTTGGCAAGACGCTGGTCGAAGTCCTCAAGGGCTGAGATCGACACAATCTGGCAGCGGGCAGGGGCTGGAAACGGCGGCCTGCCCGAAGCTGCATGAAGATAGAGACGTGACGTCGTTTCCGTGAAGGCATAGAGCGGTTCCACCGTTCAGCACCGGGAAACAAAGACTTGAGAATAGGTCGGCATTTTCTTTCGAAGAGTCCGGCGATGCTCAAGCGGCAAGAATGCAAGCGACCGGTCGCGAATGACCATCAACGGGATTGAGGAGGCGGACGATCACGTCCGCGAAAAAACAATGGCAAGGCAAGAAGCCAACGAGCAGTTTCAGATCACGTCGTTTCTCGACGGCGCGAATGCGGCCTATATCGAGCAGCTCTATGCCCGGTACGAAGAGGACCCCTCCTCAGTATCGCCTGAGTGGCAGAGTTTCTTCAAGGGTCTGTCCGACAATCCTGACGATGTGAAGAAGGCGGCCAAGGGCGCCTCCTGGAAGCGCGCCAACTGGCCGATCCCGGCTGGCGGCGATCTGATTTCCGCACTCGACGGCAACTGGGCGACGGTCGAAAAGGCCATCGAGAAGAAGGTTCAGGCCAAGGCCGAAGCCAAGGGCGCTGAGACCGGCAAGCCCGTCAGCGAAGCCGAAGTGCTGCAGGCGACCCGTGACAGCGTTCGCGCCATCATGATGATCCGCGCCTACCGCATGCGCGGCCACCTGCATGCCAAGCTCGATCCGCTCGGCATTGCAAGTGCGGTCGAAGATTATAATGAGCTGTCTCCGAAGTCCTATGGCTTCGAAGAGAGCGACTACGACCGCAAGATTTTCATCGATAACGTGCTCGGCCTCGAATACGCGACCGTGCGCGAAATGATCGATATTCTGGAGCGCACCTACTGCTCCACCATCGGCGTCGAGTTCATGCACATGTCCAACCCCGACGAAAAGGGCTGGATCCAGGAGCGCATCGAAGGTGCCGACAAGGGCGTTGCCTTCACCGCCGAAGGCAAGAAGGCGATCCTGTCGAAGCTCGTCGAAGCCGAAGGCTACGAGCAGTTCCTCGACGTGCGCTTCAAGGGCACCAAGCGTTTCGGCCTCGACGGCGGTGAATCGCTGATCCCGGCGCTGGAACAGATCATCAAGCGTGGCGGCCAGGACGGTCTGGAAGAAGTCGTTCTCGGCATGGCTCACCGTGGCCGTCTGAACGTTCTGACCAACGTCATGGGCAAGCCGCACCGCGCCGTGTTCCACGAGTTCAAGGGCGGCTCCTTCAAGCCGGACGATGTCGAAGGTTCGGGCGACGTGAAGTACCACCTCGGTGCCTCGTCCGACCGTGAATTCGACGGCAACAAGGTTCATCTGTCGCTCACGGCCAACCCGTCGCATCTGGAAATCGTCAACCCCGTGGTCATGGGCAAGGCTCGCGCCAAGCAGGACCAGCTCGCCAAGGTCTGGGATGGCGACACCATTCCGCTGTCCGAGCGCGCCAAGGTTCTGCCGCTGCTGCTGCACGGCGATGCTGCCTTTGCAGGCCAGGGCGTGGTTGCCGAAATTCTCGGACTGTCCGGTCTTCGCGGCCACCGCGTTGCCGGCACCATGCACTTCATCATCAACAACCAGATCGGCTTTACGACGAACCCGGCCTTCTCGCGCTCGTCGCCCTATCCGTCCGACGTTGCCAAGATGATCGAAGCGCCGATCTTCCACGTCAATGGCGACGATCCGGAAGCGGTGGTCTATGCGGCCAAGATCGCGACCGAATATCGCATGAAGTTCCACAAGCCTGTCGTCATCGACATGTTCTGCTACCGCCGCTTCGGCCATAACGAAGGCGACGAGCCAGCGTTCACGCAGCCGAAGATGTACAAGGTCATCCGCGGTCACAAGACCGTTGCCCGCATCTATGCCGACCGCCTCATCGCCGAAGGGCTGATGAACGAAGGCGAATTCGAAAAGATGAAGGCCGACTGGCGCGGCCATCTGGAGCAGGAATTCGAAGCCGGTCAGAGCTACAAGCCGAACAAGGCCGACTGGCTGGACGGTCAGTGGTCGGGTCTGCGCGCCGCCGACAATGCCGATGAGCAGCGTCGCGGCAAGACGGGCGTGCCGATGAAGCAGCTGAAGGAAATCGGCAAGAAGCTGTCGACCATTCCGGAAGGCTTCAACGCCCACCGCACGATCCAGCGTTTCATGGAAAACCGGTCGCAGATGATCGAGACCGGCGAAGGGATCGACTGGGCGATGGCTGAAGCGCTTGCCTTCGGTTCGCTTGCCGTCGATGGCCACAAGATCCGTCTGTCCGGTCAGGATTGCGAACGCGGCACCTTCTCGCAGCGTCACTCGGTTCTCTACGATCAGGAGACCGAAGAGCGTTACATCCCGCTGGCGAACCTGTCGCCGACCCAGGCCCGTTACGAAGTCATCAACTCGATGCTGTCGGAAGAAGCCGTTCTCGGTTTCGAATACGGTTACTCGCTGGCCCGTCCGACTGCGCTGACCCTCTGGGAAGCCCAGTTCGGCGACTTCGCCAACGGTGCGCAGGTGGTGTTCGACCAGTTCATTTCGTCTGGAGAACGCAAGTGGCTTCGCATGTCCGGTCTCGTCTGCCTTCTGCCGCATGGCTATGAGGGGCAGGGTCCGGAGCACTCCTCTGCGCGTCTGGAGCGTTTCCTCCAGCTTTGCGCCGAAGACAACATGCAGGTTGCCAACTGCACCACGCCCGCCAACTACTTCCACATTCTGCGCCGTCAGGTGAAGCGCGACTTCCGCAAGCCGCTGATCATGATGACGCCGAAGTCCCTGCTGCGCCACAAGCGCGCAACCTCTTCGCTGACGGAAATGGCAGGCGAGTCCTCCTTCCACCGTCTGCTGTGGGACGATGCGGAAGTCATCAAGGACGGTCCGATCAAGCTGCAGAAGGATTCCAAGATCCGTCGCGTCGTGCTCTGCACCGGCAAGGTCTATTACGATCTTCTGGAAGAGCGCGAGAAGCGCGGTGTCGACGATGTCTACCTGCTGCGTATCGAACAGCTCTATCCGTTCCCGGCCAAGGCGCTCATCAACGAGCTGTCGCGCTTCCGCAATGCGGAGATGGTCTGGTGCCAGGAAGAGCCGAAGAATATGGGCGCGTGGTCCTTCATCGACCCGTATCTCGAATGGGTTCTGGCGCATATCGACGCCAAGTACCAGAAGGTCCGTTACACGGGCCGTCCGGCTGCCGCCTCTCCGGCGACCGGCCTGATGTCCAAGCATCTGGCGCAGCTTGCTGCGTTCCTCGAAGACGCGTTGGGAGAGTAACCACTCTCCCGCTTCGACCCTCGCAACAAAGACACCTGAATAACGGAACGATAACATGGCCACTGAAATCCGCGTACCAACACTGGGTGAGTCCGTCAGCGAAGCGACTGTCGGCACCTGGTTCAAGAAAGTCGGCGACACCGTCAAGGCTGACGAGCCGCTGGTCGAACTCGAAACCGACAAGGTGACTGTTGAAGTCCCAGCCCCCGCTTCCGGCGTTCTGACCGAAATCGTCGCCCAGAATGGCGAAACCGTCGGTCTCGACGCGCTGCTCGGCCAGATCGCCGAGGGTGCCGCTGGTGCTGCCACCTCCGCGCCTGCACCGGCTGCCGCTCCTGCTGCTCCCGCTCCTGCCGCAGCACCGGCTGCTGCTGCTCCTGCCCCTTCTGCTTCCGGCTCTGTTCCGCCTGCGCCTGCCGCCGGCAAGCTTCTGTCTGAAAACAATCTTTCTGCCGATCAGGTCGATGGTTCGGGCAAGCGCGGCCAGGTTCTGAAGGGTGATGTTCTGGCGGCTGTCGCCAAGGGCGTTTCCGCTCCGGCCCCTGCTCCGGCTCCGGTTGCTGCACCGCGTCCGGTTTCTGCCGAGCAGGACGCCGTTCGCGAAGAGCGCGTGAAGATGACGCGTCTGCGCCAGACGATCGCACGCCGCCTCAAGGACGCGCAGAACACCGCTGCCATGCTGACCACCTATAACGAGGTGGACATGAAGGCCGTTATGGACCTGCGCAACCGCTACAAGGACGTGTTCGAGAAGAAGCATGGCGTGAAGCTTGGCTTCATGGGCTTCTTCACCAAGGCCGTGACCCACGCGCTGAAGGAACTGCCTGCGGTCAACGCCGAAATCGACGGCAACGACATCATCTACAAGAACTATTGTCACGTCGGCATGGCCGTCGGCACGGACAAGGGTCTTGTCGTTCCGGTCATCCGCGATGCAGACCAGCTCTCCATCGCTGGCGTCGAAAAGGAACTTGGTCGTCTTGCCAAGGCAGCCCGCGACGGCTCGCTCGGCATGGCCGACATGCAGGGCGGTACCTTCACCATCACCAATGGTGGTGTCTATGGCTCGCTGATGTCCTCGCCGATCCTCAACGCACCGCAGTCCGGTATCCTCGGCATGCACAAGATCCAGGAGCGTCCGGTCGCCATCGGCGGTCAGGTCGTCATTCGTCCGATGATGTATCTGGCACTCTCCTACGATCACCGCATCGTTGACGGCAAGGAAGCCGTGACCTTCCTCGTCCGCGTCAAGGAAAGCCTGGAAGATCCGGAACGCCTGGTTCTCGATCTCTAATCGACTTGCTTTTCGTTTCAGCGGGGTTTCAAGTGAAATCCCGCTGAATTCCCGTCAGGAGCGCCCTTCTTGGAACCGACATTTCTCGCCGCGTCGCCCTTTCTGCCGCTCATCGGCTTGAGCGTTCTGATTCTCGTGGTGCATGTGATGTTGCAGGCGCTGATCGCGACCAAGGAACTTGGGCGCGAGTGGAATGCCGGTCCGCGCGATGACGAGCGCCAGGCCACCGGCAAGCTTGCCGGACGCGCCAAGCGCGCTTCGGCCAATTTCCGCGAGACCTATCCGGCCTTCATCGCTCTTGCCTTCGGCGTGATCATGGCGGGCGATCCGTCCGGTATCGCGTTGATCGGCGCCTGGATCTGGCTGGTGTGCCGCGTCATCTACATCCCGCTTTATCTGATGGGCATCCCTTATATCCGGTCGCTCGTCTGGGTGGGATCGATGATCGGCTTGCTGCTGATGTTCTTCGTGTTGATGTTCTAAGGGCCGGTCAATCATGCACCAGTATGTAATCGAACTTGCATCCCTGATGGCAATCTTTGCCTTTGCCATCGTATCTCCGGGTGCCGACCTTGCCATGGTCATGCGTCAGGCCATGGTGCATGGACGTCGTGAGGCCATCATCACCAGCTTCGGCATCGGCACGTCGCTGATGTTCCACGTCACCTACACGATCCTCGGTCTTGGCCTGATCATCTCGCAGTCGATCTACCTGTTCAATATCGTCAAGTGGCTTGGCGTCGCTTACCTAATCTATATCGGCATCAAGGCCCTGCGCGCCGGCAAGATGGAGCTGCCTGAGGTTTCTGAGAATGCGGCGGCGCATAAGCGACAGTCCGGCCTCAAGTCCTTCACGCTCGGCTTTGCCGCCAATGCGCTGAACCCGAAACCTGTCTTCTTCTTCCTGTCGATCTTCTCGACGGTGGTTCATGCTCACACGCCGGTGATGATCAAGTTCGGCTATGGCATCGTCATGGCAAGCTGCCTGATTGCATGGTTCGTCGGCGTCAGCCTGTTCATGACGACGCCGCGCATGCGCGCAGCCTTTGCGCGCGCCAGCCAGTGGATCGACCGCACCTCCGGCGTGGTCTTCATTGCGCTCGGCATCAAACTCGCAACCGAAAAAGCGGCCTGACATGCAGTCTCGCCGCAGCGGAGTGATCGCTGATGACTGAGGGTCCGGTTCTTCTCGTGACAGGCGGCAGCCGTGGTATCGGGGCTGCGACCGCGCGTCTTGCTGCCAAGCGCGGCTGGCGCGTGCTCGTCAACTACGCCACGAATGAGTCTGCGGCACGGAGCGTGGCCGATGATATTGCCCGCGATGGCGGCATTGCCCATATCGTGCAGGGTGACACCGGAACGGAAGAGGGCATCGCTTCGATCTTCGCGGCGCTGGACAATCACTTCGGTCGCATCGACGGGCTGGTGAACAATGCTGGTGTTGTCGATCAGACGGCCCGCGTCGAGGAGTTTTCGCGCGAGCGGCTCGACCGGATGTTTGCCATCAACGTCATCGGCAAGATCCGTTGCGCAGCCGAGGCGGTCAAACGCATGTCCACCAGGCATGGCGGGCGCGGCGGGTCGATCGTCAACATTTCGTCCATGGCTGCGGTGCTGGGAAGTGCCGGCCAATATGTGGATTACGCCGCCTCCAAGGGCGCCGTCGATACGTTCACCATCGGCTTGTCGCGTGAAGTTGCGGGCGAGGGCATTCGCGTCAATGCGGTTCGTCCCGGCATCATCGATACCGACATCCATGCATCGGGCGGGCTGCCGAACCGCGCCACGGATCTGGCGCCCATCGTGCCGATGCAAAGACCCGGTACTGCAGACGAGATCGCAGATGCGGTTCTCTACCTCCTTTCGCCCGAGGCGTCCTATGTGACGGGCGCTCTATTGAATGTGAGCGGCGGCAGATAGCTGCCCAACAATGAAGGAAATCAAATGGCTTATGATGTAGTTGTTATCGGTACCGGCCCCGGCGGTTATGTGTGCGCGGTCAAGGCCGCACAGCTCGGTCTCAAGGTCGCCGTCGTCGAAAAGCGCGCCACTTACGGCGGCACATGCCTCAATGTCGGCTGCATTCCTTCCAAGGCTCTGTTGCATGCATCGGAAATGTTTGCCCATGTTGCCCATGGCATGGACAGCCTCGGCATCGAAGTGGCGGCACCGACGCTCAACCTCGACAAGATGATGGGGCACAAGGACGGCGTGGTGAAGGCCAATGTCGATGGCGTGGCCTTCCTGTTCAAGAAGAACAAGATCGATGCCTTCCAGGGCACCGGCAAGGTCGTGTCCGCCGGCAAGGTCTCCGTCACCGCTGAGGACGGCTCGGTGCAGGAACTGGAAACCAAGAACATCGTGATTGCCACCGGTTCGGATGTCGCAGGCATTCCAGGCGTTCAGGTCGATCTCGACGAGCAGGTCATCGTCTCCTCCACCGGTGCAATCGCGCTTCCAAAGGTTCCGGAGAAGCTCATCGTCGTTGGCGGCGGTGTCATCGGTCTTGAACTCGGTTCCGTCTGGCAGCGCCTCGGCGCCAAGGTGACTGTCGTCGAATATCTCGACAACATTCTCGGCAGCATGGATGGTGAATTGTCCAAGCAGGCACAGCGTCTGTTTGCCAAGCAGGGCATCGACTTCAAGCTCGGCGCCAAGGTGACGGCCGTCGAAAAGACTGGCACTGGCGCGAAGGTCACGTTCGAGCCGGTCAAGGGCGGTGCAGCCGAAACGCTGGAAGCCGATGTGGTTCTGATCTCCACCGGTCGCAAGCCTTACACCGACGGTCTTGGCCTTGCCGAAGCCGGTGTTGCGCTCGACAGCCGCGGTCGCGTTGAAATCGACGGTCACTACAAGACCAGTGTTGCCGGCATTTACGCCATTGGCGACGTGGTGAAGGGCCCGATGCTGGCGCATAAGGCAGAAGATGAAGGCGTGGCACTCGCCGAAATCCTCGCCGGCCAGCACGGCCACGTTAATTACGACGTCATCCCGGGCGTGGTCTACACCCAGCCGGAAGTTGCCTCCGTCGGCAAGACCGAAGAAGAACTCAAGGCCGCGGGCATCGCCTACAAGGTCGGCAAGTTCCCCTTCACCGCCAATGGCCGCGCACGCGCCATGCAGGTCACCGATGGCTTCGTCAAGATCCTGGCCGACAAGGAAACCGACCGCGTTCTCGGCGGCCACATTCTCGGCTTCGGCGCTGGCGAAATGATCCAGGAAATCTCCGTACTGATGGAATTCAGCGGCTCGTCGGAAGATCTGGGTCGCACCTGCCACGCGCACCCGACCATGTCGGAAGCGGTGAAGGAAGCGGCGCTCGCGACCTTCTTCAAGCCGATCCATATGTAATCGGATCCGTTCTGCCCTCCCGTCAGGGGTGGGGCTGAACATTATATTTCGGCAAGGTTGAAAGCCGCATCTTGTTCTTCAGGATGCGGCTTTTATTGTGGCGTTTCAAACCGTTCAATAGCAAAGGCAAATCCATGGGTTCAACGTCCGTCATCGGCTACAGCATTCCGCAGAGGGCGCTTCACTGGATCATGGCGCTCCTGATCCTCTTCAACCTTCTCTTTCCCGACGGCACGGAACACTGGAACCGGTTGATGCGCCACGGTGAGGCGATCACGCCGGATGATATCGCGTCGGCCAATATCCATGCCTATGTCGGCATTGCCGTTCTGGTGCTCTGTCTTGTGCGCCTCTGTCTTCGGCTGGTGCAGGGCGTGCCGGAGGCGCCTGCCAATGAGCCGCCTCTGGCAAAGCTTGTTGCCAAGGTCACGCATTGGGCCTTCTATGCGATTTTCATCGTCATGCCGATGAGCGGTATCGGCAAATATTACTTCGGCAACGATATTGCGGGTGAGCTGCATGGCGGGCCGATCAAGGTTCTGCTCTGGGCGTTGATCGGCCTGCACCTTCTCGGCGTTCTGGTTCACCAATTCTTCTGGCGCACCAACCTTTTGCGCCGGATGGCCTGATACCAAAGATCACTGAGGGTGATCCCTTCGCTCAAATCGAAAAGGGCAGGCCGCTCGGTAAGCGGCCTGCCCTTTTGCATTACGCCCGGATGGCGTGAAGATACTGGAAGTGCCGATCATATTGCTCAAGCACATCCTGAATGAGTTCGTCCTTTGAAAATTCCATGACGTCATAATTCTGGCCGCCATCGAGAAGGAAGACCTCCGCCCGATAGTAATATTCGGCGCGTTTGCGATTGCTCTGGCTTTCGAAGAAGCTGTATCCGGGTGTTTCGTAACGGCGCATGCGCACGCCGTAGACGAACTCTTCCGGCTCACCCGGTGCCACTTTCAGTTTCAGCTTGTTGGGCTCTTCGTTAAGTCTGGTTACGAGCGAGCGTTTCTCCAACTCTGCCGCGACAGCCCGCAAGGCTTCGGTCGCCGTCTCGCGCATGAAGCGTTCTCCCTCGGCCTTCGAGGGGTGGTGGAGAATGCCCTGCAACTGCCGCTGCCACGAGATGGCGTTGCGTGGTCTCAGGTTCTGGACGAGGGCGTTCTGACGAACGCCTTCCCGCCGCAGACCCTTCCACAGCCCCCAGCACATCAAAAGCATGACGAAGGTGAAGGGAAGCGCCCCGGCAATGGAGGCCGTCTGAAGCGCATCGAGCCCGCCTGCATAGAGCAGGATAGCGCCGATGACGCCGGAGGTGATTGCCCAGAAGACGCGCCGCGCCACCGGTCCGTCTTCGCGTCCGCCGGAGGTGAGGGTATCGATGACAAGTGCGGCGGAATCCGCGCCGGTGACGAAGAAGAAGACGATCAGCGCCATGGCAAACCACGACACATAAAGACCAAGCGGAAACTGTTCGAGGAACACAAACAGTGCCAGCGTCACATCCTTGGAGACGGCCTCTGACACAGCCGTTGTTGCGCCGGTCAGATGAAGCGAAATCGCGGTATCGCCAAAAACCGTCATCCAGGCAAAGCTAAAGCCTGCCGGGACGAGAAGAACGCCAGCGATGAATTCGCGGATGGTGCGGCCGCGCGAAATGCGGGCAATGAACATGCCGACGAAGGGCGACCAGGCGATCCACCAGCCCCAGTAGAAGAGCGTCCAGCTTCCCAGCCATTTGCTCGGGCCTTCATCCGGCGAATAGGCATACATGTAGAAGGTGCGCATGACGAAATGATCGAGATAGGCGCCGAGGTTCTGGACGAAGGCGCGCATCAGGAAGGTCGTCGGCCCCATGACGAAGACGAAGAGCATCAGCGCCACGGCCATCAGCATGTTGAGATTCGACAGGAACTTGATGCCCTTGTCGAGACCGGTCGCGACCGAGACGGTCGCCATGGCGGTGATGATGACGATCAGAGGCAGTTGCACCCAGAAGGAAATCGACCAGCCGAGCACATGGTTGAAACCGGCATTGACTTGCAGCACGCCAAGCCCAAGTGAAGTCGCCACACCGAACAGCGTGCCGATGACGGCGAAGACGTCGACCGCATTGCCGATCGGACCATAGATGCGATCACCGATCAGCGGGTAGAGAGCGGAACGCATGGTGAGCGGCAGGCCATGGCGAAAGGAGAAATAGGCCAGCGACAGGCCGATGACCGCATAGACGGCCCAGGCATGCAGACCCCAATGGAAATAGCTGATCTCCATGGCGGTTCTCGCCGCCTCGATTGTCTCCGGGTCTCCGGTGGGTGGCGCGATGAAGTGCTTGATCGGTTCGGCGACGCCGAAAAAGACAAGACCGATGCCCATCCCCGCGGCGAAGAGCATGGAGAACCATGCGCCATAGCTGAAATCCGGGTCCGCATGGTTCGGGCCGAGCTTGATGCGGCCATAGCTGGAGCAGCCGAGATAAAGCATGAAGATCAGAAAGATTGCGACCGACAGCAGATAGACCCAGCCGAGTTCGGTGACGATCCAGGACTGCACAGCGCTGAACACGCTGGCGGATCCTTGTGGCCAGATGACCCCGGCCAGAACGAAAATGGCGGTGAGGCCGACCGACCAGAAAAAGACGGGTTTGTTGACGCCTTCCATCAACCCCACAGGCTTTGCGTCTTCTGAAGTTTGTTCTTCAGCCATGTGTTTTCCCTCTCATTTTACAACTTAAACACAGTCCTATTGCGCGGGCGCGGTTGCCCCACGCTAAACGCGCCCATGCCGCAAATGTATTGCGCGCCAAATAGTTGCGTGTGTCTGTCCGTTTTCATACAGGGCCTCTAATACACGCAGAGGCCGAAGCCGTTGATGTCGCAGCAGCGGCGGATTGTCGCCTATCGGCGCCTCAAGAAAAGGACGATAGTGCAGCTGAGGGTCGGGCAATCGAAGGCTGGGATGTTGGATATGCGAGATTTGGACGGAGTATTGCCGGGGGCAGATTGGCGCGATTGTTTCGAAGGGAAGATCGGCGATCACCCCTCTCACTCGCTCGATGTCGCGCGGCGTCTTCTGGATCATCCACCGGCCTGGATCAGCGGGTTGATGGCGCTTCGCAACGGCGTCGTTTCGGTCTTCGGGTAGAAAACGGTGGCGCTGGCAGCGGGTGAAATGGCCGGCGGGTTTCCTGTCGTCTCGTCTACGCCCGAGCGGACCGTTCTCGGTTTCGATGACCGCCATCTGGATTTCAGGATCGTGGTCGATCTGGAAGAACGGGCAGGCGGCAGCGTGGTGCGCGTGACCACCTTGGTTCGGCGCAAGAACCTGTTCGGACGGATCTATCTCTTCGCTGTCGGGCCGTTTCATCGCCGTATCGTGCCGACGACGATGCGACCCTTTTGCCGGGATGTGCGTGCTGTTCCGCTGTAACGTGATCAGTTCACCGAGGTCAGCGTAAAGCCCTTCTTCCGCAGCAGTTCGATGACGCCTTCTTTGCCGGGCAAATGCAGCGCGCCAACGGCCATGAAGACGCCGCCTTGATCGAGGTGGTTTTCGGCCCGTTCGGCCATCACGTGATTACGGTCAGTGATCAGCCGTTGTTCGAAGGCGGCGTAGCCGTCATCACCCTTTTTCTCGTCTGGGTCGATGCTCTTCATCATCGGTGTGATCATGCCGATCTCGCCCTTGAGATAGAGATCAATCATGGTGGCCATGATGTCCTGCATCCGGTCGCCCATGCGCAGCATTTCGATCAGCGACTGCACGTGGAAGGTCATCGGCAGATCGGACAGGGCGCTCATCTGCTCCACCAGCGTTTCCAGCCCGACAAGCTGCTTGCCCTCTTTCACCGCGTCATTGGCAAGCTTCATGTCGAGAAACTCCGCGCCCTTGGCCTTGCGCGCCAGTTCGCAGGCCGGCAGCGCCACGAAGCTGGAGAGAATCCAGGGCTTCATCTTGATCACCGCATTCAGCGGGATGCCGCGCTCTCTCAGGCCGGTTTCGAGCTTTGCCACATCGTCCGGAGACAGCATGTCGGTGATGGACTTGCCATCGAGAAACATGGTGAGGTCAGGGCGGGCGAGAAGCGAGGCGCCGGACTTTTTCTCGCTGGTGATCTCGTCGGATTCGACGATCACGGTGCTGGCTTTGGCAAAGGCTTCTTTCGCGCCCTTTGGCATATCCACCACCCGCGGATCGGCAAGGTGCATGGTGCCGAGAAGCCAGGAGGGCTCCTTGCCATCCTTCTCGATCTTCCAGAGCGTGCCTTTGCCGTTCGGGATTTTTTCAGCCTCGGAGACGATCGCTGCATAGGCTGGCGGGTCGGTCTTCTGCATCTCGACCAGTATGTCGCTGCCGCCGCAGGCATCGGCTTGCTGCTCGGCAGCGCTCGCGTCCGAGAGGGTCAGAAGCGTCATTAACAGAACGGAGAGTGCAGCCAGATGCAGTGCGGCGAAGAGCCACAAAAGTGCGTTGCCGAACCGGCCCATCAGTAGCGCTGTCAGGCCTTGCGGCCGCAAGAGAACAGTCATCGAATCACCTCCGTCTGCACCTTATGGCTTATAGGAGGGGCCGGTTGCACGGACGGTTAATGCTCATGGTTTACAAAGTGTTAACAAGGGGTCATGCCCTCGGATGAGCCTTGTCGTAGATATCCAGCAGTCGTGCCGTATCGACACCGGTATAGATCTGCGTCGTCGATAGGCTGGCGTGGCCCAAGAGTTCCTGGATGGTGCGAAGATCGCCGCCGCCCGCCAGAAGATGGGTGGCGAAGGAGTGGCGTAGCGCATGTGGCGTGGCGTTGTCCGGCAGGTTGAAAGCACCGCGAAGCTTCTGCATCTCGCGCTGGATGATGGCTGGCTGGAGCTTGCCGCCGCGCGCGCCGAGGAAGAGCGGTTCGTCGTTGGAGAGCGCATAGGGGCAGAGCTTGCGATAGGTCTCCACCGCCTCAAGCACGACGGGCAGCAGCGGTACGAGGCGCATCTTCTTGCCCTTGCCGATGACGCGCAGGCTTCTGGCGCCCGCCGGAAAATCGACAGGCTTGAGATCGAGCGCTTCGGAAATACGCAGGCCGCAGCCATAAAGCAGCGCCAGCACCGCGGCGTTGCGCGCGGCAATCCATGGCTCTTCGGCCAGTTGCCCCTCCTGCGTGGTGATCCTCAATGCCTGTCCGTCGGTCAGGGGTTTGGGCAGAGACTTCGGCTGTTTGGGTGCGCGCATGGCGGTGGCGCCTGCGGCATTGACGAGTCCGGTCTTTTCCAGAAAGCGCAGGAGCGAGCGCAGGCCAGCAAGATTCCGGCCCAGCGATCGCGCGCCTGTTCCGTCCTTGCGGCGCGCAGCCAGAAAGGCGCGCAGATCGGTGGCGCGGAGATTTTCGATGTCCTTGATGCGGGCGGGATGGCCATTATAGCCGGTCATGAAGATCAGGAACTGGCGTGTATCGCGCTCATAGGCATCCAGCGTGTGCTCTGACAAACGGCGTTCGTCTTCCAGGGCGGCCAGCCATTCCCGGCGCTTTTCCAGAAGCTCCGGATCGGCAAAGGTGAGAATTTCGTCCACGTCGTGCATCCTCTTGCGATCAGGCGTCCATCATAGGCATGTGCGGTCAGCATTTGGTTAACGGGTCGATAACGCGGTGGGGAGGCCGGATTATGATGTGTGTGAAAACCGTTCCGATTTTCGCGACGATGCTATAGAGGTTCCCTTTTCGTTTCCTAAAGGACAATGTCGCCGCAACCATGGCAGACGATTCGACCGATCTTTTTGGCGCTCTGTTTGGCCCCGCATCCGGCAGCATGAAACCGGGTGACGCTGGGCCTGCTGTCGCCGTTCCCGTTCTGGTGCCGATGCCGGCGCCCGGTCCCTATAGCTATGGCGTGCCGGACGATATGGTGGTGGAGCCGGGCTCCATCGTGCAGGTGCCGCTTGGTCCACGGCAGGTCATTGGCGTGGTGTGGGACAAGAATGATGGCCCTGCCGTCGATCCGAAGAAGCTTCGCCCGATCACCAAGACATTCGATTGCCCGCCGCTTCGTGAAGAGATGCGCCGCTTCATCGACTGGGTGGCCTCCTATACGCTCTCGCCGCCTGGACTGGTGGCGAAGATGGCGCTGCGTGCGCCTGCCGCTTTCGATCCCGAACCGATGGTCGAAGGACTGAGGCTGACCGAAGCCCGGCCGGAACGGCTCACCCCTGCACGCGAGCGTGTGATCGAGCTTGCCGGTGAAGGCCATGGCTGGACGCGCAGTGGACTTGCCCATGCGGCGGGTGTTTCCACCAGCGTAGTCGAGGGTCTTGCCAAGCAGGGCGTGTTCGAGACCGTGTTTCTGCCAGCGCCTCCCGTGGTGGCGGAGCCTGACCCGGACTATGCGCCGTCACGACTGGAAGGGCCGCAAAAGCAGGCGGCATCCGAAATTCTGGAGGATGTGCGCAAGGGTGGCTTTGCCGTCTCGCTGATCGATGGCGTTACGGGCTCGGGAAAGACGGAGGTCTATTTCGAGGCGGTGGCCGAAACCTTGCGGCAGGGCAAGCAGGTGTTGATCCTGCTACCGGAAATCGCTCTGACTGCCGCCTTTCTCGACCGGTTTCAGGACCGCTTCGGCTCACGCCCGGCGGAGTGGCATTCTGATATCTCGCCGCGTATGCGTGAACGGGTCTGGCGACAGGCCGTGACGGGTGAGGTGCGTGTCGTGGCGGGCGCGCGCTCGGCACTCTTCCTGCCTTTTGACAATCTCGGTCTCATCATCGTCGATGAAGAGCATGATCCGGCCTACAAGCAGGAAGACCGCGTCTTCTATAATGCGCGCGATATGGCGGTGGTGCGGGCTCGCATCGGCGATTTTCCGATCGTGCTGGTTTCGGCAACGCCTTCGGTGGAAAGCCAGGTCAACGGCAATTCCGGCCGCTACAATACCATTCATCTGCATACGCGCTTTGGCGATGCGGCGATGCCGGATCTGCATCTGGTCGATATGCGCCGCCACCCGCCGGAACGTGGCGGCTTCCTCTCTCCTGTGCTGCTGCGCGGCATTGCCAAGACCATCGAGAAGGGCGAGCAGGCGCTGCTCTTCCTCAATCGACGCGGCTATGCGCCCCTGACGCTGTGCCGGGTCTGCGGTCATCGCTTCCAGTGCCCGCAATGCTCAAGCTGGCTGGTGGAGCATCGTTTCCGCAGCCAGCTCCAGTGTCATCAATGCGGCTATAGCGAGCCGACGCCGGATCATTGCCCGGAATGCGGCACCTTCGATCATCTGGCCGCCTGCGGTCCTGGCGTGGAGCGCATCGCCGAAGAAGTCGAGAAGCATTTTCCCGAGGCCCGCACCATCGTGCTGTCCTCCGACCTGATGGGCGTGAAGCGCCTGCGGCTGGAACTCGAAGCCATCGTCAAGGGCGAGGCGGATATCGTCATCGGCACGCAACTCGTCGCCAAGGGCCATAACTTCCCGCTGATGACGCTGGTGGGGATTGTCGATGCCGATCTCGGACTGGCGAATGGCGATCCGCGAGCGGCGGAGCGCACCTTCCAGCTTCTGTCTCAGGTTACGGGCCGTGCCGGGCGAACCGGGCGCAAGAGCCATGGCCTGTTGCAGACCTACCAGCCGCAGCATCCGGTGATGCAGGCGATCGTCTCAGGTGACGCGGAAGCCTTTTACGAGCGCGAAATCATCGAGCGCGAAAAGGCGCTGCTGCCGCCTTTTGGGCGCTTGGCGTCTATCATCGTGTCCGCCGATAGCCGGGCAGAAGCGGAAACCCATGCGCGTGCACTTCGTGCGTCTGCACCGCAGGCGCCCGGCATCATGCTGCTCGGGCCGGCCGAAGCGCCGCTGGCACTCATCCGCGGGCGCCATCGCTTCCGGCTTCTCGTGCATGGAAAGCGCAATTCCGACATGCAGTCCTTCCTGCGGGCGATGATTGCCAATGGCCCGAAGGAGCGCGGCTCCATCCATGTGCAGACGGATATCGATCCGCAAAGCTTCCTGTAACGCGGTCTGGACGCAACCATCTTTCGGCATCGTTCCTGCCGTGGCATAAGGCGGCCAAGGGATTCGCAATTTGGGGCGGAATGATGGAGTTTTACTTTCCGACGGAACCGGGTGAGCAGCTGGCTTTTTTCGCAGCGGTTCTGTCGTCGCTGATCGGCCTTGTGGTGATGTTTGCACCGATGATCACCTTTCGCCTCTTCGGCCTGCAGGTGGCGGGCGAACGGCGTGATGGGCTGGTGTTGATCCGCTCCTGCCTTGCCGGCTTCTATCTCGGTCTCGGTGCGTCGGCGCTGCTTCTTGCTCAGCCGATGGTCTACTTGGCCTTCGGCGCTGCCTTTGCGCTCGCCTCGTTCGGCGCGCTGCTTTCCATCCTGTCCGATGGAGGCGCAACGATCCGCAATTCATTACTTCTGGTTGTGCATGCCGCCCTGGCTGCTCTTCCGCTGATGTATGTGTTTGGGCTGGTTTAACGCAGGATTCAAAGCATTTCTTCCCGGTATCAGCGTCACAACCGCGTCATTGGGAAAATTAAACGGCATTACCCCTTGCCCAAAAGAAGGTTTCCGCTATTACGCGTGTTGCGAGTCCCGGCTTCCTATGCTAGACGGACCGCGAAATCGAGATAAGGCAGGGGGGAATTCCAGCCTTTTTCGGGGAAATTGAAACGAATTCAAGAATTTGACGAAGCCGATCTCTCGGCTGCGTGTTCTTGGATGAATAGCAGGGAAAAATTGCCCGTGGCAGATACCTCCCATGGAACATCCGGTGTAGCGGAAAGGTATGCGTCTTCGCTTTTCGAGCTTGCCTTGGAAGCGGGTGTTGTTGAGGCAGTCAGCGCCGATCTCGACAGGTTTCAGGCCTTGCTCGATGAAAGCGACGACTTGAAGCGTCTGGTTGCGAGCCCGGTCTTCTCTGCGGAAGATCAGTCGAGGGCCATTTCGGCTATCGCCGAGAAGGCCGGCATTTCCGGTCTTGCTGCCAATTTCCTCAAGGTTGTGGCCAATAACCGCCGCCTGTTTGCCGTTCCCGGCATGATTGCCTCCTACCATACTATTGCTGCTGCCCACCGCGGCGAAATTGTTGCCGAAGTTACTTCGGCGCATGCGCTCGACGAAGCGCAGGAAACTGAACTGAAAGCGGCGCTGAAGAGTGTGACCGGCAAGGATGTGACGATCGCTCTTACGGTCGATCCCTCCATCCTCGGCGGTCTCATCGTCAAGGTCGGTTCACGCCAGATCGATACGTCTCTTCGCACCAAACTTTCCACCCTTAAGCTTGCACTGAAAGAGGTTGGCTGATGGATATCCGCGCCGCGGAAATTTCCGCAATTCTGAAAGATCAAATCAAAAATTTCGGCAACGAGGCGGAAGTCTCCGAAGTCGGCCAGGTTCTGTCCGTTGGTGACGGTATTGCTCGCGTTTACGGCCTCGACAATGTTCAGGCTGGTGAAATGGTCGAGTTCCCCGGCGGCATTCGCGGCATGGCGCTGAACCTTGAAGCCGACAATGTCGGTGTCGTTATTTTCGGTTCCGACCGTGACATCAAGGAAGGCGATATCGTCAAGCGCACCGGCGCGATCGTTGACGTTCCTGTCGGTCCTGAGCTGCTTGGCCGCGTCGTCGACGCCCTCGGCAACCCGATCGACGGCAAGGGCCCGATCAATGCGACGGAACGCCGCCGCGTCGACGTCAAGGCTCCTGGCATCATTCCGCGCAAGTCGGTTCATGAGCCGATGTCGACCGGCCTCAAGGCCATCGACGCTCTGATCCCGGTTGGCCGCGGCCAGCGCGAGCTCGTCATCGGCGACCGCCAGACCGGCAAGACCGCCATCATTCTCGACACGTTCCTGAACCAGAAGCCGATCCACGACAACGGCCCGGACAATGACAAGCTGTACTGCGTCTACGTCGCTGTCGGCCAGAAGCGTTCGACCGTCGCTCAGTTCGTCAAGGTTCTGGAAGAGCGTGGCGCTCTTCAGTACTCCATCGTCATCGCTGCTACCGCTTCCGATGCTGCTCCGATGCAGTTCCTGGCACCGTTTGCCGGCTGCGCCATGGGCGAATATTTCCGTGACAACGGCAAGCACGCCCTGATCGGCTATGACGACCTGTCCAAGCAGGCTGTCGCCTACCGTCAGATGTCGCTTCTTCTGCGTCGTCCTCCGGGCCGCGAAGCTTACCCTGGCGACGTTTTCTATCTGCACTCGCGTCTTCTCGAGCGCGCTGCCAAGATGAGCGACGAAATGGGTGCTGGCTCGCTGACGGCTCTGCCGGTCATCGAAACCCAGGGCAACGACGTTTCCGCCTTTATTCCGACCAACGTGATCTCGATCACCGACGGTCAGATCTTCCTTGAAACCGACCTGTTCTATCAGGGTATCCGTCCGGCTGTTAACGTCGGTCTGTCGGTTTCGCGCGTTGGTTCTGCCGCTCAGATCAAGGCCATGAAGCAGGTTGCCGGTTCGATCAAGGGTGAGCTTGCCCAGTATCGCGAAATGGCAGCGTTTGCCCAGTTCGGTTCGGACCTCGATGCCTCCACGCAGCGCCTGCTGAACCGTGGTGCGCGCCTGACCGAACTTCTCAAGCAGCCGCAGTTCTCTCCGCTCAAGACGGAAGAGCAGGTTGCGGTGATCTTCGCTGGCGTCAATGGCTACCTCGACAAGGTCGCGGTCAACCAGGTCGGCAAGTTCGAACAGGGTCTGCTGTCCTACCTTCGTTCCGAAGGCAAGGCGATCCTCGACACCATCCGCACGGAAAAGGCTATCAGCGACGATACCAAGGGCAAGCTCAAGGCTGCTCTCGATAACTTCGCCAAGTCTTTCTCCTGATTAGGCTCTGACTGGGACGGATAACGGATGCCTTCACTAAAGGATCTGAAAAACCGCATTGCCTCCGTAAAGGCGACGCAGAAGATAACCAAGGCGATGAAAATGGTCGCCGCGGCGAAGCTTCGGCGCGCCCAGGAAGCTGCGGAGGCCGCCCGCCCATATTCGCAGCGCATGAGCGCCGTGCTGGCCAACATCGCTCAGGCGGTGGAAGCCGATGTCGCTCCGGCGCTGATGACCGGAACCGGCAAGGACGATGTGCATCTGCTCGTCGTCTGCACGGCGGAGCGCGGTCTGTGCGGCGGTTTCAACTCACAGATTTCCCGCTTTGCCCGCGATCAGGCCCGCAAGCTGATGGCGCAGGGAAAGACGGTCAAGATCATCACGGTCGGCAAGAAGGGCTACGATAGCCTTCGTCGCGAATTCGCCTCCAACATCATCGAGCGCATTGAACTGCGCGACGTGAAGCGGGTGGGTTTTGCCAATGCCGATCTGATCGCCAAGAACATCATTGCCCGTTTCAACGCTGGCGAGTTCGATGTCTGCACGCTGATCTACTCGGAATTCAAGTCCGTGATCAGCCAGATCCCGACGGGCCTTCAGTTGATCCCGGCTGCTGTTCCAGCCGCCGAACAGGCAGCGACCGCCAACACGGCGATCTATGAATACGAGCCGGATGCAGCCTCCATTCTGGAAGATCTCATTCCGCGCAACATTTCCGTCCAGGTTTTCCGCGCATTGCTGGAGAACGTTGCTGGTGAAATGGGCGCCAAGATGAGCGCGATGGACAACGCAACCCGCAATGCCGGTGAAATGATCCACAAGTTGACGCTGTCCTACAACCGCCAGCGTCAGGCTCAGATCACCAAGGAACTCATCGAAATCATTTCGGGCGCGGAAGCGCTCTGAGGTAAGGAAAGAGGGTAAGGATAATGGCTCAGGCAGCTACCCCCATTAAGACCGCAGCGACCGAGGGCGCTACCGGCAAGGTTACGCAGGTTATCGGCGCTGTTGTGGACGTTGCGTTCGAAGGCGAACTGCCGGCGATCCTGAACGCGCTTGAAACCGACAACAACGGCAACCGCCTTGTTCTCGAAGTTGCGCAGCACCTCGGCGAAAGCGTCGTTCGTACCATCGCGATGGACTCCACCGAAGGCCTCGTTCGCGGCCAGCCGGTCGCCAACACCGGCGCGCCGATCTCGGTTCCGGTTGGTCTTGAGACGCTCGGCCGTATCATGAACGTTATCGGTGAGCCGGTCGACGAAGCCGGTCCGCTGAACACTGCAACCAAGCGTGCCATCCACCAGGAAGCGCCGTCCTACGTCGACCAGTCGACGGAAGCACAGATCCTCGTCACCGGCATCAAGGTCGTCGACCTGCTCGCGCCTTACGCAAAGGGCGGCAAGATCGGCCTGTTCGGCGGCGCTGGCGTTGGCAAGACGGTTCTGATCATGGAACTCATCAACAACGTCGCCAAGGCGCATGGCGGTTACTCCGTCTTCGCGGGCGTCGGTGAGCGTACCCGCGAAGGTAACGACCTTTATCACGAAATGATCGAGTCCGGCGTGAACAAGCACGGCGGCGGCGAAGGCTCCAAGGCTGCTCTGGTTTACGGCCAGATGAACGAGCCGCCAGGTGCGCGTGCCCGCGTTGCTCTGACCGGTCTGACGATCGCTGAAAACTTCCGCGACGAAGGCCAGGACGTTCTGTTCTTCGTGGACAACATCTTCCGCTTCACCCAGGCTGGCTCGGAAGTGTCCGCTCTGCTCGGTCGTATCCCGTCTGCTGTTGGTTATCAGCCGACGCTCGCGACGGACATGGGCCAGATGCAGGAACGCATCACCACCACGACCAAGGGTTCGATCACCTCGGTTCAGGCCATTTACGTTCCCGCCGACGACTTGACCGACCCGGCACCTGCCACCTCGTTCGCCCACTTGGACGCAACGACGGTTCTGTCGCGTTCGATCGCCGAAAAGGGTATCTACCCGGCTGTTGACCCGCTCGACTCCACCTCGCGCATGCTCGACCCGCTGATCGTTGGCGAAGAGCACTACGAAGTGGCTCGTAAGGTTCAGTCGACCCTGCAGCGCTACAAGGCTCTCCAGGACATCATCGCCATCCTCGGCATGGATGAACTGTCCGAAGAAGACAAGCTGTCGGTTGCCCGCGCCCGTAAGATCGAACGCTTCCTGTCCCAGCCGTTCTTCGTTGCCGAAGTCTTCACCGGTTCTCCGGGCAAGCTCGTTGCTCTCGAAGACACGATCAAGGGCTTCAAGGGTCTCGTCAACGGCGAGTACGATCACCTGCCGGAAGCGGCATTCTACATGGTCGGCTCCATGGACGAAGCCATCGAGAAGGCAAAGAAGCTGGCTGGCGAAGCCGCTTGATGTGATTGAACTGGTGCGCGGTTTTCGCCGCGCGCCGTTTCCCTCCGCGACATCGTCTGTCGCGCAATCAGAAGAAGTGAATAGCCATGGCCGACACTTTCAAATTCGAACTTGTTTCTCCCGAGCGTTTGCTGGTCTCCGAGACGGTCAGCGAAGTCGTGATTCCGGCGACGGACGGCGAAATGACGGTTCTGGCGAACCACGCACCGGTCATGACGACGATCAAGCCCGGCATCGTCACGGTGAAGACGGCATCTGGCGAAACTCACAAATATGTGGTGTTTGGCGGCTTTGCCGACATTCTGCCGACCGGCTGCACGCTGCTCGCTGAATCGGCCATCTCGGCTGACGACATGAGCCCGGATGATCTGCAGAAGCGCATCGCCGCTGCCCGTTCGGAGATCGAGGAAGGAAACCACCACCACGATCACCTGACCAAGCTGGAAAAGCATCTTTACGAGCTGACGAACCTGCACGAGGTTCTCGTCGCCGCTTGAAAGGACCGGGCGGGATCGCGCGAGCAACCGTCCACATAGGAAATGAGAAAAGAGCGGTCCAAGTGGCCGCTTTTTTTGTTTTTATGCAGCGTCACGGGGACGACATGCACGTTGTGCTTGATGGTCACTTCATGCTGCGCCTTTGCGTGATGAGCACGCTCCAGTGGCTCATGCGACAGCGTACCCGTGCCATTGGCAGAGGCCAGGCTGACGGCAATCGTGGCGAGAGATGACGATGTCTAAGGGTAGTCCTCTCTCACTGTCTCCCCGCGACGGCACAGGAACGGGAGTGGGCACTATGGCGGAAGCGTGTATGTTCCGCGAAGGCTGCTCGCGCCCTGATGTTTTGAGGAATAGGGATGAGGTCAGCTCAGCAAGGACGGCGCCACCGGGCGGCTAGAGCCGCTTCCTAAATTGCCTGGCGTATCTCAACTTGAACACGCACTGGGCCGACCGCGACACCCTCGCTCATGAACGAGGCACGCTTTAAAACTCGGTCCACTCTGCCGCAACAGCGGCTGGCGCTGCCGATCGGAAGCGTCGTGCAGGCATTTGCCTTGGCAGTGTGACCCCCTCCCGAGCGGATAGAGACGTGACAAGCGAAGGGGCAGGCGATGGGGTGTTGGCAAAGCCGACGTCAAACTGTGTCAGTAGCTGGCGGAGCGTTTCGGCTTCCCGCGCCAATCCGTGGCTGGCTGCCGTCGTCTCTTCCACCATAGCGGCGTTCTTTTGAGTGGCCTGGTCCATGAGGTTGACGGCATTGTTGATTTCGCTGAGGCCCGTTGCCTGTTCGCGTGCGGCTTCGACGATGGCCGACACATTGGTGTCGATCCTCTCGACCTGGGACGCGATGTGCTTCAAGGCTTCTCCCGTTTCGCCCACCAGACCCACACCGCGCGCGACATGCGCGCCGGACGCATTGATCAGTTGCCTGATCTCCTTGGCGGCTGCGGCGGAGCGCTGGGCCAGATCGCGGACCTCTTGCGCCACGACAGCAAAGCCCTTGCCGGACTCCCCAGCGCGTGCCGCCTCCACGCCAGCATTCAACGCCAGAAGGTTTGTCTGGAAGGCGATGCTGTCGATGACGGTGATGATGTTGGTGATCTCGCCAGCCGAATGGGAAATCGCGTCCATGGCCGCGATGGCGCGGTGAACGATCTCGCCGGATCGCTCCGCATTGGCCTTGGTCTCGCTGACCAGATGGCCCGCCTCATCGGCTCTCCGGCTGGCGTCCGCACCCGTGGTGGTGATTTCTTCAAGGGCTGCGGCACTCTGCTCCAGGGAGGCTGCCTGCTGCTCCGTGCGCTGTGCGAGCTGGTCTGCGGCGACGCGTATCTCTGCCGAGCCGGAGGCGATGATCTCCGCGTTCTGCGCCACGGTCTGCATCGTCAGGCGCAGCTTTTCGATCACCTCGTTAAAGTCGCTGCGAAGCTTCTCCATGCTGGGCACGAAGGGCGTGTCGAGGCGCTGGCGCAGATTGCCTTCCGCAAGCGCACGCAGCGCCAGTCCAAGCGTCGAGATCGCGCTCATGCGCGGTGTCACGTCGGTCGCAAATTTCACCACCTTCACCACCGCGCCGCTGTCGTCGAGGATGGGGTTATAGGCCGCCTGGATCCAGACCTCCTTGCCGTCCTTGCCAAATCGGACGAACTCGTCGGAAATGAATTCGCCGGCGGCCAACCGTCGCCAGAAATCGCGGTAGGCGTCCGACGCTGCATACGCCGGCTCGCAGAACATCCGGTGATGACGCCCTTGGATTTCCTGTAGGCTGTAGCCGAGCGTATGACAGAAATTCTCGTTGGCAGTGATGATATCGCCTGCTGGCGTGAACTCGATAACCGCCTGAGAACGGGAGATTGCTTCCAGCTTGCTGTTGTCCTCTTTTGCCTTCAGCTTCTTTTCGGTGATGTCGCTGGCGATCTTCACCACCTTATAGGGTTTGGTGCCGCGGAAGACGGGATTGTAAGACGCCTCGATCCAGATTTCGCGCCCGTCCTTTCGCAGCCGCTTGAATTCACCGGCCCTAAACGAGCCTGTCGCCAACGCGCTCCAGAAGTCCTGGTAGTCTGCCGAGTTGGCATAATCCTGATCGCAAAAAATCCGGTGATGCTTTCCGACAATCTCGGTCAGCTCATAGCCGAGTGCTTCGCAGAAATTGGCGTTTGCTTCCAGGATAGTACCGCGCAGATCGAACTCGATCACTGCTTGCGATGTGGAGAATGCTCTCAGAACGTTGGTCTTGTCAGCGCTTTTTGCCAGCCAAAACATTTTCCCCTCCAGGCCAGCCGAAATGTTGTGGCGGTGCTCCCGATAGCTGAGCACACTGAAGCCCGTTACTTGCGCCTCGGCCAGATCGATTGTGCGCTTGCATCCATTTATTAGAGCATCTTAATATTAATGGTTTCTTTCTTAGTGTAATCGCAATAATGCTGTGTACGGAATACTACATAGTATCGCGGCGTGACGTCTCCAGACCGAAGCGGAATTCTTGTGGCATCCGATACTGCGGAACAGCCAGAGAAAAGCAAAAAGCCGCGCGGAGGTGTCCACACGGCTTCGATGACTGGTCTTGAGGGAAGGCGCCGATCAGGCGGCCAGTTCGTCCATATCGGTTCCCTTGAACATCTTGGCGAGGTTCAGGAAGCAGATCATGCCATGCTCGTTGGCGATGATGCCTTCGGAGAAGGACTTGTCGAAGGAGGCGGAGACTTCCGGAACCGGCTGAACCTGGCTTGCCGGGATCGTCAGGATGTCGGAGACGCGGTCGACCAGCATGCCGATGACCATATTGTGCACTTCGGCAACAACGATGGCGCTGCGCTCATTGGCAACGGTGCTCGTCATGCCAAGCTTGTAAGCAAGATCGATGATCGGAATGACCGAACCGCGCAGGTTCATGACGCCGATGACATCCGGCGGAGCATGCGGAATAGGCGTCGATGGTGCCCAGCCGCGGATTTCGCGAATCGTGGTGGTCTTGACGCAGAATTCCTGATCGTGAAGACGAAACGCTATGATTTCGAGGGTTTCGCCGCCGAAGTTTGTCGAGTTGATCATTGCCATCAGAATTCTTCCCAATCCTTTTGTGTCGGAGCCAGAGCGAGAGAACCTGACGTCGCGTGAACCGCGGGCTTCGGCTTCCTCTCCGGAGCGCGCGCCACCGACGCTCTTTGTTCAAGCTTCACTGGTTGATTCGTAACAGAAGAATGTTTCCCAAATCTAAATTGCGCGAGAAGTTCGTACAGGACGTGCGCTTCATGCTCGAGTCCATGGCTGGAGGAGGTCGTCTGCTCCACCATGGCGGCATTTTGCTGAGTATTGGTGTCCATGGCTTCAACCGCGTGGCTGATTTCCCTGACACCATTGGCCTGGTCATGCGCTGTCTCGACAATCGCCGCGACATTGGTGTCGATCTCTGCCACCTGGCCGACAATCTTGCTCAGTGCCTTGCCCGTCTCGCCAACGAGATCGACGCCTTCCTTCACCTGGTTGGCAGAGGTGTTGATCAGCGTCTTGATCTCTTTTGCCGCATTGGCCGAGCGTTGCGCCAGTTCACGCACCTCCTGCGCGACAACCGCAAAGCCCTTGCCAGCTTCACCGGCGCGTGCCGCTTCGACACCGGCGTTCAGGGCGAGCAGGTTAGTCTGGAAGGCAATGTCGTCGATGACGCCGATGATGTTGCCGATCTCATTGGAGGATTGAGAGATGCGACCCATGGCTTCGATCGCCTTGCCGACGATGAGGCCGGACTGCTCCGCATCGGCCTTGGTGTTGGCAACGAGACGACCGGATTCTTCCGCACGGTTTGCGTTTTGGGCAACGGTGCGGGTGATCTCATGCAATGCCGCAGAGGTTTGTTCAAGTGCCGCAGCCTGCTGTTCGGTACGCCGCGCCAGGTTGTCGGTGGCTTCGCTGATTTCACGCGCACCCATGGTAATGCCGCTCGTGCTTTTCGCCACATCGCGCATGGCCGATTGAAGCTTTTCCAGCGAGGCATTGAGATCGTGGCGGACTTTTTCCAATGTGGGGGTGAACGGTACGGAGATCGTGCCGGTGAGATCGCCATTCGACAGTGCCGTGAGACTTGCGGCAAGACCGTCCACAGCCACAACGCGATCGGTGACGTCGGTGGCAAATTTGACGATCTTGAAGACTTTGCCGTTTTCATCGAAGATTGGATTATAGGAAGCCTGAATCCAGATCGGTTTCCCGGTCTTGGTGATGCGCTTATATTCGGCCGTGGTGAATTCACCGCCCGCCAGCTTTTTCCAGAACTCATCGTAGGATGGATCGCGGTGGACTTTGTCTTCGCAGAACATGCGATGATGTCTTCCGCGGATTTCCTCGAGCGTATAGCCCAACGCATTGAGAAAGTTCTGGTTGGCCGAAATGATGTCGCCGGTGGGCGTGAACTCGATGACAGCCTGCACACGCGAAATCGCGTCCAGCTTGCCGGAGTCTTCTGCGGCCTTCCGCTTCGCCTCCGTGATGACGGTTGCGAGCTTAACGACGCTCTTGACGCGATTGCCGATCATGACCGGGTTGTAGGAGGCCTCGATCCAGACTTCCCGTCCGTCCTTGGCGATGCGCTTATATTGACGCTTGTCAAAACGACCGGCCGCGAGGTTTGTCCAGAACTGCTTGTAATCCTCGGTGTTCGCGTAGGAAGGTTCGCAGAACATGCTGTGGTGTTTGCCAATGACCTGGTTGGCTGTGTATCCCATCGCACCGCAGAAATTTTCATTCGCGGAAAGAATATTGCCGGACGTATCAAATTCGATAATGGCTAGAGAACGGCCTAAAGCAGCAAGAATTGCCTTTGCCTGTGTTCCAGGAAGGAAGAGCATTCAATAACTCCGTCACGGTTCAACCGTAAGGTCATACCAGTATTGCGTTGCGGCGGAACAAGAGCCTTAGGCGCGGCATGCGGATGGTTCAGGGCAACAACAGTTGTTTTAGCCCAGTATCTTTAAAAATCTCTGAATTGTAAGAAGTTTAACTATTTCCTTAACGTGACCCCATAAATCTGGTTGTTCACGCATAAGTTGATCAGTATTCCTTTTCATAAAAAATACCGGCGGCGCCTTCGCCGCTGGCGCCGGCCTCTCCGCGCAGCTTCACACCGCGTCCGACGTCGAGATTGATAATGGCCTTTGCGCCGGAATCGCCACTCTGCTCCAGTTCGAGATAGGTTCTTTCATTGATGTATTTTCCGGCGGAGACGCGTGCGCGTCCTTCGGAGTCGGTGGAAATATCGAGATCGTCGATGCCGAGATTGCTGCGCAGGCTGTCGAACAGCGAGGTGGAGCGCCCGCCGGCCAGCTGGCTTGCCGCGTCTGCCAGGCGTGCGATCTGCAGGGGAGAGAGCTTCGACATGGACTGGCCGAAGATCAGCTGCGCCATGATCTCATCCTGCGGCAGTGCAGGCGAGGAGGTGAAGGCGAAGGCCGGATCGTTGGCGTTGCCGCTGACGGTCACCGTCACGGTATTGGAGCCTACGGTGGAATCGGCAGACATATTGAGAACCGGAATTAGACCGCCACCGAAGGTGATATCGCCGTTGGTGAAATCAAGCCGGCGGGTCAGAATCTCCAACCGGCCGCGGCGCATGGTGAAGCCACCTGAGACCTGCGGGTTCGCCGCCGTGCCGCGAACGGTCAGATTGCCGTTCAATTCGGCATCGACACCGCGCCCGCGTACGAAGATGCCGCTCGGCGCGTTGATCTGGAGATCGAGGCCGATGGTCGAGGAGGTGCCGTCACCACCCTGGTCTGCGCGCAGTTCCGCATCCTGGCGCCGGACCGCTGGCGGGGCGTTCTTGTGCTTGATGTCGATTTCCGCCAGCGAAGCGGGCAGCCGTTCGGGAATTGTGACCGCGCTCTTGTCCAGCGTGATCGTCCCGGCAAGCATGGGCGAGGTCAGGACCGGTCCCTTCAACGTCACCGTACCGCTGGCCTGGGTGGTGAAGAGCGTACCGTCCACGTAAGTGGCGCGGTTCAGTGTGAGGCTGAGATCGGCAGGGAAACCGGCGCCAGGATTGATGCCGATGGTGCCGGAGCCCGAGAGCGTTCCGCCGCCTGACATGGCGCCGGTCAGCCGTGAAATGGTAGCGACATCGCGGTTGAAGCTGATCGTCGCGGCAATATTGTTGACGGTCAGATTGCGCCGGACATCGGTCACGCGGGCGCCGTCGGTGGTGATGGTGCCTGTGACAGAGGGCGCGCTTGCCGTACCTTCAATGCGGATATCGACAGCTGCGGAGCCGTTGACGACGAAGCCCTGAGCGGACGTCTGCGCCGCAAGTGCTGCAAAAGGAATATTGCCCTTGAAGCTCATGGCCAGTGGCCGGTTGCCGGCAAGGCCAAGCGTGCCTCCACCGGATAGTGCAAGACCGCCGCCTGCACTCAGATTGGTATCGAGCCGCAGCGTCTGGCCAGCATAGCGTCCATTCGCCTTGATGCCCAAGGGGCCAAGACCTGCGGCGCGCGTCTGCGCCACAGCCGCGTCCGACCATGTCAGATCGTAATCGACAGCAGGATCGGCAGCTGCACCCTTGGCAACGACCGTGCCGGAAATGGTGCCCCCTGCATCGAGCCCCGGCGAAAAGGCATTGGCGAGGTTGGCTGGCAGCGAGCGGATGGCGACGTTGAGATCGAGCGTGGAGCCAGCAGTGCCGTTGACCTCGACCCGGCCGTTGCCTGTCTGGATGGTCAGGCCTGCGATACGGGCCACACCGTTTTCGATAGCGATCGTGGTGGGCGCGGCAAGCCGGACCGGGATCCCTCGCGGTGTCGCGGAGAAGCTATCCACGGAGACGGTCATCGGCGAGGCACCGGTGTCTGCGCGACCTTTCAGCACCAGCGGCGCGTTGTCATAGCGGCCGTTGAGGTCGAAGGTGGTGGCGTTCGATGCGTGGTCGATATTCAGCGCAATGCCGGATAGGGCAGCGGCACCGGCATCGATCTTGTCCGCCTTCACATTGCCATTGATGGCGAGTGCGGCAAGATCGTCCACCTTCAGATCGGCTGCCAATCCGGCAATCGTCGTGGTGCCTTGGCGGATGCTGTTGCCGCTGGCACGGATCGTCGCGGCGATCTTGCCATTGGCATTGCTGATCGCGATATCGCCCTTCAGGTCGCCGCTTGCCTGTTGGGCCGCAAGCGCTGCGAGCAGCGAGATATCGGGGAAATCGAAGGAGAGGTCGCCGGAAGGTAGAAACTGCGGTGTCAGTTGCAGCTTGCCCGTTAACACATTGGAGCCGACCTTGACGTTCAGCTCTGGAATGGCCGTGCCTTCACCGGTTTGCACCAAAGCAGCAGAGGCGTCGATCGGCTGGTTGTCGAGCGTGCCCGTCGCCTGGAATCTGGCTTGCGGGGCAGCAAAATCCGCCTTGCCGCTGGCGGAAACCTTCAGCGATTGCAGCGCTCGCCCTGCCAGTGTCGCTCGATCCGCCGAGAGATCGGCGGTGAAATCCGCCGCATTGATAGGGCCGTTGGCCTGCAGCGAAAAGTCGAGAGACCCCTCTGCCTGCGGCGAGAGCTTTTGCAGGGATGGCAGGCGACCGGAGAGTTTCGCGCCGATCGTGCCGTTGTCGAGTGTCACGTCGCCATTGGCTTCCAGCGTGCTCGATTTCACCACGAGGTTTTCGAGGCTGGTCGCGCCACCGATGAGGCTCTGCACATAGCCGTCAATCGCAATCGTCCCATCGAATTTCTCCGAGAGGCCGGTCGGCAATACGGAGGGCAGCACGAAGAGGCGCAAATTGGACGAGACGCGGCCTTCTGACAGATCGTAGGAGCCGCTGGCCGTGCCACCGATGCTGGCGCTCTCCAGCGTCGCCCCTTCAAAGGCGATGGATTGCGGCGAGACGCGCAAGGGGGCGCTGAGCTTCAAGGGTGCCTTGATAGCGCGCTCCAGATCGGGCGCAGTCAGTGCCGAATGGTCGACAGCAAGCAGCGTGCGGATCGTTCCGGTGCGGTTGGCAACATTCAGATCGTCGCTGGTTGCGGTCAGCTTTACACCCTCAAGCGTGCCTTGTGGCGCGGTGAGTGAGCGCAGCGACACGACGGTGTTCAGCCTTGCCGCATCGGCATTGCCGCGCAGGCTGAGATCAATGCCATCGACGAGTGCCTGAACCTGACCTTGCCCGAGCGGCAGGCGCACGTCGACAGGCCCATTGGTTCCGATGAGATTGGCAGAGAGATCGTTCTGGCCTTGAGGGTCGAGACTGCCGGAGGCGGTGAGGATCAACGCGCCGGTTTCCAGATTGCCGTTTTCAACACTGATGCGTCCCTCCGGCGAAATGGATGCGGCAAGATCGACCTTGGTTTCGCCGGTAAAGAGCTGTCGCATCAGCGGAGGCAGAAGGCGATCCGGTTGGCCTCCACCCTGCAACGTCACACGGCGCGTGCCATCGGCTGCAAGGCTATGATGGCCATCGAGAGACAGAACCTGATTTCCGGCAACCGCGCCGACGAGCTTGCCCGACCAGTCTGACAGCGGGCCTTCGCCATTCAGATTGATGGATACGGCCGGGGCGCCTGGAAGACGAAGCAGATTGGCAAGAAGGCCGCCTTCCGGTTCATTCAAAACCGCCTTCAGCTTCAGCACGTTTTCACCCGGAACATAGGCGAAGTCAGCATCGATCGAGGCGCGTTGCTCGTCCTTGCGGGAGGCCGAGAGCGAGGCCGTTATCGTATCGGCCGTGGCATAGCCGTTGCCGGAGGCGCTCAGAGAAAAGGCGCGTCCCGCAAGCTTCTCGCCAAGCTCGATATTCGGCAAGGAAAGATCGTCGATGGCCACGTCAAACGGAAGGGTGAAGCTGCCCGAGCTTTTCTGCACGGGTTCTGACGGGGGGAGTGGAAGACGATCGACCGTGATGTTGGCGGCGGTCAGCCGTTCGGCGTGGAAGGTGCCAGTCAGAAGATCGAGCGGCGACCAGTCGAGTTCAACGCCATCAAGCTTTGCATAAGGGCCGTCGCGATCGGCAATCGTCACCCCGTCCAACCGCAGCCTGCCGCTCAGCAGGCCCTTGGGCGGCGAAATGGTGATCGTCTGATCCTCGCTGGAGGCAATGCGCGAGACCTCGTCCGCTACGAACCGAGCGCCAAAGGGGCTCAGACCCAGAAACAGGACCACGATCACAAGAAGGGCAACAGCCCCGAGTGCGATGTAGGCGAACCATTTCAGCAATCGAATCAGCATGTTCATGAGCGGTAATATACACTTCGCTTGGTCGTCGTGACAGGTTTGGGCATTTTGCCTTTAGCGCCACGCCCGGCTTGGTTGGCCATCCCTTCGTTTACGTTAAAGCGTGTCGCGATCTTTCAGATTCGCTTACACGCTTTAAGTCCTTGTTTTATCGCATGTCGTTATCGCAAAACCGCTGCGCACTTTTGCTTGGACCATGCTTTAGAAGGCTTGTCCGATACCGGCATAGATACCGAAGCTGCTACCACTCGGATATTTCTCCAGCGGCATGGCGACATCAAGACGCAAGGGTCCAAAGGGTGTCTGATAACGAAGACCGATGCCGGCCCCGGCGCGGATATCGGAGAAATCAGGCGTGATCTCGGAGGAAACGATGCCCGCGTCGACGAATGGCACGATGCCGATGGTCTCGGTCACCTTGACGCGTGCCTCCAGCGAGGTGACGATATAGGAGCGCCCACCGGTTGCCTCGCCATTGGCTGCATAGGGCGAGATTTCCTGGTAACTGTAACCGCGCACCGAACCGCCGCCGCCGGCAAAGAAGCGGCGTGTGGTGGGGATGTTTTCCAGCGAGCCGCCACCAACCAGCACACCGCCGGCAAGCTTGCCGGCCAGCACCACCTGATCGTCGGAGCCGAGGCCGAGATAGCCGGTCGTCGAGCCTTCGAGCGAGCTGAAGATCGTGCCGTTCAACGCTTCATAGCTCGGCGTGGCTGCAATCGAGGCGCGGAAACCCTGGGTCGGATTGAGCTTGTCGTTGCGCTTGTCCCGAACGAATTCCAGCGGGAGGGATGTCGTCAGATACTGGTTTTCGCCAAACGCATCCTCGGTATTTTCCCACTCGACTTCGAGACCGGCAGAGGCCGTGTCGTAGTCGTTGAAATCATAGGCAAAGCCCGCATAGGCCGTGACGGTCTGGGCATCGTAGCTGTCTGGATGCTCGGTCTTGGCTTTCAGGCTTGCGGTGAAGGTGGTCTCGGGTGTGAAGATCCCGGGTTTGACGAATGTAATGCCCGCGGAATAGTCCATGTCCTGAACGGTGGACGCCTCACCAAGACGGGTCACCGCGCCTTCGATGCGAAGCGATTCGGCATGGCCGAAAAGATTGCGATTGCCCCAATAGCCCTGCAGCCCGGCGCCTTCGGTGGTCGAATATTGCGCACCGACACCAAAATAGCGGAATTTGCCTTCCGAGACCTCGATGGTCAGCGGCAATGTTCCGTTCGGGGCAAGGGTGTTGGCTTCCTTGATGGTGATGCTGGAAAAGACGCCAAGCTTGCGCAGCCGGTCTGAGGCCTTGCGCAGTCTTTCTGGCGAGTAGGGCTCGCCGCTGTTCAGGCGCGAATAGCGACGAATGAAATCCGGATCGACCGCCCGCTCGCCCTTGACGGCCACATCCCCCAAATCGGCGACGGGGCCGGCCGTGGCGACCATCGTCAAATCCACGGTATCGTTGGCGTGATTGGCCACGGCCTCCCGCTTGGTCAGCTTTGCAAAGGGGTGGCCTTCCGCCTTCAAATCCTCGATGATCTTGTTGCCGGCACGAATGATGGCAAGCGAGCCTGCGTCTCCGCCCGTGACCAGACCGTAATCCGCAGCGGTGCGCCCTCCTACGTCGCCTTCCAGTCGAACGGTGCCGAGCTTGAAGAGCGGGCCTGGCGTCACATTGATGACGACGGGGACCGGACCTGACGTGTTGAAGGTCGGAACAGGCGGGATGGAATCAATATCCTGGCCGGCAATGGTGATATTGACGAGGCCCCCATAGCGCGCATTCTCATAGAGTGCGGCGACCAACCTGTCGCGATCGTCCTTGGCGCGGATCAAGAGGCCCAAATCGCCAGAAGCCGCCTTGTCCGGCTCAGTCACCAGAAGAGAACTGTTTTCCAGGCTTTCGCGCAGCTTGCTATCGGCACCCGGCGTGTTGAGAGTGACCGTGAATTTGACGGGATTGAGAACCTCGTTCTCTTTGTCCTCGTCGGAGCCCCACAACTGGATGCCAAAGATTTTCAGCGCGAAGGCTTCGCGCACGAACACTGGAGAAACTGTAACGGCTGCCGCCACCGCCAATGCAGTGCCTGCCCTCCAGTACGCAATACTCTTCTGTTGGTCAGTCCGCTTTTTTCGCATGCGCTGCTTTATGGTTGAGCATTTATTATTGCTCCCGCCCGTTTATCCTTCGTTAAAGCGTGTCGCGATCCCAAAGAATTCGCACGCTTCGCCTCCCACCTGTCGCAGTCCCGCGGCGCAAAAAAGCCGAGCCAGTTTGCGCGGGGCTGCTCTTCTCCTTAAATTTAATCATAAATTGGAGGCACGGGGCACCCCAAAAACGGTCGCATGGGTGTGGAAACAAAAAAGCCCCGGTTTTGCCGGGGCTTCTGATGCAATTGTGTCACGCCTTAGCGGCAACGTGCCGTGTAACGCTGACCGTACTGGTCGCGGTAGTAGCAGTAACCCGGCTCGGACGCACGGCCGATGAGGTAACCGGTCGCACCACCGATGAGACCGCCTACGGCTGCGCCGCGTACGTTACCGGTGATTGCGCCGCCAGCCAGCGCACCGATCACAGCGCCGCCACCGGCGGTCTTTTCGGTCTGCGTGCAGCTCGCAAGCGCCAGACCCATAACAGCAAAAACAACAGCCTTTTTCATGAACTCTCTCCACGTTACATTTGAGCTCGATGGCTCTCGGTAGGCGTCCCAATATGTCTGCGGCGACTGCTACCTCCGACCGCTGCAGATATCTAACAAGTCGAATGTTACTGTGGAAGCCCCTATTTAAGGCTGCGCTCCCCCTCGCCAATCGATTGTGCCCTACTCAACGGCGCGTCGATTAAAAGGTTCCAAATTTTTTGGAGCTTTGACATGAATCAAGTTGTTATTCGTCAAGAGTCTTATAAGTATTCTGGAACAGTTCAAAAGTGGAGGCGAATTGACGCATGGGAGCGATTCCAGCGCCAAGGGGGTTGACGGTTCAAGGAGGTGAGCCGACAACGATTGCACGTATTCTGGAGCATGGAATGGACTTCGAGGCATTTTTCAAGACCGAGCTGGATGGTTTGCATTCGGAAGGTCGATACCGCGTGTTTGCCGATCTCGAGCGACAACAGGGACATTTTCCGAAGGCGACCCGTTATACCGCCGATGGAGAGAAGCGCGACGTCACGGTCTGGTGCTCCAACGACTATCTCGGCATGGGTCAGAACCCCAAGGTCATCGAGGCGATGAAAGCCGCTATCGATCACTGTGGCGCGGGTGCGGGAGGCACCCGGAATATCTCTGGCACCAACCATCACCACGTCAAGCTCGAGCGCGAACTTGCCGATCTGCACGGCAAAGAGTCCGCACTGATCTTCACCTCCGGTTACATTTCCAACTGGGCGACACTCGGCACGCTCGGTCAGAAGATCCCCGGCCTCATCATTTTCTCGGACGCGCTGAACCATGCCTCGATGATCGAAGGCATTCGTTATGGCCGCTGCGAGAAAGTGATCTGGAAGCATAACGATCTGGAAGATCTGGAAGCCAAGCTCAAGGCCGCCGATCCGGCAGCTCCGAAGCTGATCGCCTTTGAATCGGTCTATTCGATGGATGGCGATATCTCGCCGATCAAGGAAATCTGCGATCTCGCCGACAAATACGGCGCCATGACCTATCTCGATGAAGTGCATGCGGTCGGCATGTATGGTCCGCGCGGCGGCGGCATCGCCGAGCGCGAAGGCCTGATGGACCGTCTGACGATCATCGAAGGCACGCTCGGCAAGGCCTTCGGCGTGATGGGCGGCTATATTGCGGCTTCGGAAGCGTTGTGCGATTTCGTCCGTTCCTTCGCGTCCGGCTTCATCTTCACCACGGCGCTTCCGCCGTCGCTCGCAGCTGGCGCCGTTGCCTCGATCCAACACCTGAAGGCGAGCCCCTTTGAGCGCGCCCGCCACCAGGAGCGCGTGCGCACGCTGCGCTCCATGCTGGACGCGAGCGGCATTCCGCACATGGCAAACCCCAGCCATATCGTTCCGGTGATGGTGGGCGATGCCGCCAAGTGCAAATGGATTTCCGATATCCTGCTCGACGACCATGGCGTCTATGTGCAGCCGATCAACTATCCGACGGTGCCGCGCAAGACCGAACGTCTGCGCATCACGCCAACGCCGCTTCATACCGATGCGGATCTGGAACGTCTCGTCGGCGCGCTGCATCAGCTCTGGTCCCGTTGCGCGCTGGCACGCGCTGTGGCCTGATCGTCACGAAGCCGAATTGAAAAAGGGGCGCAGCTTAAAGGCTGTGCCCCTTTTACGTTTTAAAGCATGTCGCGCAAAAGTGTGCAGCGGTTTTCCGATAACGACATGCGATCACGAAGAGCTAAAGCGTATGAGCGAATCTGAAAGATCGCGACACGTTTTTAGTGCTCAAGCATTTCCTGGACGATGTCCTTGCCCGAGAGCGAGGATGGGTAGTAGGTCGGCCAATTGGTCAGTTCCTTCAGCACCGTTGCGCGGTCATCGCCCCAGTAGAGGTGGTAATGGCCAGCCTTTTGCGGCGCGATGGTGTGGTCGCTGAACTGGATGTATTGCGGCGCGGACGCATCACCGCCGGTCTTCTTGAAGATGTAGCGAACGCCGCGATTGCCCTTCTTGTAGGTCAGGATCTCATAACCGTCGCTGGCGTACTTGCCTTCGGTGGCCTTGCCGTCACGATAGAAGGTCACGTCCTCGCCCTTAATGGTGATGCGGTTGACGTCGGTCTTGTAGCCGACATCATATTCCTCGCGAAACTCCTTGGCGCTCTTCTTGCCGTCCTCGGCCTTGTGCTGCATGACCGGATCAAGCGTGCCATCCACCAGATAAGGATAGACCGACTGCCAATCGCCTTCCCAATCGGAAAGCGCGCGCTGCTTCACGGCGCTGTCTTCGAAGTAGCCCCTATACACCTCACTGGAGGTGTTCGAATGGCTATGGGAATGGTCATGGGAGTGATTATGCGTTTCGGATTTGGACGGTGCTGACTTCTCCTGCGCGACCGCGGCGGTGGAGAGCAGTAGCAGCGAGCTGACGGAGAGGGCGAGGGCTTGCGTGAGTTTCATCGTGTTTCCTCAATTTTGTGATGTAATAACGTAACAAGAGGCGACATAACGAGAAAGTTTCGGTGTGGCAAGCCAAGGATCAAAATTTTAAGCACAGCAAAGCGTCCGATGGCGCGCACCGGATTGTCGTCTCACCGTAAAATGGGAGGAGAGTTCCTAAGCGGCCTTCTGCTTCTGCCGGATCACATCTTCGGCATAGGCGCGGGCTTGCATGTCGGCGGCCAGGATGGCCTCGATCGTGTCGGCTGGCCTGCCATCGTTCATCCGCTCCATGACGGATTCGACCGCATCGGCCATATGCAGGAAGCCGATCCTGCCATCGACAAAGGCGTGGAAGGCGGTTTCTTCCGCTGCGTTCAACACCGCACCCTGTACGCCGCCGCGTTCCAGCGCCAGACGGGCAAGCCTGATCGATGGAAAACGCTCCTCGTCGGGAGCTTCGAAATCGAGCCGTGCCAGCTTGGCGAAATCCAGTCGCTCGACGTCGAGCTTGCCGCGTCCGGGATAGGTAAGAGCATAGGCGATCGCCGTGCGCATATCCGGGCAGCCGAGCTGGGCGATGACCGAGCCATCCGTATAGGCGACCATGGAATGGATGATGGATTGCGGGTGGACGATCACTTCGATCTGCGACGGCTGAAGATCGAAGAGATATTTCGCCTCGATCATTTCCAGCGCCTTGTTGAACATCGAGGCGCTACCGATGGAGACCTTTAGCCCCATGGACCAGTTGGGGTGGGCGCGCGCAACTTCGGCGGTGACGCCATCCATCTGCTCGCGGCTCCAGGTGCGGAAGGGTCCGCCGGATGCGGTCAGGACGATGCGCTCCACCTTGTCTCGGTTATGGGGTTCCAGGCATTGGAAGATGGCGCTGTGTTCACTATCGACCGGTATCAGCGTGCCCCCGCCCTCGCGCATGGTGGAGATGAAGACATCGCCGCCGGTGACCAGGCATTCCTTGTTGGCGAGCGCGATGTTGGCGCCGCGGCGCGCCGCCGTCAGCGTTGGCTCAAGCCCAGGCGTGCCGGCAATCGCCGCCATCACCCAATCGGCGTCCAGACTTGCGGCTTCCTGCAAGCCGCTTTTGCCGGACGCAACGGCAATGCCGCTTCCGGCAAGCGCGTCCTTCAACTCGGCGTATTTCTCGTCATCGGCGGTGACGGCAAGCTTCACGCCGAACTCGCGCGCCTGTTCGGCGAGCAACGCTACATTGCCTGCACCGGTCAGCCCCAGAATCTCGAAGCGATCGCGCCCACCGAGCTGGCGAATGACATCCAGCGTGTTCGTTCCAATCGAGCCGGTGGCGCCAAGGACGGTCAGTTTTTCAGGCGGGTTGCTGCCATTGCGGCGTGTCATGTGAAATCCGGCTTTCGTGGAAACTCTCAAACCAAGGCTCTACAAGTGAAACCGGGGCAGAACAAGGTCAAAGCCTCACAGCCGCTCTTCCGCCTCCATTCCGTCTTTTTCGCCATCGATGACATCTGCGTGCGTCGCTTGCCAATAATGGCGCGAGCATGCAGGTTGCGTGACTCGGTACGACGCGTGGCAGAGCGATCTGATACGGCATTGATAAATAGAGGATTTTCATGAAGCGATTTTTGATCTCCAGCGGCTGGATTTTCGTTATCACCCTTCTGCTGGTGGTTGTCTTCATTCCCTTCGATCCGCGCATCTCGGAGCGCGCGCAGGCGCTTCCCGGCGCGATCGTCGGCTTCAACAAGGCAATCACCGATTTTGGCACCTTTCGCTGGATGCTCTACAGCACCGGGCTGTTTGCGATCATCGCCTATATTGCCGGGCGCTTTCTTCTGAGCAGTCCCTATTCTGCCAGGATCGGTACCGCGGTGCGCCTCTTTGCCTATTTCTTCCTGACGATCGGCAGCGCCAGCATCTTCGTTCACATTCTGAAATTCATGATCGGTCGGGGTCGGCCGGAACTCTATGCCGATATTGGCGCCTATAGCCTGACACCGTTTACCGGTGACAATCTCTATGAGAGCTTTCCCTCGGGCCACTCCACGGCAGCGGGTGCCTTCTTTGGCGCCTTTGCCATGCTGATCCCGCGTTTTCGCTATGTCTTCATGGCGCTGGCGCTCGTCATCGGCATTTCGCGGGTGATCGTCGGGGCGCATTATCCAAGCGATGTCGCGGCTGGCCTTCTGCTCGGCATCTGGACGGCCATGCTCTTCGCCTTTATCTTCGCCCGCAAGGAATGGTTGTTCCGTTTCGTCAAGGGCTGGCCCTATCCGAAGAACACGCCGCTCCCGCCTGCCGATCAGGCATGATGACATAGGACCTTGCCATGCCCAGCCAAGACCACCACGACGCCCAGGCAATAGAGACCACGGTTGCTATCGTCGGCGGTGGGCCTGCGGGCATGATGCTTGGCCTGTTACTGGCGCGGGCGGGAATCGATGTGACGGTCATCGAGAAGCATGGCGATTTCCTGCGGGATTTCCGCGGCGATACCATCCATCCTTCGACGATTGCGCTGATCGAGCAACTGGGTTTTGCCCAGGAGTTTCTGGCGCTGCCGCACACAAGGGCGGAAAAGCTGCATGCGGAGGTGGGCGGGCAGAAGCGCACCATTGCAGACTTCTCCTGGCTGCCGGTCAGACACAAGTTCATCGCCTTCATGCCGCAATGGGATTTCCTCAATTTTCTGGCGGGCAAGGCCGGACAGTTCGAGAGTTTCCGCCTGTTGCACAGTGCAGCGGTCAGCGATCTCGTCGAGACCAACGGGAAGGTCAGCGGCGTTGTGCTCTCCACGCCGTCTGGCGAACTCACCGTGAAGGCCGATCTGGTGGTCGGTGCCGATGGCCGCAATTCCACAGTGCGGGACAAGGCCGGGCTGCATGTCGAGCGCTTCGGCGTGCCGACGGAAGTTCTGTGGATGCGGCTCTCGAAACAGCCGGGCGATCCCAATGAGACCATGGGTCATGCCGGTCCTCAGCAGGGTTTCGTGCTGATCGATCGCGGCGATTATTGGCAGTGTGGCTATGTGGTGCGCCGCGGCGTCTTTTCTGAGATCAAGGAGAAGGGCGTCGAGGCGTTCCGCCGGCGCGTGGCCGAGGTCTGCCCGCTGCCGGCCGATCGACTACAGGAAATCAAAAGCTTTGACGATGTCTATCTTCTGACGGTGCGCATCGATCGTCTGACGCAATGGTGGAAGCCCGGCCTGATCTGCATCGGTGACGCCGCTCATGCCATGTCGCCGATTGGCGGCGTCGGCGTCAATCTCGCCATTCAGGATGCGGTCGCCGCCGCCAATATTCTGGTGCCCGCCCTGCGTGATAGGGGATCCATTTCCGATGACGATCTGGCTGCGATCGAACAGCGACGCACATTCCCCACCAAGGCAACGCAGAAGCTGCAATTGATGATGCGCAGCAAGAACCGGAAGGATCACGCGGCGGCTCCCAAAGCCAAGGGCCCGCCCGCCTTCGTGCGCGTCATCCTGCGCTTTCCGCTTCTCGCCCATCTAGCTGGCCGTTTGATCGGGCTCGGGTTTAGGCGCGAGAAGATTACTTATTGAGGCCCGAACCCTACTCCTCGTCCAACTGATGCTCGGCATAGAGCCTGCGCAGAACACGTGCCGTGCCGTTGGCGCCATCCAGATCGAGCGTGATCTCACCGGGCTCCGGTAGCGCCAAAGCTGCGCGGATCGCCTCTGCCATGGTCTGTGGCGAGATGGTGTTTTCTTCCAGAACCTGGGCGAGGCCGAGCTTTGCCAGCCGCGAGGCGCGGGCGCCCTGTTCGGTTTCTCCGCCAGCAGCGAACGGGATGAGAAGCGAGCGGCACTTGGCCTGCAAAATGTCGCAGACGGTGTTGTAGCCGGCCTGCGAGATGGAGAGCTTTGCGCCGGAGAGAAGGCTGGCGAAATCCTTGCGGAAGCGGAAGACGGAGATGTTGTCGCCAGCCTGAGCCGAGATCGCATCGAAATCCGCCTGCGGCATGTTGGGGCCGGTGATCAGGCACCAGGTTTTCAGTTCGGGGATGTCTGGCGCGGCGGCGAGTGCTGCCTTCAGAAGCGCGCCGCCCACGGCGCCGCCACCTGCCGAGACAACCACGTCGAAGCGCTCTTCTGGTGGCTTCGGTTTTGCCGGGGCAACAAGGCCGGTATAGACGATGCGTTGGCTGATCTGTTCGGCAAGCGGAAAAGTCTCTTCCAAGCGCACGAAGTTCGGATCGCCGTGGACCAGCACGGTGTCGAAGTGCTTCTTGACGAGATCGATGGTTTCTTCGTCGCGGCCGGGCTTGGCACGTTCCTGCAGGATATCGCGCAGCGACGTCATCACCAGCGGGCGCTTGACGCTTTTCTCGATGGCCGCAAGCAGTGGCAGCAGTTCGAAACGCACCTGTCTGCGGCCAAAGGGGAAGGCCTCGATGATGACGATGTCGGGCATCGCGCCGTGATAGGCGCCGAGCAGCATGCTGGTGCGGTTGTCCTTGAAGGCATCGTCCACCGGCGCGCCATTGGCATCGACGAGGCCGGAGAAATTGCCATCGGCCACGGCAACCGGCGGCAGTTCGACATGGCGGATGCCTTCGCCCGGAAAGCCCGGAACCGGCGTTCCGCCTGTCACCATCGTCACGTCGAAGCCGTTGGCCACCAGAGCGTGAGCGACGCGGCTGGCGCGGGCGATATGGCCGATGCCGAGCAGATGCTGGACGTAGAAGAACACGCGCGGTGCTTGGATGGCGTCGGTAGCGGCGGAGGTGGTCACGGGGTCTTCTCCCATTCCTGTTCGAAGAGATGTTTCAGGTCGGTGATGCTGGTGCGGTGATCGAAGGCGGTGCGCACGCGGTATTCCGCGGCTTGGCCCAGCTTCACTCTCAGTGCCGGACCGGAGATGGCGCGCTCCAGAGCCTTCGAAAAGGCAGCCTCATTTTCCGGCTCGGTCAGCAGGCCATTTTCACCGTCGATGAAGAATTCGGGGATGCCGGAAATATTGGTGGAGACGCAGGTCAGCGCCTGGCTTGCGGCTTCCACCAGAACATTCGGCAAACCGTCTCGGTCGCCATCGGCGGTGATGCGGCAGGCAAGTGCGAAGAGATCGGCTCTGCGATAGTGCTCCAGCACCTGCTTCTGATCCATCGCCCCCGTCCAGATGATCCTGTCGGCGATACCCAATTGCGCGGCGAGCGCCTTCAACGTCGCCAATTCGTTGCCGCCGCCAATATGGGTGAAGCGCCAGTGTAGGGTTGCGGGAAGGGCGGCGAGCGCCTTCAGCAGAATGTCGATGCCCTTCTTCTTCACCGCACGGCCGACGCTCAGGATTTGCACGGGATCCGCCGGGTCCGAGCCGTCACGCGCTGGTCGCGCGCCTTCCATGGGCGGAAAGCGGGTGAGGTCAAGGCCGTGATAGCTCAAATGCACCGTGGCTGGTTTCGGCGACAGGTTCTGCAAATGGCGATAGCCGCTTGCGGTGCAGGTCACGGCCCAGCGGGCGCTGCCGAGCTTGTGTGAGAGATCGGCATCCGTCGAGGTCCAGATATCCTTGGCATGGGCCGAGATCGTCCACGGAATGCCGGTGATGAGATGGGTGTAGGCGGCAACCGAGGCAGGCGTGTGGATGAAGTGGACATGCAGCCAGCCCGCATCCTGTGGCCATTCGTGGGATAGCACTGCCGCCTGACCGAAACGGCGGAAGCGGTTGCGGGAAAAGTCGTGGCTGAGATCGTGGAAGAATTGGCGTAGCGCCTTGCCGAAGCCGGGTTTCTTCCGGCAAGCCCACAACGCTTTTAGGACGCGCAGCGGTTCCTCATGCAGATATTCCGGCAGATAGGTGACGGGTGCGCGGATTTCATCGTGAACCGGGTGGCGCTTCTTGTCGGTCGGGCGGCGCATGGACATGAGCTCGAGCGTGAGGCCTGCCCTCTCAAGGCCTAACAGTTCCTGTGCGATGAATGTTTCGGACAGGCGCGGATAGCCTTTCAGCAGCACCACGATTTTCTTTCCTGGGGTCACGTCTTCGTGCCTTCTTTCACTTGCAGCGGTTCCGGTAAACCGGGATGTCGGTCTCCACCGCTTTTACGCATGTCCGCATCCAAAGCCACGCGCATGGAGGCTGGAATACTGTTGGCAACCCTCAAGCAGTGGCGGAGATGACGTTTGGGGTATCGTCCGGTTGCAGCCATTCGGCAACGCGGCGGGAGATGTTTTCCAAGCCGTCGAGCTTCAGGTTGCGGCCATTGGCGGAGGGTGGCGGGCGCTTTAACAGAGCTTTCAGCGCCTTTGCCATCAGTTCGGGATTTTCCGCCTCTTCGGGGGACAGCATGTCGAACAGGCCGAGTTCGGAGGCACGGCTGGCGCGGATCAGTTGTTCTTCACGCGGAACGATGCGCGGCACGACGAGCGCAGGCTTGTCGAAAGAGAGGATTTCGCAGACGGTATTATAGCCGCCCATGGAGACCACGGCTTGGGCACCCGCGACCAGATCCTCCATGCGGTTGTCGAAGTCGATGATTTCCATTTGCGGAATATCGGCAACATTTGCCGCAAATTTCTGTCGCTGTTCGCTGGGCATGTAAGGCCCCAGCACCACCAGTGCTTTCTGGGTCAGGGTTCGATCGAACTTGTAGGCGCGGATCACATCGTCGATCAGCTCGGAGCCATCGCCGCCGCCGCCGGTCGTCACCAGAATATAGTCGCCCTCATGCCGGCTGGGATTGTCGCCGCGCGTCTTGGAGCGTTGCAGGAAGCCGACGAATTCGGTCTTCTCTCGGACCCCGGGCGGCACGTCGAGGCCTTCCAGCGGGTCATGGAAATCAGGAGGGCCGTAGACCCAGACATGGTCGTAGAAACGCTCGATCTTGTTCAGCACGTCATTGCGCTTCCACTCGGCTTCGAGCAGTTGCGGTGCATCCATCACGTCGCGCAGGCCGATGACCAGCTTGGTGCCGCGCGATTTGAGATAGGTGAGGGTTTCCTCCACTTCGCCACGCAGCCCCATCGGCTCCTTGTCGACGATGAAGATATCCGGCTGGAAGCTTTCGGCGGTGTGGTAGATGATCGAGCGGCGCATCTTCAACGTTTCCTGAAGATCGATGTGCTGGTCGAGCGAGGTGTATTCGCCGTTTCTGAGCTTGATGACGCTCGGGATCTTCACGAAGTCGACGCGCGCGCGATAATCGAAGGCGCCTGCAATGGTGGCGCCTGAGATGATCAGAACATTCAGGCCGCGATAATCCTCCACCAGCGCATGGGCAATGGTGCGGCATCGACGCAAATGTCCAAGCCCGAAGGAGTCGTGGCTGTACATCAGAATGCGTGCATCGTTTAAACGAATTGTCACGAGCAGAACCTCTTTTTACCGCTTATGCGCCGTGTGACTCCATGCGGCCCTCTCATCGAGACGGCTGCATTATTTGAACGGGTCTGCTGCATCACGTAGTCCATCGCCAAGGAAATTAAAGGCGAGCACGACCAGAACGACTGGAAGAATCGGGATCAAAAGCCATGGATACAAGGCAATCACGCTGACACTTCGCGCTTCCGTGAGCAGAATGCCCCAACTTGTGATCGGCGGACGAAGGCCAAGACCCAAGAAGCTGAGCGCTGTTTCGCCCAGAATCATCCCGGGAATGGTGAGCGTAGCGGACGCGATCAGATGCGACATGAAGCCCGGAATCAAATGCCGGCCGATGATGCGGCTGGTGCTGGCACCCATCAGCTGGGCAGAGAGCACATAATCCTCTTCACGCAGCGCGAGCAGCTTGGAGCGCACGGCGCGCGCCAATCCCGTCCAGTCGAGCAGCCCCAGAATCACGGTGATGCCGAGATAGACGAGGATCGGACTCCAGGTCACCGGCATGATAGCGGCAAGCGCGAGCCATAGCGGGATGCTGGGGATCGATTGCAGCACTTCGATGATGCGCTGGACGATCAGATCGAAGACGCCGCCGCGATAGCCGGCGAGCCCGCCGATCACGATGCCGAGAACGAAGCTCATCGCCACGCCGAAAAGGCCGATGGTCAGCGAAATGCGTGCGCCATAGATGATGCGCGAGAGAACGTCGCGGCCAAGGCGGTCGGTGCCCAGCAGGAACATCTGACCGTCCTTGGCCGGGCAGACCAGGTGGACGTTGGAATCGAACAGTCCCCAGAAGCGGTAGCTATCGCCACGGCAGAAGAAGCGGATCTTCTGCACATCCGTCGGCACGTCGGTATAGACGCGGCGCAGATTGTCCATGTCGAGGCTCATGGTGCGGCCATAGACGAAGGGGCCGACGAACTGGCCGTCATGGAAAAGGTGAATGCTCTGCGGCGGGGCATAGATGTTTTCCACGTCGCGCGTGTGGAGATTATAGGGCGCCAGGAACTCGCAGATGAAGATAGAGAGATAGAGAAACAGCAGGAAGAAGCCGGAATAGAGCGCCAGCTTGTGCTGCCGGAACTGCCACCACATCAGCTTCCATTGCGATGCGCGACCAACCATGGCGAGGGCGCTGGTGGCGGGCTCGACCAGATAGGGATCGAAAGGGGCAGCGGAAACGTAATGCGGCAGCGGCTCACCGGGCTTTGGAATGGATGAAGTCATTTGACGCTCCCACCTCCCAATTCGAATGCGAGGATCGAGAATGGCGAGTGCGATATCGGAGATCAGCACGCCGATGACGGTGAGGAAGGCCAGGAACATCAGGAAGGAGCCCGCCAGATACATGTCCTGGCTCTGCAGCGCGCGGATCAACATGGGACCGGTGGTTTCGAGCGACAGGACGACGGCCGTGATTTCCGCGCCGGAAATGATGGCTGGCAGGATGGAGCCGATATCGGAAATGAAGAAGTTGAGCGCCATGCGCAGCGGATATTTGGTCAGCACCTTGAAGGGGTGAAGCCCCTTGGCACGCGCTGTCACCACATATTGCTTCTGCAATTCATCCAGCAGGTTGGCGCGAAGACGCCGGATCATGCCCGCCGTTCCGGCGGTGCTGATGATCAGAACCGGGATCCACAGATGCTCGAGGATCGACTTGAGCTTGTCCCAGCTCATCGGCTGGTTCAGATATTCGCGGTCCATCAGATGGCCGATGGATGTGCCGAACCAGATATTGGCAAAATACATCAGGATCAGCGCCAGCATGAAGTTGGGAATGGCGATGCCGAGCAGGCCGAGGAACGTCAGGCCGTAATCGCCCCAGCTATATTTATGGGTGGCGGAATAGATGCCGATCGGGAAGGCGACGATCCAGGTGACGATGATGGTGACGAAGGAGACCAGAACCGTCAGCCAAAGGCGCTCGCCCACCACTTCGCTGACGGGAAGCTGGTATTCAAAGGAATAGCCGAAATCGCCGACCAGCATCCCGGTCGCCCATCTGAAGTAGCGAATGGGGGCGGGCTGGTCGAAGCCATAGCGGCTGCGCAGCTCCTCGATTTCGGCCATGTTGGCCGTCTCGCCCATGGCGCGCATTTCTGCGACATAGCTTTCGAAGTAATCGCCCGGGGGCAGTTCGATGATGGTGAAGACCAGCATCGATATCAGGATCAGCGTCGGGATCATGACGAGGATGCGCCCGATAATATATCTGAGCATGTCAGGCGCTCCCGTCGTACCAGAAGGTGTCTGGCATATAGATGCCGAGATAGGCGGTCGGCTCGAAGCCGAAAAGCGCCTTTTCCGGCACGTTCTTCAGCCGGGCTCTGTGAACGATGGGCTGAAGCGCGCCATTCACCGTGCCGATGGAGAAGACCTGTTGCGTGTAGATCGACAGCATTTCCAGCCAGATCTCCTTGCGCTCTTCAAAGGTGACGCTGCGGCGCCATTTTTTGAAGAGATCGAGTAGCTGGATGGCCTCCGGCAGATCCGGCGGTTTGCCTTCGCGCCCGCCCGAGAGATAATGGATGCCCCAGACCGGCCATTGCAGCTGATCGTCGCCGGTGGGTGCAAGACCCGAGGGCAGCATGTCGGCGTTTGGAATGGCATTATCCATGCCGAACCAGACCGACATCATGACCTCGCCGCCCATGGCGCGCTTGCGGAACACGTCGCGCTGCGTCGGGCGGCTGGACAGCGAGATGCCGATCTTGCGCCAGTGATCGGTGATCAGCTCCAGCACGTCGGTTTCCAGCGTGCTTTCACCCGCGGTTTCGACGATCACATGTGCCGGACGTCCGTCTGGCAGAAGGCGAATGCCCCGATCGTTGCGCTCCGTCAGCCCCACCTCGTCCAATAGCCTGTTGGCAAGTTCGGGATCGTATTGCGCCCAGGCGGTGGCGAATTCCGGCCGGAAGAGCGGGCTTTCCGGCAGCACGGTATCGGCGCTTTCCTTGGCTAGGCCATAGAAGCAGACCATGTTGATCTCATGCCGGTTGATCGCCACCGAGATGGCACGGCGTACGCGCACGTCACGGAACAGGGTGCGCCAGGTATCGTCGGCGCAGTTGAGGTTCGGCAGCAGGCAGACGCGCGATCCCTGGCTGCGCTTCCAGAGATTGACCTTCAGCGGGTAGCGGGCCTCGGCATCCTTCAGGAAGGTGTAGTCGTTGAAATCGAGGTTCATGAACTGCAGATCGCTGTCACCCGACGCCGTCTTGGCGGCGATGATTTCCGACGATGTGACGTTCAGCAGATAGCGGTCGACATAGGGAAGCTGACGGCCATTCTCATCGACGCGATGGTAATAGGGATTGCGCTCGAAGATGAACTGCTCGGCGGGCGGCGCGGTAATGACGCGCCAGGCATCGAGCGTCGGCAGATCGGGGTTTTCCGGACGCAGTTGCCGCGACATCTTGATGTGCAGGCTGCTCCAGTCGTCCACCTTGTTCTTCTTCATCAGCTTGGCGAGCTTTTCCGGCGTCTGATATTTGACGTGGAACTGCTTCATATAGGCGGCAGGCAGGAAGATGCGGGCCGGCGACGCGCCTGCCAGCTTGGCCAGGAAATCCGGGTTCGGGCCTTCCCAGGTGTAGCGCACCGTCAGTGGGTCGACGGCCTCGACCAGAGGCGGCTTTCCATAGACAAGCAGTTCGATGGGCGGGCCGCCCTTGTGGATTTCCAGGTTGAGCGCCACGTCTTCCCAGAAATAGCGGAAATCCTCGGCGGTAAAATCGCCGCCATCCGACCACTTGTGGCCTTCGCGCAGTTTCAGCGTGAAGATGCGCTCCTCATCCACCGTGTAGGATTCGAGGATGTCGGGAATGAAGTTCAGCTTCTCGTCGTAACCGACGAGCCGCGCATAGGAGTCGATCGGCATCAGGCGAATGTCGCGCTGGCCACCGATCAGCATACGGATATTGCCGCCATGCTGGCCAGGCTCACGGCCCATGGCCTTCAGATTGATCACACGGGGATTCTTCGGCAGGCGCTGATCGAGTGGCGGCAGTTCGCCTTTGTCGCGCTTTTCCTTGAAGAAATCGGCATCGATATAGGTCGCAGCGGACGCCTTCCATGGGGCAAAGACGGAGGCGAGCAGGGCAAGGGTGGTTCGGCGCGTGATCAAGACCGTAGCTCCCGAACATCCGCATTGGCATTGGCAAGCACGAGGTGGCCGCCGCCAAGATCGGCTGTTATCATCTGTCCGTTGTCTTCATCGCGGAACTGCTTGCCCCAGTCGAACTTGCCGGTGGCGCTGATCTTGCCGATGGTCTTGAAATCCAGCGGCCGGTCCAGATCGGGGAAGGGAACGGCAGCGAGCAGCGATTTCGTGTAGGGGTGGACGGGGTTGCGCATCAATGTTTCGCGCGGTGCCAGTTCGACGATCTTGCCCTCGCACATCACCGCCACGCGGTCTGCCATATAATCGACGACGGCGAGATTGTGCGAGATGAAGAGGTAGGTCAGCCCCAGATCCTTCTGCAAATCCTTCAAGAGATTGAGGATCTGCGCCTGCACCGACACGTCAAGCGCCGATACCGGCTCGTCGCAGATCAGCAATTCCGGCCCCAGCATCAGCGCACGCGCAATGCCGATACGCTGGCGCTGGCCGCCGGAGAAGCTGTGCGGATAGCGGTTCAGCGCATTATCGCCCAGGCCGATGGCGCGCAGCAGGTTTTTAACGCGCTCCTGCCGGTATTTGGAGTCACCGCGCCCGTGGATTTCCAGCGGTTCGCTGAGAATGTTGCCGACCGTCATGCGCGGGGAAAGCGAAGACACGGGGTCCTGAAAGACCATCTGGATGCGGGTGCGAAGCTCACGTAGATCGCCGTCTACGGCGTTCAGCACGTCGATATCGCCGCTCTTGCTGTGGAAAGCGATCTCGCCTTCCTCCGGCCTGACGGCGCGCATCAGGATTTTGCTGACCGTGGTCTTGCCGCTGCCGCTTTCGCCCACAAGGCCCAGACATTCACCGCGCATGATATCGAAGCTGACGCCATCCACCGCCTTGGTGGCATTGGCACTGCCGGAGGTGAACCAGGTGGATTTGCGGGTGGTATAGGTCTTGGAGATGTTCTTGACGCTGAGCAGCACGCCCGGCGCCTTGTCGACATTCGCCGTCTTCTTGCCGATCAGGCTTTCCTTGTCGATGGTGACATCACGCAGCGCCTTCAGCCGCTCGCCGGGCTTCATGTCGAAATGCGGCACAGCTGCCATCAGGCCCTTGAGATAGGGGTGCGAGGGCGCGCGGAAGATGTCGTCCACCGTCCCTGCTTCCATGATCTCGCCCTGGTAGATGACGGCAACCTCATCGGCGATATTGGCGACGACGCCGAGATCGTGGGTGATGAGCAGCATGCTCATGTTGAGCCGGCTCTGGAGGTCGCGCAAAAGCTTGAGGATCTGCGCCTGGATGGTCACGTCGAGTGCCGTCGTCGGCTCGTCGGCGATCAAGAGCGCCGGACGACAGATCAGCGCCATGGCGATCATGGCGCGCTGGCGCATGCCGCCGGAAAGCTCGAAGGGGTACATCTGACAGATCTTGGCCGGATTGGAAAAGCCGACGAGATCGAGCGTCTCTTCCATCTTTTCCTGCCGCTCCTTCGGTGTCAGAACCGAATGGATGCGCAGCGCCTCGTCGATCTGGTTGCCGACAGTGTGGAGCGGCGAAAACGAGGTCATCGGTTCCTGAAAGATCAGGCCGATACGGTTACCGCGAATGGCGCGCATGGGCTTGCCGTCCTGCTCCAATCGCAGGAGGTCGATGGGCCGTTCGTCTGCTTTCAGCGGATCGGAGAAAAGAACGCGCCCGCTGACCTGAGCAGTGCGTGGCTGGATCCCCATGATGGTCTGGCCGATAACCGATTTGCCGGAGCCGGATTCGCCGACGAGTGCGGTGACCTTTCCTGGCAGGATGCGGAGGCTTGCGCCCCGGACCGCTTCGATCTTTCCGCCCATAATGGAAAAAGAGACCTGCAGATTTTCAATGCGAAGCAAATCTGCGCCTGCACTCATGCCAAAGGATCCCCTGCCGTCTTGTTGGTTGCCTGTGGCATTATCACGCGGCCGTTGATATTCACGTTATCGTACACTCCAGGCTCTGTCCATGCTCTTGAAACCATGAAAATTTCCGGCTTTCTGCCTCATCTTGGACTTGCAGGAAAACCTCTATTCCGAAGATATGTCGGGGTTATTAAAGCTGCGGAGCGACCATGCCAGACAAAGCCACTTTCGATGCAACGCTTGCAGACATCCGCCGGTTGCTGGCAGAAAAAGATTTCGCTGCGGCAGAGGATCGCCTTGCCGTCCTCTCCCTGGCGGGCAACCAGCATTTGATGGGTGAGACAACCGCGCTCGGCCTGCCGCGCCGCCTGCATTCGGCCTATCTGCGGCTTGCCAAGGCAAAGGGCGATGCCATCGCCAAAGCCGGCTACCAATATCTCCTCGTGCCGCCGCCGGAGGCGTTTGCGCCCTATGGCCGCTTTTCTGCGGATGAAAGACGAGCGATTGCGCAGAAGAACCGCGAAGCCGTGCCGAAGCTGATCCACCAGATCTGGATCGGTACGAAAGAGGTGCCGCCCTCAACCGCTGCCTGGCGCAAACATGCCGAGGCGAATGGCTATGCCTATCGCCTGTGGCGGGAGGCCGACCTTGAGGCGGAGGGTATCGATGCCGATCCGATCTTCCGGCGGATGCTGGAGGATGGGGATTATCCCGGTGCCGTGGATGTGGCGCGCTACTTCATCCTGTCGCGCGTGGGTGGCACCTATCTCGATTGCGATTTCTATCCGGCGCGCGAGGATATGAGCTTCGGCGATATCCTTCCCATGGTCGGCCTCACCGCCTTTGCCGAGGAGACGCCCCGGCTGACGGGGCAGGGAAGCGTGCTGCTCGCCAATTCCTTTATCGCCACGCCGCCCGGCCATCCCGTGTTCGAGCGCATTTTGCAGGCTCTGCCGGAGATTGCCGAGCGTCTGCCGCGCGCACCCGCATGGTGGGGCACGGGCCCGCTGATCTTTACCGTGGTGGCGCGCGCGGGATCGGTGACGCTGGCGGGTGCCGATTTCGTCTCTGCGATCCTGGCAGACCGGGCGGAGTTCAGTGCGGTGGAAGAGGCGCGGGCCGAAGCCCAGGCAAAGGGCGATGGGCTGCTGATCGCCTGGAAATCATGGTGAGGGCTGGGGCATCTCTGTCGTTGCGGCCTCACGGTCGGCAGCTGCCTTCGCGGCGGCTTCCATCTGCTCTTTGCGCTTCTCGTCTTCCGCGCGTTTCAGCTTGTCCTGATCGTGGTGCCATTTGATCGAATAATACATGCCGATGCCGACGACGAGCAGCTTCAGCGGTAGCATTACGATAGGAAAATACTCGAACCATTCCATTTCCGTCACACTTTCCAAACAGAGCCTACAGCATCGGCCCGAAAATCGGATTCAATTTTCGGAAAGCACGATGCGTAGACTCAAAAAGTAAAGCGTCCTTTGTGCGCCCATAGGGCGCACGGCGCTTTAGTGGCTCCTCGCCCGTGTGCTTACGCCTGAGTGGAAAGACTTGATATTCGACATATTGTCGCGCCGGATCAGACCTTCAAACCGCCTCTTCGATTAGCGATCCGGCACGGCGCCAGCGGCATCCCGGATGACTGGCGGTGAGGGAAAACAGCCGATCGAGAAAAGCCCATGCCGTCTCGTCATGGTCGAGGTGATGGGTGAGGATGCCGGTGGTTCTTGCCCCTTGCTCGGCCACCACCATGCGCTCGGCGGTCTCGGCAAAGAGCAGATCGTGATCCTTGCCGCCTCTCGTTCCCCGCCAGTCGATGATGTCGACATGGGTGTTCAAGAGTGGAAGAGGCGCGGTCTTTTCCGGCCCATAGACCGACAGCGCCTGATAGCCGAGCGCAGGTAGGCCTTCGACGATTTCCGCATCGATCCGGTTCCATGGTGGTACGAGCATCGGTACGAAGCGGTTCGGATGGAGGTTCTTCAGCTTTTCAAAGCCTGCCTGCAATTCGCCAAGCACGACGTCCTTGCGGCGATGGAGCCCAAGCTCGCGCTTCTTTTCTTCCGGCCCGGCATGGTTTCGATGCGCCCAACCATGCACTGCGACATCGATTTTTTCCGCGCTTTCCAGCTTCTTCGCTAAAGCCTCACCGGTGGGCTCGGGAATGACGGCGAGAGTCATCGGCACGGCGTAGCGGTCGGAGAGCGCCAGCAGATGATCGAGCGCTGGCATCGGCTCTGTCGCGTCGTCGTCGCGCAGCCAGAACTCTGCGGCAACGCCGCGGCTGGCGAAACTGTCGAGCGTGTCCAGAAGTTTCTTTTCCGTCATGGTGCGCTCCCTCTGGCATCTTGCAGAATCCGGTCGAGCGTCGATGCTGCCTTGTGCAGCGAGCGCTCCTCGATGACGAATGCTCTGGCATTGTCTGCCATGGCCTGTCTCTTTTCCCGATCGGTCAGCAGGTCCGTTATGGCATCCGCGTAGCTTTGCGTGTCTCCCGGCTCGGTCAGAATTCCGGTTTTTCCATCGATCACCACTTCCGGCACGCCGGCGATGCGCTCGGCAATCACCGGCAGGCCTGCGGCTTGCGCCTCCAGATAGGCAAGCCCGTAAGCTTCGCCATGGCCGGGCCAGAGATAGAGCGAGGCGCGGGACAGGATCTCGGCGATCTGCTGTGGGGTCTTCTCCCCGTGCCAGACAAGGCGATGCGGTGCGATCGCCTGGAAGAGTTGCTGCACTCCCTCGCGCTCCGGTCCGTCGCCGATGATATCCAGCGTCCAGTCGAGATTGGGGAGGCGTGTCAACGCTGCCGCCAAGGCCTCGTAGCTGCCGAGCTTGTCACCAGCGCGCATCATCGCCACGGTCGCCATTCGCCCGGCCTGCGGGGCCGGGGTCTGCGCGTCGAACAGAGACGTGTCGAGGAAGGGCGGCAGCATCTGCGTGCGCATGGCTGGATTGGCCTTGAGGAGGCCGTCGCGGTCGCGGTGGGTGAAACAGATGTTGACCGCGGCAAGGCTCAGATCCTCCAGCAGCTTCGCCTGAACCTCGGCCCAACCGGTGGCATTGCGCTTGGGGGAATAGGAGGCCTCTGCGGTCACATAGGGGATTGCGAATGACCGGCTAAGCTCCGGTCCCAGACAATCGAGCGCCTTATAATAGGGATGATAGCAGAACCAGAGGTCCGGCGCTCCATTGCTTTCCCAGAGTATCGATATGCGCTGCCGTTCCTGCTCCGCGTCCCGCGCCAGCATATCGGCCTCCTCGCCATCCGGCTGACGCAGGAAGGATCGCAGTTCCGAGACCACCTCGACCTCGTGACCGGCAAGCCGCATGGCCTGCATCAACAGCCGTGCCATCAGCCTGTCGCCGGAGGGCACCGGGTGGTTCGGAGACTTCATCGGGCAGTAGAACGCGATCTTCATGGCTGCCAGTCATGCGTTTTCGGTCGCGTCCTCGTCAACCGGAAATTAGCAAGGCGCAGCCTTGACACCATGGGTCTTCTCGCCCAACTGAAAGGCATGTTTTCCTCGCGCGCAGGACGCAAAACGCTTTGACTTCTTCTCCAAATGCACAGCGACTTCTCGACCTCATTCACTCGAAAGAGGCGCGGGCAGGTGTCATCGGCCTTGGCTATGTGGGCTTGCCGCTTGCCATGACGATCGCCACCTCCGGCTTCAAGGTCACCGGTTTCGATATCGATCCGGGCAAGATCAAGGCCGTCGAAGCGCGCAAGAGCTATATCGAGGCGGTGCCGGATGATATTTTGGCCGGTACCTGCGCCGATGGCACTTTCCAAGCGACGAGCGATTTTTCCAAGCTTGGCGAGTGCGATGTGATCGCGATTTGCGTTCCGACCCCGCTGACGAAATATCGCGATCCCGACCTTTCCTATGTGGAGAACACCTGTCGCGAGATTGCCGAGACGCTTCGCCCCGGCCAGCTCGTGGTGCTGGAATCGACCACCTATCCCGGCACGACCGATGGCATCGTCAAGACGATCCTGGAAAAGACCGGGCTGAAATCGACCGAAGATTTCTTCCTGGGATTTTCGCCGGAGCGCGAAGACCCCGGCAACCGCGACTTCCACACCTCCACCATTCCGAAGGTGGTGGCGGGTGACGGACCTGATGCCGCCGAACTGATGACGGCCTTCTACGGCGCGGTGGTTAAGACTGTCATTCCTGTTTCCACCACCGCAACGGCTGAAGCGGTGAAGATTACCGAAAACGTTTTCCGCGCCGTCAACATCGCGCTCGTCAATGAGTTGAAGGTCGTTTACGAGGCGATGGGTATCGATATCTGGGAGGTGGTGGATGCGGCAAAGACCAAGCCTTTCGGCTACATGCCCTTCTATCCCGGCCCCGGCCTTGGCGGCCACTGCATTCCGATCGACCCCTTCTACCTGACCTGGAAGTCGAAGGAATACGAACTCCCGACGCGCTTCATCGAGCTTGCCGGCCAGATCAACACCGCCATGCCGCGCCATGTTGTCGGGCGGTTGGCGGAAGCGCTGGACGTCCATCAGGGCAAGGCGCTCAGCCGTTCCAAGGTGCTGGTGCTGGGGCTCGCCTATAAGAAGAACGTGCCGGACATTCGCGAAAGCCCGTCTCTGAAGCTGATCGAACTGATCCTTGAGCGCGGCGGCGATGTCGCCTTCCATGACCCTTACGTGGCGGAAATCCCAAAGACGCGCGAATATAGCGAGTTGATGGGCATGAAATCCGCCGTCTGGACCAAGGACAGCATTGCCGGTTTCGATGCGGTGCTGGTTGCGACAGACCATGACAATATCGATTACCAGCAACTGGCCGACTGGTCGCCGCTGATTATCGACACGCGCAACGCCTTTGCCCGTCGCGGCATCAGCGCAAGTCACATCCTCAAGGCCTGATCGGAAACACTTACACATGAGCAGACTGGACAGCTTCATCCGCCGCCTCAGCGCCCAGCGCGATATCTTGAACCATGTGCATGGCGATCTCGATCTGCCTGCCGAAGGCCCGATCATGGAAATCGGTCTTGGCAATGGGCGCACCTTCAACCATTTGCGCGAGCTGTTTCCCGATCGCCGCATCGTCGCCTTCGACCGCGCCATGGGCGCACATGCCTCCTCCGTACCGGAAGAGGGCAATCTGGTTCTCGGTGAAATCGACCAGACGGCGAAGGACTGGGTCGGGATCGGTGCGGCCCTTGTCCATGCCGATATCGGTACCGGCTATGACGAAAAGGACGCGGTGACGCTGACATGGCTGCCGCAGATCGTTTCCGGCATGCTGGCCAAGGGCGGCATTGCCATCAGCGGCCTGCCGCTGAAGGAAGCGAGCCTCGATCCGCTGCCGGTGCCTGACACAGTACCGGCGGATCGGTATTTCCTCTACCGCAAGGTCTAACGCTTTTACGAAAGCAGCTTTCGGCTTTCTTCTTCGGATATCAGGAAGACCTTCATTTCCGAGCTGCGCCCGCGAATGAGAATGGTGCGGCTTGGCAGCGCGTCGCGCTTGTGCCCGGACTGCACCATGACCGGTTCGGAGACAACGATTGAGGTGTCGAATTCCTTTGCGGCCGTCTCCAGGCGGCTCGCGACGTTGACCGTATCGCCAATGGCCGTCAGCGTTTTTGCCGCGCCGTAACCCATGATGCCGACAATCGACGGACCTGCGTGAATGCCGATGGCGATGCGCAGGCGCACGGCGAACTGCTGTTCCAGTTCCTTATTCAGCTTTTCGACATTGCGCAGGATCAGACAGGCGGCCTTCAGCGCATCGGCAGACGCGGTTTCCTGGTTGCCGTCCAGGCCGAACAGCGCCATCGCGCCATCGCCGATAAATTTATCAATGCGACCGCCTGCCTGTTCCACCGACTGCCCGACAATGGTGAAATAGCGGTTCAGCAGAAACACCATGTCATAGGGGAGGCGGGTTTCGGAGAGTGCCGTGAAGTTTCTGAGGTCGCAGAACAGAACCGCAATCTCTTCCTCGCGGCCGGGACGGATGGGCTCGTCGCTGGCCGGACTATCGTCCTGCTGCCGGGTGGAAAGAAGCAATGCCACCTTGACCCGACCGGTGGGGCGCAGTTGGCAGCCGAGCCTCACATCGGAATCCGCGTGAATACGCTGCAAGGTGGAGCGTTCCAGGTCACTCGGCTCCGGCAGAAGCGCGTCCGTTTCCAGTATCTTCACCCGACAGGTGGAACAGCGGCCCTTGCCGCCGCAAGCGGAGAAATGGGAAATGCCTTCAAGCCGGCTCGCTTCCAGAATGCTGAAGCCCGCCGGTGCCCTGATCGCATGGCCATCTTCATAGAGAACCTCGAAGCCATTCGACCTCTGTCGCCAGCCTCTGATCGCGCGGGCGGCGAAAGTCAGGATCACGGCGGCGCCAAAGGCGAGGCGAAAACCAAAGGTGATGTGTTGGATCGTCGCCTGGCGCTCGGGCGACCATCGCCGCTGGGGCGGCGGCGGCGGATCCGAGGGTGAGCCCATCCCCGCTTCCGAATGGGGATGATCGGCCGGGATATCCAGTTCCATCTGCCGCCCGGCATCGCTGAAACCGAGCAACGCCATGATCGGCAGGAGAACCGCGAACATCAGCAGGTAAGGCGCCACTTGCCGGTACCAGCTTCGATAACGCAGCCAGAAATAGACCCCAAAACAGCCATGCGCCCAGATCAGCACAAGGGCGATGCTCTGGCGTAAGCCCAGATAGGGCGCGGTGATCCAAAATCTGCGAATGATGATGTCGTAGCCCTCATCGATACCGTAAAGCATGCGTGAGAAACGGATGCCCGCAGCATGGTCGATGATGAGGAAGGGAATAGCCAAGCCCAGCAAGATCTGCATCGCTTCGCGCCATGGCATCTGCAGCGATCGCAGAAGATAGATGGAGCGCAACACGAGCAGGATATGGACCAGCACGGATCCGTAAAGGATGGTGCTGCTGACCGGGTTCAGCCAGATGATGCTGAACCATATTCTTGCATATTCGGCGGTCTCGATGGAAATCAGCGTCAGTGCGTGATTGAAAAGGTGACAGGCGACGAAGGCCAGCATAACAAGACCGGAGAGCAATCGCGCCCGCCGCAAAGATGTGTCCGTCACAAGCTGCGCCAATCCTGACCTCAAATTTCTTTCACCAGAGTGCCGTGCGTCATTTCTGGACGCACAAAGGACGCTCTATCTTGTTTGAACCTGCGCATCGTGCTTTCCGAAAATCGGTTCCGAATTTTCGGGCCGATGCTGTAGAAAAGATATTCAAATAATCGTCGTGTGGGGCATCCGCTGCCGGTCTGCAAAGACACAGGGGTTGGTCAACACCTGCGGCTACACCGGCTGTGGCTTCATTCTCGAGACGAATCCACGGCCTCACGAAAATAATGTTTTTTGGTCTTATTCGAGGCGGACGCCGGTCTAAAGCCTGGTCCAGGCAAAAGGGTGCAGCGGTTTTGCGATAACGGCATACGACAAAACAAAGACCTAAAGCTCGATGGTCTGTCCGTCATAAGCTGCGAAGGCACCGGCAAATTCCTTTTTCGCATCCTCATCGATCTGGTCGAGTTCGTCATCCGTCCGGAAGGGCGCGTGGTGAATGAAACCCACCGATTTTGCGTTGGCATGCTTGGCAAGCTTGATCCCCTGCTGCCAGGAGGAATGGCCGTAACCTCTGTAAAGCTCCATTTCTGCATCGGTGAAGCTCGCGTCATAGAGGAAGAGATCGACATCGTCGATGAGCTTCAGCACCGCCTTGTCGAGCTTGCCCGGCTCATGCTCGGTATCGGTAATGATGGCGAGGCTCTTGCCCTGCCAGTCGATCCGGTAGCCGATGGCGTTGCCCGGATGGGTTAGCATGCCAGTGCGGATCGACAGATCCGGATGCACCGACAGTGTGTCTTCGGCAGCAAAATCGCGGGTATCGATATGGGCGCAGCAAATATCGAGCGGTGCCGGGAACCAGGGCGGGCTCATGAACTCGCGCAGCATGTCGCGGGTGGTTTTCTGGCCTGCCAGATGGCCGGACCAGATGCGCACGTCGTTCTCGCGCTTGAAGAAGGGCTTGAAATAGGGAAAGCCGACAATGTGGTCGTAGTGGCAATGGGAGAAGAACATGTCCACGTTGCCCGCACCTTCGGCCCTCAGCGCCAGACCGGCGGGATGAAGACCCGAGCCTGCGTCAAAGAGCAGAATATGATCGCCGCATCGAACCTCGATGCAGATCGTGTTGCCGCCATATCTGTGGAATTTTTCTCCCGATACAGGAAGCGGTCCCTCGCGCTCCCCAGATCTTGACCCGGAATTCCTGTCTATTGCACCGACGGTCACCGTCGGAATTCAACGCCATCATACACCCCAACCTGCCACGGCGACCCGTCTCAACGCTTCCTCCGTAGGGTCCCGTTCTCTCTTCGCCAACACATGGCGCGTGCTTAATTCATGCAGCATCTCAGTTTTACGACTGCAGCACCACTTTTATTTTTTCCTGAAAGCGCCGCAGGATGGAAGATTATATTATCAAACACTTGAATGCGCGCGCGCCTTGCTCAGTTCCGTCGTCGTCTGGGTCAAACGCTCAGCGAGAACGCGCATGACCTTGATGGTGATCTCGGGAAAGTCCGACATCAGCTTGAAGAACTGTTCCTTGCCGATGCGCAGTGCCTCCACCGGCGTCGACGCTTTGACGGTTGCCGTTCGCACGCTGTCGCAGAGAATGGCGATTTCGCCGACGATGGCGTTGCCGCTCATTTCCGTCAGCTTGATCTGGCCCGACGGGGAGTCGATCAGGACATCGACCTTGCCGGTCAGAAGTACATAGGCACTATCGCCAAGATCGCCCTGCCGGAATAGCTCGTCTCCTGCAAGATAGGAAACGCGGTCCGAAGCAAAAGCAAGTAGCTTGAGTTTCGAAGGCTCCATCTCGCTAAAGAAGGGAACGCGCTTCAGCATCTGAATTTCATCTTTGAAAAGCATTGCCTTGTCCTGGTTCGTGTTCCTGTCGGGTGCCTGCGCCATGTCAGGCCGCGATCATTTCCTTGAATGTACCGTTTTCTTGCATAAGAGTCTCGTATGATCCGTCTGCGACAATTGTACCGTGGTTAACGACGATAACCCTATCGAACATCTTCGAAAGCGACGGGTTCGACAAGACCCATAGAATTGCTGGATTTGCGCCATCTCGCCTCAGGAAGGCGATGACTTTGTCGACGATTTCCTGCTGCATGCGATGGTCGAGACCCGGTAGCGGACGGTTGAGCACGTAGTAATCCGAGCGTCGCATCAAGGCGCGCGCGAGATTGAGTTTCTGGCGCTGCAACGGGCCAAGCCGCTTGCCGCCGGCACCGAGGTTGAATTCCAGCCCCACGGCGAGAACGCGCTCATAGACACCCTGCTTGCGCATGGCATCGGCGACGATCCGGGTGATGCGGCGCGAGGCGTCGGTGTAACGATGGCTCACCTTGCCGAACAGGATGTTGTCGAGCAGGCTTGTCGACGTGGCATATTGATCCGGGTCGTAAGGCTCGATCACGTCCCGAAGATCCTCCGGCAGGTTCTCGTGGAACATGTGGCGCACTTCGACGATCCGGTTCATCACTTCGGGCGTCAACAGGCCGAAACGCTGTCTCGGTTCGACATAGAAGAAGCTGAGGCGGATCATCGCGCGGCGGTCGGCCTCGCTTGCATCGTCGTAATGCTTGCCCTGGAGGCGCTGCAAAATCTGCTGATAGTTTGGAATGTCGTCTGCCGTCATGAAGGTCAGCTGCTGGTAAAGCGGATGATCCGGCGGCAGATCGCTGAAGATTTCGACGATGTTTTCGGCAATCGTATAGCCCATGTCGAAGAGCGTATGGGAAAGGCCCGTTCCGCGCATCAAGGACAGGAAGTATTTGCTTTCGATGATCTTGTTGCTGCCCGTTTGGGCGTCGCGCATCGTGCCGAACAGGATGTTTTCGCCGACTGTCGCTTCGGTGTTGTAGCTGTCGGGCTCAAAGGGAACGATGAGACCGGAGAGGTTCTCGCGCTCCAATTCGCTGCGCAGCGCCCGGCGCAATTCGACAATGCGGGCTGCCAGATGCAGGTCGCTCATCGGGTCGATGGAGGAGCGGAGCGCAAATTCCAGAACGTCTTGCGAAAGCTGCACCGTATCCAAAACCGCAAGCATAGACTTGAGGAAGTATTCCGGATCCTCGCGGCCTGCGGGGCTGGACTGGTAATCGATCCAATCACCGTTCAGATCCATGTCCGGATTCTCAGCGAGCTTGGCCTCGCGAATTTCCCATTTGCGGTGCTCGAGCTCGCTTCCCTCATATTGCTTGGGTTTGAGCGGCGCATGCTTCAGCCCGTAGAGAAGATTGTCCTTCAGGCTTGCATGGAAGAAGTAGGTATCGGCCGAGACATAGGAAATGCGCCGCCCGGTGACGGATTCGGGCAGCTCATGGAAATCGGTGTCGCCGATGGAAATCTTGCCCGATGTCGGCCACAGCGTGCGTCCCAAGGCATCCGCCAGCGCCTCGCCACCGGCGCTGCCGACGACCGCGATGGTCTCGCCGGGATTGATGGTGAGCGTTGCCTGATCGAGCAGCCGCGTGCCGCTATCGTCATCGAGCGAAAGCGCCGAAATGACGATCGGGCCGGTGATTGCGGCCGCTGCCGCCGGCGCCAGTTCCTGGATCTTCGGGTCGATCATGCTTGGAGAATCGAACTGTTCGAAGACCTGTTCGTACTTCACCTGCACGTCCTGACGCGCCTGATCCCAGTCGATCAGCTCTTTCAAAGGGCCGGGCAGTTCCTTGTAGGCGTTGATGACGGCAACGAGCTGACCGACGTCGAGACTGCCGCGCAGTGTCAGATAACCGCCGACCGCATAGAAGAAGAAAGGCGTCAGCTGCGCCAGGAAGTTGTTGATGAACTTGACCAGGAACTTCCATTGATAAAGGTCGTAGCGGATCTTGAAGATCTGGCCGAGGCGCTGGCCGGCATCGGCTCTTTCATAGTTCGATGTATCATAGGCATGAATGGTGCCGATGCCATCGACCATTTCGCCGATGCGACCGGCAAGTTCGCGCGCGGTCAGCTGTCTCTGGCGTCCAAGTTCGATCAGGCGGCGGCGCATTTTCGGGATGATGCCGACCTGGATGGCGGCCATGAAGGCGGCAATCATGCCGAGCCAGAAATTCTGCACGAGAATGAAGAAGAGCGCCGACAGCGCCTGGCCGCCAAGCAGCGCCGGCTGCACGAAGGCGTCACCGGTAAAGCCGCCGAGCGGCTCCACCTCGTCCTTGATCATGCTGGAGATTTCCGCGCCCTTGACGCGTTTGAAATGCGTGGGCGGAAAGCGCAGGACCCGGTCGATCAGCTGGAAGCGGATGCGACGCAGCAGCCGCTCGCCCAGCCGGCCCTTGTAGGTGTTGATGTAATATTTGAAGAGGCCGTTGACGATGACGAGCGCCAGGAAGGTGAGGCTGAGCCCCATCAGCGTCGCCATGCGGTTCAGCTCGATGCCCGGAAACAGCGTGACGGTGCCGTAATAGGGTATACTCAGCGTCAGATGCATGAAGAGCTGGGTGGCGTTGGCGCCTTCGAAGCCATCGCCCTGGATCGGGCCGTTGACGATCTGCTTGGGCAGATCGAAGGCCAGGAAGTAGGGGATCATCGACAGCGCCACGATCAGCAGAATGAAAAGCTGCTGATTCCTGGTGTGCGTCCAGATGTAACGCGTCAGACTTTTTTCCATCGAGGACTTCTATGCCGTGCCGGATAAAGTGGAAGGTAATGGATGTTGATGCGCGCGTCAAAGCGGCTCCGGAGGGGTAAGGGAGCGCTTAAACGGGTAAGGGATATGGTGGTTCACCTACCGGTGAAACAAGTCGCTTCACTACAACATTGGCCGGAAAACCGAAACATTTTTTATCAATACCGAAAATGCTGACGTGACCCAAGCGACCGGATCTCGCCATGGGGCTCGGCGGGTGCATTCTCGTTTGCGATCAGCTCGATGGTCCTGGCCTCTGCCGGTGCCAGATGAAACCAGTCGTCGGCCGGGCGGAAACCTTCGGCGCTGATCGTGATCGACTGCGCGAACCGGTCCGTGGTCACCGTCAGGAACCAGCGGCCGTCCCTCTGCTCGGTCGTCGCCGTCAGCGTCGCAGGATGCATCGCGGCGGCGCGGCCACGCGGAAAATGGAAGGCTTCAGCAATCGGCTCTCCCGTCACGGCGTCCTTCAGGCCGGCAATCGTCACATCATGGGCGGGCGGGCCAAATCGATAGGCATAGGTGGTATCGAAAAAGGCGCCGAAACAATCGGTGGCGGCAAGGCTTGCCTTGGATCGCGGCGCAAGTTCGAGCTGCTTCTGGCCTCGAACGACGGGCTGCAGGCCATCACGCAGGCAGGCGAGTTCGACAATGAGGCCGCGCGTTTCCGCCGTCTCGTTGACGAGATGAACGGCAAGCCCGTTGGTGCCCTCGTCCGTCAGGATCAGCTGCACGGGGCGAAAGGCGCGTTTCAGCCCATACCATGCCGACTTCGGCTCGCCGGTCGAATCGATCACGCCCCAGCCGGCGCCCGGCACGAGGTCCTGAAGGGTCAGCACCATGGCGCCCTGGCAGGAGGAGCCGTTGCGCCGCCATTCGCCATAGGTCGTTTCCATCACCTCGGCAATTGCCGCCCGCGAGAGGTCGAGATAGCGCTCGCCATCCTCGCGCCGCGTCCGCGACGGGTCGAGGTCATAGAGGAGGTTCAGATAATGGTCGCGCACATCCTCGAAATCCCAGGAGGCGCCGCGATCGCGCGGCACGCGGGCTTTCCATACTGGATGATGAACGGCGGCAACGGGGAGATGCCGATCGAGCGTCTTCTGCTGCGGCACATTGGCGAAGGCGAGGCACTCGCCCGCAAAGCGCACATCGGCGCGCCGCGCATCGTCTAGCGGGCGGCAATAGGCGCCCACACCGTAATAATGGCCGACCTTCTCGTCGGTGAAGAAGGGCTGTGCGCCGCCAAAGGGTGAGTTCGGGACATAGGCGATGTCGGAGCGACGCGCTTTGATGAAGCGCGGCAATATCTCCTCGGTCAGCGGACCTTTCCAGAAGCTCTCGCCGAGGCCCAGCATCGCGCCCTGCTGGTACATTTCGCTGCCCCCGCAGATCACGGTCAGCGAGGGAGAGAGCGCCGCATTCGCCATAAGATCCGCCGTTTCCTTCTCGATATGGGCGACGAAGCCTTCGTCCTTCGCCGGGTAATCGAAATTGGCGAGCATCATGTCCTGCCAGACTATCAGGCCGACTTCATCGCAAAGGCTGAAAAAATCTCTGGTCTCATAGGCCATGGTTCCGCCAATGCGGATCATGTTCATGCCCGCCTCTGCGGCAAGGCGCAGCCAGGGTGCGTAGTCCTCTTTGGCGCCGGGAAGCCGGACGATATCGGCGTTGGACCAGACGGCACCCCGGCAGAAAATGGCGACGCCGTTGATCGTCACGCCAAAGCCTTTGCCATCCGCACCATGATCGATCTCGATGCGGCGGAAGCTGGTTTTGCCAAGCGTGTGCGTCTTGCCGTCGATGCGCAGGTGAACCTCGTGCAGCGTCGGCGTGCCATGGGTGGCGGGCCACCAGGGCTCTATATCTGGGAGGCGCAGCTCGGCTGAGAAGAGACCGTCCGAGACGGGCTCAAGTTTTTGCCAGCGATCCCCACAACCGATCTCGATAACGGACGAGGACCGCGCTTCAACGGTGACACGGAGGATGCCAACGCCATCTTCTGTCAATTCGGTGGCGAAGGAGGTGAGGTCGAAATCCGCGTCGCCCTCACGCACAAGCCGGATTGGGCGCCATGGTCCTGCGGCGTGAATCTCCGGGCACCAGCCGGGCATGTAACCCAGCGCTGTCGTGCGGATCAGCCGAAGCCCCTGCGTCGACATCATCTGCGGACGCCAGCGGGCGCGAGGGCCGGTCTTTTCCAGATGGGGTCTCAGGGCGCGAAAGCAGATCGCCAGCTCATCCGTGCCGGAAAGCGTGACGCCAACCTCCAGCGCCTCGAACATGCTGGCGGAGTGCGCGATAGGCTCGTCGTTCAGATAGATGTCGGCGATGGTCGCAAGGCCATCGAAATGCACCGTCGCGGTCTGTGGGGCAGCGGTTTCGAGTGTCAGTCGGTACCAGGCATCGAGATGGTTGAGCGGCTTCGGATCGAAGCGGTCGAAGCTACCAGCCTTCTCCAGCGCCTCGGCGACGGTGCCGGGAACCGGTGCTGCAAGGCTTTCCGAACCTGTTGGGATGTTGGATGGGCGCTCGCAGGCATTGGCTTGCGTCAATGTCAGCGTCCAACCCTCCGTCAGCCATTGGCCGGGGAGGGCGTCATGTCGAAGGCTCGCGCTCACGCGGCCTCGCTGGCGGCATCGAGATGGGAATTGAGCTTGGCCATCAGCGCGTCCCAGGCGTCAGCCGCCGGATTAAGAGCGGTGGCGAGCGGCTCGAACTTGCGACGCGCCACGGCGCGTGCCAGCTGGAACTGCACCGTCTTTGCCACTTCGGCGATCTTCAGCGCCTCGGCGGCTGCGTCATCGAAAGCCTGTGGTCCGGCAAGCCATTGCAGGTGGCTGGCGGCGAGTTCGAAATTGGCGCCGAGCTGGCGCAGCGTGTTGAAGGCGTATTTGTGGAAGAAGCCGAAGGGCCGGTCGGCAACCTTTTCCACCTGTGCCGGGAAGACCTGCGAGAAGGCCCGGATAGGATTGTCCGCCGGTCGTCTGGAAAAATGCTGCACCAGCAGGCGCTCTGCAACTGCGCGGCGGCGCTCTTCGGGGACCGGCTTTTCCGGGAATTTGGCGAATTCCGCATAGGGCAGGAAGGGCGGTTCGCCCTCTTTCAGATGGTGCTGGAACACGCCCGCATAGTCCTCGCCTTCCAGCGCGAAGTAGCCGGCGTTGTGGAAATAGTCGAGCTTGAGATTGGCGCGATCGATGCGGTTGATGGCAATCGTCGTCTTGCCGTGATCGTTTCGGTAACCGACCCCATGGGTATCCGGCAGGTAGAAGCTGTTCACCTCGATCAGGGAAATGCGGCCGCGCTTCAGCTGCGTTTCGATATGGGTCTCGACATTGTCGAAGATCGCAAGCTCTGTCGAGCGGATGCCGTAGAGCGCTTCTAGATCTTCGAGCGGCATCTTGAAGAAGGTGAAGTGGTCGCCCTCGAAGTCCTGCGTCAAGGTAAAGCCGAACATGGCTTCCGGCGGCAGGCCGCACGAGGCGACAAGCTCGATCCATAGATCGACAAAGCAATTGGTTTCCGGCCACATCCTGTCGGATGCGTGGAGCAGGTGAGGGACATGGCTCTCAGGGCTCAGGGCCGGAAAAATTGCCGTCATGCAAACCTCAATTTCTTAGGCCTCAATTCTGAAGGCCTCAGTTCCACAGCGTGTCGCGAACCGACTGCGGCCATTGATCGACATCCAGTCCGTGCTTGGCAAGGAGGGCGAGCGCCAGTCGCTCCAGGCCGAAGCCGACGCAGGCGGTGTGGGCGACAGAGCCGTCCGCAAGGTTCAAGCCCCACTTCGCGCCGAAGGCATCCTGGTGGTAGTTGAAGCTCATGCAGGCGGTCAGGTTGGTCGTCGACGTGACCGGGATCAGCAGTTCGAACTTCAGGTTCTGGTCGCGCTGGTTGTTGGCCAGCATACGGCCTGCGCGTCCGAAGAAGGGATCGTTGGCGATATCGAGCTTCACGTCGAGGCCGATGCCTTCCATCATTGCCACGCCGCGATCCATCCACAGCTGGCGGAAATCCGTGACGTCGCTTTCTGTGCCCATGCGCACATATTCGCGCATGCGGAAGAGCTGCTGGCGCGCCGGGTCCTTTGAGGGCTCATGGCGGAAGCAGTAGGACTGAATGTCGTAGAGACCGCCGCCATCGGGCAGATTGCCGCGCTTGGCAATGGTCGGGTAGAGCGGATAGCAGGCGGCCGGTGTGAGCACGATATCGGTGATCTTCTGGTCTTTCGCCCAGTCGTCGCCGCCCTCATCCATTGTCTTCAACAGGTTGACGTGGTCGAGCTCGCAGCCGCAGAAGGAATGGACGGTACCGGCAAGCTGCGGGAAGCTCTTCATGTAGCCGCTTTTTTCGAAATAAGCGCGGTTGATGCCGGGCGGAAAGCGGATCGCCTCGGCCTTATCGCCGGCTCCCACCTTGCTGACTAGGCTTTCGAGACCGGTGATCACGTCTTCGAACTGACCGCTTCGGCCATAGAGACCGTCGACGCCGGTATCGATGAGCAAACCCTTGTCGAAGAGCCTGTCGAGGAAAGATGTTTGTGCGTCCATGGTCCTACCTCAGAAGGCTCGTATCCTGCTTTTGAACCAGCAGGAGATTGGCGGAATTGCTCAGGATTCGATCGTTGGAAATCATCAGCCGGGCGGAATGCGCGTCACGCAGGTGACGGCCAAGGCTATAGGGCGTGCCGTTCTTGTAGCCCATGATGCCGCAGATCAGCAGGGCATGGTCGATGATTTCCAGAATGGTCTCAGACGAGCAGATCTTGACGTTGTTCATGGCAATGGCAAAGCCCATCGACATCAGCTTGTCCGGGTCGGCTTTCGTCTCGTCATAGGCCTTGATGCCGGCAATCACGTTGGATTTGACGATCTGCAGCTTGTTCGACACTTCGGCAAGTCGCAGCGCGCCGGGGGGTGCGGACCCTGGCGATTTGCGGGCGGCGGCGCGCACGAAGCTTTGCGCCCGTGCCACCGCGTCAGACGCGATGCCATACCAGACGCCGCTCCACAGAAGATGCGATGTGGCGAGCATGGATTGGGCCGCGATCTCGGCAAACGGCTTGGGGAAAATCTGTTCAGCCGGTGCCTCGCCCTTGAACAGGAAACCGTCGGAGCGGGTTCCGCGCATGCCAAGCGTATCCCAGACATGGGTGCGCTCAAGGCTGTATTGGTCCTTCAAAAACACCGTCATCACCTGATCGGAGGGAGCGGCATCCTTGTGGGAACGCGAGGTGATGAGAATGGCGTCGGCTTCGCTGCCATAGGAAATAACGGTCGCGTCTTTTTCCAGGCGGCAGGTGTCACCATCCACTTCGATGGCGCAGATGGAATTGCGAAGATTGCCGCCAATGCCGCCTTCGGTGGTGGCGGAGGCGAGCAGCAATTGTTCGTTTGCCAAGCGGCGCATGAAGGCGCTGTGCCATTGACTGTCTTCACCGTGTTCCACAAGGCTCGATGCCTTGATGTGGTGCATGGCGTAGATCATGGCCGTTGCCGAACAGGACTGTCCCCAGAATGGAACAGATATCCGCAAGCTCCAGCATGGTGGCACCTTCGCCGCCCATATGAACCGGAACCTGGATGCCGAGCAGCTTTTCCTCGCGAAGCGCGTCTACGGCCTCTTTCGGGAAGCGGCCTTCGGTATCCACCGCATCGGCATGTTTTGCGGCAATCGCCGCCACCCGCGCCGCCCGGGCGCTCAGTGCTTCACGGTGAGGCGCGACGGCGAGGTTCATCAGGCAGCCTCTCTCCCGTCGAGAATGGCTTTGACCGTGGTTTCGATGGCGGCGATGCTGGCAAAGGATTTGCGGTTCAGCATGCTGTCGGGAAACTCGATGTCGAATGCCTCTTCCAGGCCCAGCATCAGCTGCACGGAGGCGAAGGAGGACAGACCCGCGGCATAAAGATCGGCATCGTCGGCAAGCGTGTCGACGGAAACGGGAAGCTGGCCGAATTTTGCCAGCACCTCACGGATAGTAGAATTCATCTCAAGTATCTCCCTTTAACTGGAGTCATTATCGCATAACTTCTGAGTTACATTTAAAAACATAACATTGTTATAAATGGTGGGGTTAATTTCCGGTGACATTGCTTGGTGCGCTATTCAGTTTCAGCGCAACCGACAGCCAGCTTGACAATCGGCGCCATGAGGTTTTTGATTGCGCCATTCACCAGGGGGGTCCCGGCAAGGGGCTGAGATACTGCTAGAGCGCGCAGTGACCCGTTGAACCTGATCCAGTTCATACTGGCGTAGGGACGGTGCAAACGCGGGCATTCTGGCAAAACCGGCTTCACGCCGGGGAACCGTCGTCATTTCTATCCCGCGCTTTTCGTCTTCATGCTCGAACTGGGTCTCCACTGTTCTGCTTTGGAGCCTCACGATGAACATTGCCGCTAAAAATCTCACACCCACCGTCACCACCGGTCCGCTGCCGGCCTCCACCAAGGTGCACAAGCCGGGCATTCTCCACCCGCATATCCGCGTGCCGATGCGCGAAATCGCGGTCCATCCCACCGCCGGCGAGCCGCCGGTGACCGTCTATGATGCCTCCGGTCCCTATACCGATCCGACGCATCTTGTGAACATCGATGCCGGTCTGCCGCGCCATCGTCAGGAATGGGTTCTGGCGCGCGGCGATGTCGAAGCCTATGAGGGCCGGCATGTGAAGCCGGAAGACAATGGCTTTGCCACCGGCGAGCGCCTGACACCGGAATTTCCGGTGCGCAACCAGCCGCTGCGGGCCAGGGATGGCAAGGCCGTCACCCAGCTGGCCTATGCGCGGGCGGGCATCATCACGCCGGAGATGGAATATATCGCCATTCGCGAAAATCTCGGGCGCGAGGCGGCGCAGGAGAAGCTTGTCCGCGATGGTGAAAGCTTCGGCGCACATATTCCAGACCACGTCACACCGGAATTCGTCCGCCAGGAAGTGGCTTCCGGGCGCGCTATCATCCCCTCCAACATCAACCACCCGGAAGCCGAGCCGATGATCATCGGGCGGAATTTCTTGGTCAAGATCAACGCCAATATCGGCAATTCCGCCGTCACCTCCTCCATGGCGGAAGAGGTGGAAAAAATGGTCTGGGCCACGCGCTGGGGTGCCGATACGGTGATGGATCTCTCCACTGGGCGCAACATTCACAATATCCGCGAATGGATCATCCGCAATTCGCCGGTCCCGATCGGCACGGTGCCGCTCTATCAGGCGCTGGAAAAGGTCAACGGCATTGCCGAGGATCTGACCTGGGAGGTGTTCCGCGACACGCTGATCGAGCAAGCGGAACAGGGCGTGGATTATTTCACCATCCATGCGGGTGTGCGCCTGCATTACATTCCGCTGACCGTCAATCGCGTCACCGGCATCGTCTCGCGCGGCGGGTCGATCATGGCCAAGTGGTGTCTGCATCACCACAAGGAAAGCTTCCTCTACGAGCATTTTGACGAGATCTGCGACATTTGTCGGGCTTACGACGTGTCGTTCTCGCTGGGGGATGGCCTGCGTCCGGGCTCGATTGCCGACGCCAATGATGCGGCGCAATTTGCCGAGCTGGAGACGCTTGGCGAGTTGACGCAGATCGCCTGGGCCAAGGATTGCCAGGTGATGATCGAAGGCCCCGGCCATGTGCCGATGCACAAGATCAAGGAGAATATGGACAAGCAGCTGAAGACTTGCGGCGAGGCACCCTTCTACACGCTTGGGCCGCTCACCACCGACATTGCGCCGGGTTACGACCACATCACATCGGGCATCGGTGCGGCGATGATCGGCTGGTTCGGCACGGCGATGCTCTGCTATGTCACGCCGAAGGAGCATCTGGGCCTGCCGGATCGAAACGACGTGAAGGTCGGTGTCATCACCTACAAGATCGCGGCGCATGCCGCCGATCTCGCCAAGGGGCATCCAGCGGCGCAGCTGCGCGACGATGCGCTGTCGCGTGCCCGCTTCGAATTCCGCTGGGAAGATCAGTTCAACCTGTCGCTCGATCCTGAAACGGCGCGCTCCTATCACGACGAGACGCTGCCGAAGGAAGCGCACAAGGTCGCGCATTTCTGCTCCATGTGCGGGCCGAAATTCTGCTCCATGCGCATTTCCCACGATATTCGTGCGGAAGCCCAGAAGGAGGGGCTGGAGGCCATGGCGGAGAAATTCCGCCGGGGTGGCGATCTCTACATGCCGCTGGAAAAGCCGGTTCCCGGTGAATGAGATGCGCATTCTCATCAAAGGGGCAGGCGTTGCCGGTCTGACGGCTGCCCTTGAGCTGACGCTGCGCGGTTTTGCAGTGGCGGTGTTCGACACCGCCCCTCAGATCGGTCGCGGCGCATCCTGGTTTGCCGGCGGCATGCTGGCGCCCTGGTGCGAATGCGAAAGCGCCGAACAGGCGGTGCTCGATCTTGGCCAGGCGGCGCTCGACTGGTGGGACGAGGCCACACCCGGCCTCGTCACCCGCAATGGCACTTTGGTGGTCGCACCCGCACGAGACAAGGCGGAACTCTTGCGCTTTGCCTCACGTACCAGCGGCTACCGGGTGGTGGGTGAAGACGAGATTGCCGCGCTGGAGCCGGACCTTGCCGGGCGGTTCCGGCATGGGCTGTTCTTCGAGGGCGAAGGGCATCTCGATCCGCGGCTGGCGATGGTGGCGCTGCATCGGTGTTTGCTGGAAAGTGGCGTGGTCTTCCATCTGGGTGGTGAGGCAATCGATGAAGGCGGCTTCGACCGCATCGTCGATTGTACCGGCCATACGCGGGTGGGCTCGCTCTCGGGGCTTCGGGGCGTGCGCGGCGAAATGCTCTATCTCGCGACCGGCGAGGTTTCGCTGTCGCGCCCGGTGCGGCTCCTGCATCCGCGCATCCCGCTCTACATCGTCCCGCGTGAGCCGGGGCGCTTCATGGTGGGGGCGACGATGATCGAGACGGAGGAGGCGGGGCCGATTTCCGCCCGCTCGATGATGGAGTTTCTGAACGCGGCTTACGCGCTGCACCCGTCTTTCGGAGAAGCGCAGATCATCGAAAGCGGTACCGGCATCCGGCCTGCCTTTCCCGACAATCTTCCGCGCATTGTCCAAGGGGGCAAGACGCTCTTCGTCAATGGTGCGCACCGGCACGGCTTCCTGCTCTCGCCTGCCATGGCGCGGCAGGCCGCCGATTTTCTTCAGCAAGAGGAGGTATTCCATGCGGATCCACGTCAACGGCGAAGTGCATGATCTTTCCGCCGCCACGCTGTCAGAACTTCTTTTCGCGCTCGATTTCGAGGGCGACTGGCTGGCAACGGCGGTGAATGGCGATCTCGTCCATGCGGAGGATCGCCCGCAATTTCAATTGAAGGATTCCGACCGGATCGAAATCCTTTCCCCCATGCAGGGAGGGTAAACCATGTTTCGATTGTATGATCGCGATGTCAGCTCGCGGCTGCTGCTGGGTACGGCGCGCTATCCATCGCCCGCCGTTCTGGCGGATGCCGTTCGCGCCAGCAAGACTGACATTCTGACCATTTCGCTCCGGCGCGAAACGGCAGGCGGCAAAAAGGGCGGGCAGTTCTTCGAGCTGATCCGTGAACTCGACCGCCTCATCCTGCCCAACACGGCGGGCTGCCACACCGCCAAGGAAGCGGTGTTGACGGCGAAGATGGCGCGCGAGGTGTTCAAGACCAACTGGATCAAGCTGGAGGTGATCGGCCATCACGACACACTCCAGCCGGATGTCTTCGCGCTGGTGGAGGCGGCCCGCATTCTCTCAGACGAGGGGTTCGAGGTGTTTCCCTATACGACCGACGATCTGGTGGTGGCGGAAAGACTGCTCGATGCGGGCTGCAAGGTGCTGATGCCCTGGTGCGCACCGATCGGCAGCGCCATGGGACCGCTGAACCTCGTGGCACTCAAATCCATGCGGGCGCATTTCCCCGATGTGCCGATGATCGTCGACGCCGGCATTGGCCGCCCATCGCATGCGGCAACGGTGATGGAGCTTGGCTATGACGCGGTGCTGCTGAACACTGCGGTGGCCGGTGCCGGCAATCCGGTGATCATGGCGGGCGCCTTTGCGAAAGCCGTCACGGCAGGGCGTGAGGCCTATCTCTCCGGCATGCTGGAACCCCGCGATATGGCGGTACCGTCCACGCCGGTGATTGGCACGGCGGTGTTTTCGTGAGGGCTTGGTAGGGGGTGGCGCCCTTGTCATGTTGTGCGCGAGGTCTCCTGCTCCCGGACTTGATCCACTGCTATCCGGTTTGAATGTCTGGTCTGAATCTGCCGCACACCCCCCTCTGCCCTGCCGGGCATCTCCCCCTCAAGGGGGGAGATCGAACTGTTGCACCGTCTCGCCCCAAACCCTGGTGGGATAGGACATGCGAAGAGCGCCGCTTGCCGATCTCCCCCCTTGAGGGGGAGATGTCCGGCAGGACAGAGGGGGGTGCGGTACGGCGCGGAGCTCACGTCGTTCCACGACACCCTAAGCCTGCAATTGACAACACCTCCCCACAGCGGGATACCGGCATGACAACAGAAGGAATGCCGCCCTTGCATAATCTGCTGACCGATATTGACGGCGTTGCGGTGGGCCATGCCACCGATCTGGCGCTTGGCTCCGGCGTGACGGCCATCGTCTTCGATGAACCGGCGATTGCCTCCGGCTCGGTTCTGGGCGGCGCGCCGGGTGGGCGCGATACGGCCCTTCTCGATCCATCCATGACGGTGGAGGCGGTGGATGCCTTCGTGCTGTCCGGTGGATCGGCCTATGGGCTGGATGCGGCGGGTGGCGTGCAGGCGGGGTTGCGGCAGGCCGGGCGCGGCTTTCCGGTGGGCAACACCCGCGTGCCGATCGTGCCGCAGGCGATCCTGATGGATCTCTTGAATGGCGGCAACAAGGATTGGGGTCTGCATTCGCCCTATCGCGATATGGGGTATGAGGCGTTCAAGGCTGCCTCGCACGAACCCTTTGCGCTTGGCACCGTGGGTGCCGGAACGGGCGCCTCTACGGCAACGGTAAAGGGTGGGCTTGGCTCTGCCAGTGCCAAAACATCATCCGGCATTACCATCGCAGCCATCGTCGCCGTCAACGCTATGGGCACGGCAACGGTGGGTACGACGCGCCACTTCTGGGCGGCCCCGTTTGAGCGTCAAAGTGAGTTTGGCGGGCTTGGCTTACCAGCGCAGTTTACCGAGTCCGATACGGCGTTGCGCTTTAAGGGCATGAGGCCGATTGCCACCACCATTGGCGCGGTGGTGACAGATGCGGTGCTGACCAAGGCGCAGGCGCACCGGCTTTCGATCCTGGCGCATGATGGGCTTGCCCGCGCCGTGCTGCCCTCGCATCTTTCCGGCGATGGCGACACGATGTTTGCCGCCGCGACGGGCAGACGCCCGCTCTCGCAGCCGAGCGATTTTGCCGAACTCTGCCATCTCGCCACGCTTGTCATGGCGCGTGCCATTGCCCGCGGTGTGTTCGAGGCGAGCGCGCTTCCGCATGAAGGTGCGCAGTCCTCCTGGCAGGCTCGCTTCGGAGCCGCGCAGCCATGAGCGACACGCCATCGCGCCCGCCTCTCAAACCGGTGCTGCGGGTGGATTTTCCGCCTAACGAGCGGCTTGGTCGCGGCAAGATCGAGCTGATGGAGCATATCGTCGCCACCGGCTCTATTTCTGCGGCCGGACGCGCCATGGACATGTCCTATCGCCGCGCCTGGCTGCTGGTGGATGCGCTGAACCACATGTTCCAAGAGCCGGTGATCGAATCGCAGCGCGGCGGCAAGCAGGGCGGCGGCGCGGGGCTGACGCCGTTTGGCGAAGAGCTTCTGCTGCGCTTTCGCGGCATGGAAGCGCGGATGCGCGAGACGCTGCAGGCCGATCTCGATTGGCTGGAAGCCAACCGGGCAGCCGACGATCGCAAGACGCAGGATGTGCCCTCTCGATAGGCCCCACTCAATAGGGATCAAGTGCCGCCGATTTGACGATGGCGAAGACCGGGCTTCCGGCTTTGAGCGACAGCCGCTCGATGGAAAGGCTTGTTAGCCGCGATTGGATGAGGGTGCCGTTGCATTCCACCTGCACCAGCGCCATGCCATCAGCAAGCGCAATGCTCGTGATGCGGCCTTCGAGAATATTGAGCGCGCTCAAACCCTCCGGCCGCACCGTTGCCAGCATCACGTCTCGCGCCGGAATATGCACGCGCACCGCCTTGCCGGGCTCTGCGCTTTGGGCGGGTACCTGAAGCGCGGTCTGGCCCAGCCGAACGGTCGCGAGCCGATGGGCGGAATCGAATGCCTCCACCGTGCCGGAGAGAATGCTGCCTGCTTCGCGCCGCTCCAGATAGGTGCTGAAGGCGGGCTGCGAGAGGATATCCGAGGCCGGGCCTGCGGCATCGATCCTGCCATCCTTCATTACCACCACCTGGTCTGCCAGGCGCGAAACTTCGCTCACTGAGTGGCTGACATAAAGGATCGGAATGGTCGTTTCGTCGCGCAGCCGCTCCAGATAGGGAATGATCTCGGCCTTGCGCGCCTCGTCGAGGGCGGCCAGCGGCTCGTCCATCAACAGGAGGCGGGGGGAGGAGAGGAGCGCCCGGCCAATCGCCACGCGTTGCTTTTCGCCACCGGAGAGCTTTTCCGGCCGCCGCTGCAACAGCGCACCAATACCGAGCATTTCGATCACATGGGACGTGACCGCCGCATCGCTACGCGCACCGGAAAACCAGCGGCCATAATGCAGGTTCTGCTCCACGCTCAAATGCGGAAAAAGCCGCGCTTCCTGAAACACATAGCCGAAGCGCCTCTTATGCGCGGGCGTGAAGATGCGTTTCTGCCGATCCGCCAGCACCGCGCCATCCAGCTCGATCCGCCCTTCATCCGGCTTTACCAGCCCGGCAATGATGCGCATTACCGAGGTCTTGCCGGAGCCCGAGCGGCCGAAAAGCGCGGTCACGCCCTTGTCTGCGGTAAAACCCGCATCCAGCGTGAAGCTGCCCAGCCTGTGGCGGGCGTTGAAAGACAGCGTCATGGCCCGGCCACCCTTCTGCTGACCATGCGCGCCAGAAATTCTGACGCCAGCAGCGCCACCATGGAAATGACGATCGCCACCAGCGTCAGGCGCATGGCGCCCGCATCGCCGCCCGGCACCTGGGTGAGGCTATAGATCGCCGCAGAGAGCGTTTGCGTTTCGCCGGGAATATTGGAGACGAAGGTAATGGTCGCGCCAAACTCGCCCATCGCCTTGGCAAAGGCGAGGATCATCCCGGCGATGATACCGGGAAGGGTGAGCGGCAGTGTCACCGTCAGGAACACCCAGAGTGGGCTTGCGCCGAGCGTTCCCGCCGCCTCCTCCAGCTTGCGATCCACCGCCTCGATCGACAGGCGGATGGAGCGCACCATCAGCGGAAAGGCCATGATGGCGCAGGCAAGGGCCGCACCCGTCCAGCGGAAGGAAAAGACAATGCCGAAATGCTGATCGAGAAAGGCGCCGATCACGCCCTTGCGGCCAAAGAGGATCAAAAGCAGAAAGCCGGTGACGACCGGCGGCAGGATCAGTGGCAGATGCACGATGCCATTCAGCAGCGACTTGCCGAAGAACCGCCCGCGCGCCAGCGCCAGCGCAATCAGAATGCCGAAGGGAAGGCTTGCCAGCATGGCAACGGTCGAGACCCACAGGCTCAACCGTATCGCCGTCCATTCCTCCGCACTCAGCGACAACCAGTCCAAACTGCCATTCCTGTTCTTAAGCGCCGGGGTGTGCAAAACCACCCCGAGTTTAGCCACACCGGCGCTTCCGATCTCACCGCATATCGTTCTCGCAAACCGCTCAACACTTTTGCGCGATTTGCTTTAAGGATTTGTTCTGATGCCTTTTCGTGAGCGAAGCCGGACAGAGTTCTTACGCAAACGCGATCAGAGACTGCGCGATGATGCGGCTTTGAAGCCTGTTGCGCTGTTTCAAATCTGCGCCTTTGCCTTACTTCAGAACCGTAAAGCCTTGCGCCTCGAAGAAGGGCGCTGCCTTGGCCGATTTCAGAAAATCCAGATAGGCGGCCCGCGGCCGGGCTTTTGGCATCCTTCAGCGTTGCGACGGGATAGATGATCGGCGGATGCGAATCTTCCGGAAAGGTGCCGACGATCTTCACGCCGGGATCAGCCGCCGCATCCGTCTGATAGACGATGCCATAGGGCGCTTCCCCGCGCGAGACCAGAAGCAGCGCCGCCCGCACACTTTCCGCCCCCGCCACCTTGTCGGAAACGGCGGACCAGACGCCAAGCTTCTCCAGCGCCGCCTTGCCATATTTGCCCGCCGGCACGGAATCCACCGCCCCCATGGCAAGCTTGCCGTTGCCCACGAGAGCCGAAAGATCAAACCCCGGCTTGATTTCCACCGGCTTCGCGCTTGCCGCAGGCGCAACCAGAACGAGGCGGTTGCCCAGAAGATTGCTCCGCGTGTCTTGCCTGATCAGCCCCTTGCCTGCCAGATAATCCATCCAGGCCAGATCCGCCGAAATGAAAACATCCGCCGGCGCACCCGCCTCCACCTGCTTCGCCAGCGCCGAACTCGCCGCATAGGACACCACCACCTCATGGCCGCTCTCCTTGGCAAATTCGGCATTGGCCGCATCCAGCGCATTCTTCATGCTGGCCGCAGCAAAGACAGTGACCTTCTCGGCGGCGAGCGCCGGTGAGGAAAGCAAAGGTGCCGCAAGGCACGCGGCGGCGATGGCCAATGCTGCGGTTTTCAGGATGATGCGGCGGTGGAATGTCATGGATCGGCCCCTCAAGCGAGATATCTGGTTGGATATATCGGTGGTAATGGATGAGGGTTATGTTTGCAAGGATATAGCGAATGTTACGAATAGAGCATCGACTGGCAGCTTTATCAGCTAAGGAAAGACGTGGACGAATTTTAATCTAGTTGACTTCCCGCACAGGTACCTTAAAATGCATTATTAATAATATTCAACTAAAAGATGTGAGGGTGGGAAGTGAGTTCCTATCTGCTGATTGCAGAACAGGTCTTACGTGCGGCTCGCCGTCCTTTGTCTGCGCGTGCGATTTTAGATAGAGCATACGCTCTCGAAATTGCACCGTTTCACTTGTATGGCAAAACGCAACATAAAACGCTTCAGGCGCGACTGAGTGAAGATATCCTTCAGCGTCGCGACCACAGTCTCTTCTTTCGGACGAAGCCCGGGCAGTTTTTTCTCCGCGAATTTTTGACCGACGTATCGATCCCCGCAGAGTACCGACAGCCAATAGTCGCTAGAAGGCGCACACGAGACCTGTTCCTCGGACCAGCACTGTCTGTAAGCTACAGTTATGCTGCGAAAATACTGAGAGACGGCCAATTTGCAAAAGCCGATCTTGTGGAAAAGATAGCTAACTCGGGCTGCTATCAATATATTGATCCCAAAAAGAAAAAGGAGGACGATGTACTTCTTTGGGCTGTGTCAGCTCTAACTCGTTCCGGAAAAATGCTTTCTTATCGTGCTGGGAGGTACAGGGACGATCGCGATCAATTTGCACATAAGAGATCGATAGCTTTTTCGACCTTGGTCTCGGAGACCAACCACACGCTTTTCGACACACAAAGCCTGGGAATTCCTGATAGTGCACTATTTGCTGCGGCAATCGATTTAGATATCCCATTGCCGGAGGCATTCTCTTCCGGGCCGAAATTCGATCATCTTGTTCGGTTTTTAGCTTGGCAACTGGAATCAGAGGCAACGAAGAGTTTACTGGCTTTTGTTGAGGTCCGCGCTCCTGACTGGTTCGAGCCTACAGTGTCGCGACTATCGTTGAACGATCTGTGTTGGCTCGATATGAGCGTACCTCCCAACAATTGGGACGATTTCGATCCTCCGTCGCAAACCATTTTGTCGTACTACTTCCCGCGAGCCACACTGCATGGCTGATCGCCGCAGGAGAATGCTAAACTCCATACAGGCAAATTATCTCAAGTCCGAAATTGAAAGCGGATCTGTCACCAAGAGCAAGCATGCGCTTCAAAATCTTTGCAAAATGTGTAGGTCGGGTGCTGCTCTACAGCATCAAGATCGCATCGGTATGGAGATCGCGATCTTGGGAGTTCTCAGTTCCGCCGCTTCCGATGAAAAGATCAGGCGGTGGGCGCTGTCTGCCTTAGCGTATGTCGGCAGGAAAGAGGTCAGCCGTAACGCTGTCTTGCGGGCGATCGCCGATTATCCTGATGAACCGCAAGTATTAGCAGCCGCGATTGCAACTTTGTTTAAGTTTGATGGCAGTGAGGCCCAAAATATCATATCCCATCAAGGCGCGTGTACTGACGAGATAATAGCGCTATCCGCTTTACAGACAACTGATCCTAAACAGCTTGATTTATCGCACCTTAAAATCAACATTGAGACCGCTGAACCTGTCCCGTTGAAGCTGGCATTGCTTCTCGTTGGTCTGGACCGATCGCCGGAAAACATATTTGATCCCCGGTATTCGAATGCCGAAATTGTGAGAGTTTTAGGCAGCCACCATGAGCCAATCGTCTCTCAATACTCTGTGTGGGCGGCTGCGGAGCACCCGCATCTAAGCGCCGCCAATATAGGAGTTGACGTTAAGGATCTTAGCGCCCATCAGCCTAACGTGCGTTCCTATGTCTACCGGTTATTTGCAGAGGAGAATACGCATTCGTCACAACGTCATGAGGTTATCGTTCAAGGAAGCAAGGATGACAATGTGGAGGCGAGGTTGGGTCTCGCTATTGGGCTGCGAGATAGTTTCTACGACGGTCTAGAGACCGTGACAATAGATTGGTTCCATGAAGAAGATGATCTGGAAATCGGCGCCAACGTTTTGGACCACTTTATAGCTCACGCTGACAAAGTGCCCTCTTATCAGAAGATTGCGCTAGAGCATTATGACTTCGCTACCAGTGACCTAAAAAAAGGGCACGCATGGAGGCAGCGGCGGCAGGAACCAAGATTTATAGCGATTTCAAACGTAGATCGATTGAGCAAGAGGCCGGTTTATTCGGCTGGATGGGAGGAAATGTGACTAATAATCATTTCATCAACAACGCGTACTGTGCAGGGAGCCATTTCTCAGTCTGGAGAAGCTGTGCATCATGGCCAAATGCAGTCAGCAATGACACATGGTCAAATCCAAGAAGCACGTAATCTTTTGGATGGTGTAGTAGCGGAGATAGACGCTGCACCGCTTTCAGCTGAGGTGAAAGACGAGATCAGGCACGCGGTCAGTCACGCTAAAGGGCAAACCGACAAAGACACGCTTGGCAGTGTCGTTTCTGTGCTGGAAAAAGCGGAAAGTGGGCTAAAGGCTGTGAGCGGAATGGCTGACTACGCGATGAGGATAGGTACGCTAATCGTTGGCCTGTCTATCTTTCTCTAAGCAGGGCTCTTCGAAAAGGTAATGTCGATGAGGGCGAAGTCTCGTTCTTCGCCTTTTTCGACGTCGATCGCTTTCATAAACCACTGCTCGTCGGGGTGCCAGCTGGTCTTTCCAAACCAAATTTTTATCGGCACAGCAGTTCTAACAGAGGTTTCTCCCCGCCAGTTTCTATATACGAACTGTAGCTGTTTCACAGGATTGCCCAACATTTCATTTTCTAAAACATCGACCGTCATATAAATTCCATTGTCAGCTTGGTGTGGCGAAAGTTCGATGGTTAACGAGAATGGCAGAGGTCAACTTTCCAACCATACTACAGACGTTTGGTTACTAAAGAAGAAATTCGTGATTTTCCTATTTATTTCACGTACTTATCATGATTTCAAAGCTATTTTATCGTGGATTCGCCTTTAGTTGGTGCTCTATGGTGGTCTGAAACTGACGGCCAAGTACACCCCGCTGGCGCGTCCGATTTTTAACCTGATGCGAAATCCTAAAACCGCTCCCCCGCAAAATGCGCCACCTGCGCACCGGCCTCATAATAGGCCTCCTTCAGCGCCCGAAAACTCTGCGCCTTCGGCTCTGAGACAGGCAGCGGCAGGTCGCTTTCGCTGATGTCTCCGGCCACATGGGCGGCCAGTGTTTTGCCGAAGGTGGTGCCCGGCGCGATGCCGCGGCCGTTGTAGCCGCAGAAGCCGATGACGTTTTTGGCGAAGCGGTGGAAGCGGGGGACGGCGTTGTCGGTCATGCCGATCTGGCCGTACCATTCGCATTCGAACTCCACATCGCCAAGCTGCGGGAAGAGGCGTTTGAGAGAGCGTTTTGCCCAGGCGCGGTGGACGCTTGCCCCCGTGTTGCGCAGTGCGCCCACACTGCCGAAGACGAGGCGGCCGGCCTTGTCCATGCGGAAGGAGGAGAGGATTTCCTTGGTGTCCCAGCAGCCCTCGCGGCCGGGCAGGACAGACTTGGCGAGATTATCGCCGAGCGGGCGGGTGGCGAAGTTGAAATAGGGGAGGTAAACCTGCTCCTCGCGGATGATCTTCCACGGGCCCTGGCTATAGGCTTCCGTTGCCACGATGATCCAGCCTGCCGAGACGGAGCCGCGATCGGTGCGCACCGTCCAGCCTTCGCCATTCGCTTCCGTCGCATGCACCGGGCTTGCCGTGTGGATGATGGCGCCTGCCTTCAGTGCGGCGTTGGCCAGTCCGCGCACATAGGCAAGCGGCTGGAGCGTTCCGGCGCGTTCATCCAGAAGCGCGCCAGTGTATCCGCTCGTGCCGACCCGCCTTGCGGTTTCCTCGGCGCTCAAGATCCTAACCGGCGCGCCGCGGGCGGCCCACTGGTCGCAGCGCTCGCGAATTTCGGTCAGCCCCGCTTCGCCGACGGCGCAATGCAGCGTGCCGTTCTTTTCCAGCTCGCAGGCAATCTCGTGTTTCTCGATGATCTCGCGCACCAGGAAGGGCGCGTTGCCCAGAAGGTCCAGCAGGCGGTCGCCATAGACCGGGCCCAGCACATTGGGCAGTTGCTTCGGCATCACCCACATGCCGCCATTGATGAGGCCGACATTGCGGCCAGCGCCACCAAAGCCGATCTCCTTGCCTTCCAGCACGATACATTTGATGCCGCGCTCTGCCAGATGAAGGGCGGCGGAAAGGCCGGTGAAGCCACCGCCGACGATCACCACATCCGTCGTCACATCCCCTTCCAGCGCGCTGGTTTGCGGCGGCGGCGGAGCGGTCTTTTCCCAAAGGCCATGCGAGCGGGGATCGTTATACATCGGGGGCATCCACAATCATGAGGCAGCGTTGCCGGACAGGCGGTTGGGCGCGTTGAAGCGCCCTTCGGCAAAACTCTATCGCGGCGCTTCACCGCTGACCATCGACATATCGTCATCAATTCATGCAGGGCGGGAATAGCAGGGTGAGCAGGCTCAACGGGATCCGTGCGATGTGAAAGGCTTGAAAGAGCGTGCGGCCTCGGCCAATAGTGGCGCATCCATGCGTCGGCGGCCGTTTGCCGCTCGCAGCGCTCATATCAGCCTTTCGGCGAGGAAGACCAGTCATGAAGCCCATCTTCGTTCAGCTCCAATGCGCACCCGGCAAGACCTATGAGGTGGCGGACGCCATCTACAAGACCGAACTGGTTTCGGAGCTTTATTCTACCAGCGGCGAATATGACCTGCTGTTGAAGATCTATCTGGAGCCGGAGCATGATGTGGGCAAATTCATCAATGACAATATCGTCAATATTCCGGGCATCGTGCGCTCGCTGACGACGCTGACGTTTACGGCGTTCTGAGAAGGGGTTGGCTTGTCGGAAGCCTCTGGATGCCCGTGAAGCCTTGAGGGAGAGGAGAGCTTCAATATTCATCCCTCATTCCTGTTCCCCGGATCAAGTCCGAGGATGTCACAGGAATCCAGCCAGACCAAGTCCTTAGTCTAAAAAGAAGTTCCCTCGCCGCGCAGACACGCGGCGGCTAGATTCCTGTGACATCCTCGGACTTGATCCGGGGAACAGGAATGAGGGGTGGACGAGAAGGCGAAAACCTCTCGGTCGTCATCCTCGGGCTTGACCCGAGGATCCACCACCCCACCCGTAAACGTTTGAAAACGTGGATCCTCGGGTCAGGCCGGAGGATGACGGGGAGGAGAGGTTGAACCTCACCACAGCCTCGTGCGGAGGTGGACGTCTCGCGGTTTGTGATGGAGGAAATGGCCGAAGAGCTTATTCGGCGTCGTATGCTGTGGCTGAAAAAGACTGGCTGAAAATCAAAAGGCGATGCCGGGTTAAACGGGCATCGCCTTTATCGTTTTTGAAATGGGGTGTCGTAACAGACTGAGGATGGGCTCAAACCAGCGCTGCCACGTTACGATTGCGCACGAGGTTGCGAATGGCGGCGCGCACGTCTTCGGCGCTGTCGAAGCGTTGCTCGTCCAGATCGTGGACGTGGAACTTGACCGCGATGAACTTCAGCCGGTTGTTGTCCGGAACGACGATGCCGACAGGTTCGCCAGCGAATTCGATAACTTGCTTTTGCATACTACATACTCCCGCTGTGGCTTGATCACACAGCATAAATGTCGAATTGAATTTCAGGATTTGGGGGACTTAAAAAGTCACCACATTCGACAGCAGCGGGAACACATGGATTTGTGCCCGGCATTCGAGATCCGATGACCTAGGATCGCGGCAATGCGCGTATATTTCGACATGACACTCTCCTTTGCTCGTGTTGACCCGGAATACCGGAGAATCACTCTCCAGTTGAATCACTGATATCCCGGATTTGCCTCGGAATCAATGATTATCAATATAGGTAGAATATTTTTCTTTATGATGACAGGACGGGGGCGGAAATGTGAAATTTTTGTTTATCCGGCTTGGTTGCGTCAAAGCGCCGGAACTGCCGAAGATCTCGTGCCTGTCTTAATTTGCCGATGGCGGGTAGAGGTGATCGTTCCCGTTGAAATCGGAGACGGCGTAACAACCCTCGGCCTGTTTCGTTGCCGCATTCTGACCGATGACGGCTTTTCCGTGGCCGCCTGGAATATCCAGCACGTAAGTGGGCTGGCAAAGACCCGACACATGGCCGCGCAGGGCCGACACGATCCGTTGGCCTTCGTCGATGCCAAGCCGAAAGTGGCTGGTGCCGGGGGCGAGATCGGGGTGATGCAGGTAATAGGGCTTGATGCGGTTTTCGACGAAGCTGCGCATCAGCTCCGCCAGCACCGCCGGGTCGTCATTGATGCCCTTCAGCAGCACGGTCTGGCTAACCATGGCAATGCCGGCATCCACCAGCCTCGCGCAGGCGGCCTTCGCCTCATCCGTCATCTCCCGTGGGTGGTTGGCGTGCAGCGCCACATAGGTCGTTTTGCCGCTGGCTTTCAGCGCTGCAATCAGATCGGCATCGATTTTCTGCGGATCGACCACCGGCACGCGGGTGTGGAAGCGCACGATCTTCACATGCGGGATCGCGCTCAAGCCCTCCATGATCGTCAAGAGACGGCGGGGTGAGAGGACCAGCGGATCGCCGCCGGTGAGGATGACTTCCCAGATCTGCGGGCGGGAGCGGATATAGTCGAAGGCGACGGAGAGCTCATCCGGGCTCATCATGCCATTGCCCTGCGGGCCAACCATTTCGCGGCGGAAGCAGAAGCGGCAATAGACCGGGCAGACATGCACGGCCTTCAGCAGCACCCGGTCGGGATAGCGATGGACGACGCCGGGTACAGGGCTATGCGCCTCATCGCCGATTGGATCGGCGCGTTCCTCGTTCGTCTGATAGAGCTCCGCCTCATCCGGGATGAATTGCAGGCCGATTGGATCTTGAGGATCGGCGGGATCGATCAGCTTGGCCACCGTCGGCGTCAGCGCCACGGCATAACGTTCCGCCACCGGGCGCACGCGCTCCAGCGCGGCCTGGTCGATCAAGCCGGCCTCGTAGAGATCGTCCGGCGATTTCAGCGCGCGTGTTGTCATGATCCATAGGCCGCGACGGGCGCCCACATCACGAGGTCTATTCTCGGCGCGCCGGTTGCCAGCATCACAAGCCGGTCGAAACCAAGCGCGATACCGCTGGCTGGCGGCATGATGGTGAGCGCTGCCAGAAGCTCTTCATCGATCGGGTAGGTCTCGCCATAGATGCGGCTCTTTTCCTGCATCTCGATCTCGAAGCGGCGGCGCTGCTCGTCGGCATCGGTCAACTCGCCAAAGGCGTTGGCAAGCTCCACGCCGCAGGCATAAAGCTCGAAGCGTTCCGCCACGCGACCATCGCGCGGCGAGCGCCGGGCAAGGGCAGCCTCGCTGACCGGATATTCATCAAGGATCGTGGCGCGACCGAAACCGATTTCCGGCTCGACCTTCTCGACGATGATGCGGCTGAAGATATCGGCCCAGCTATCATCCTCTGCCGTGCGGATGCCCGCGCTTTTGGCGAGTTGCGCCAGATGATCGCGGTCGTTCTCGCCACTGGCCGAGACCGTCGCCAGTAGGTCGATTGATGCATAGCGCTGGAAGGCCTCGGCGACGCTGAGCCGCTCGGGCGCGAGAAACGGGTCCATCTCGCCGCCGCGATAGGCAAAGCGTTTGGTCTTCGTCGTCTCGGCAGCGAGCGCCAGAAGATCGGCGCTGTCGGCCATCAGGCTCTCATAGGTCTCGCCCGCGCGGTACCATTCCAGCATGGTGAATTCCGGATGGTGCAGCGGCCCGCGCTCGCGGTTGCGATAGACATGGGCGAAGCAGGCAATGCGCGTCTCGCCCGCGGCCAGCAGCTTCTTGCAGGCAAATTCCGGCGATGTGTGCAGGTAAAGAGGCGCGTTCTCGCCGCTCGTCGTAATACCGGTGGTGGCGAAGGCGTGCAGATGCGCTTCGTTTCCGGGCGAAATCTGCAAGGTGGCGGTATCGACCTCGATGAAATCGCGATCGGCAAAGAAGGAGCGGAAGGCGCGCTGGATGGCATTGCGGCCCATCAGGAAGGGACGGCGATCCATATGGACGTCCGGCTGCCACCAGGATGAGGTTTTCTCTGCGCGCGTGCTCATCTGCCCGTCTGTCCGCTGTCTCTTTTGACCAGGGCGTGTCTCAACGCCTGCTAATCCGCTGGTTGAATGTCCGTTTCGGCGACACCCGTTTGAAAACCATATGACAGTTTTCGCTTCGCGTGTCTGAAAGGCTGGCAATTCTCCCGGAATTAAGGTAGTTGCGCCCCAGAAAACAGACAAAACGTCCATCGGGTCAGTGCAGCCGCGCCGTCCTTACGACGCATTTCATTGAGTTACAAGGAAATCATATGGTCAAGGTTATCGCCTCATCCGTCCGCAAGGGCAATGTTCTCGAAGTCGAGGGCAAGCTCTATGTCGTTCTCACGGCCAATAACTTCCACCCCGGCAAGGGCACGCCCGTGACCCAGGTGGACATGCGCCGCATCGTCGACGGCGTGAAGGTATCCGAGCGCTGGCGCACGACCGAGCAGGTCGAACGCGCTTTCGTCGAAGACCTGAACTTCCAGTTCCTCTATGAGGATGGCGAAGGCTTCCACTTCATGAACCCGGAAAACTACGACCAGGTGGTCGTCGATGCCGAAACCATTGGCGACCAGAAGGCCTATCTCCAGGAAGGCATGACCTGCGTCCTCTCCATCCACGAAGGCATTCCGCTCGCCATCGAGCTGCCGCGCCACGTGACGCTGGAAATTGTCGAGACCGAGCCGGTCGTCAAGGGCCAGACGGCATCGTCCTCCTACAAGCCCGCGATCCTCTCCAACGGCATCCGCACCATGGTCCCGCCGCATATCGACGCTGGCATCCGCGTCGTCATCGCCACGGAAGACAACTCCTACGTCGAGCGCGCCAAGAACTAAGCGCGAGCAGGTGTTTGCGATTGAGAAGCCTCGGAGCGATCCGGGGCTTTTTTGTTGTGCGGCACGCGTTTTCCGCGGCAAGCGCCACTTCAGCGGATGGCGTCGGACAAGAGATTATGCGCCCGACGCCGGGCCGGTTCAGCCAGCGTTGACGAGGGTGTCGTAGACGGCAGTTTCCATCTCCAGGAAACCGCCGACGGATGCGGGGTCGGCGAAGGGGAATATCTGTGTCGCCCAGAATCCCCCGATACCGTTCTTACGGTCGATCCAGTAGTAAAGGTTGGCCAGTCCAGCCCAGGCAAGAGAACCTGCGGGGCGTCCGGTTGGGGCATCTTCGTCATTGATCATAAAGGTCAAACCCCAGCTTTTGGGCATGCCAGGGAAGAACTCCGCGTAGTTCGACAGTGACGGGATGACACCTGGCAGGCCTTTGATTTTCATCTCGCCGAGACCGTTGCGCGCCGCCATTGCCACCGTCTCCGGCTTGAGTACGCGACCGTTTCGACCATCACCGTCGTTGAGCCACATGCGGATGAATTTGGCGTAATCGAGTGCGGTGGAATGAAGGCCGTGGCCGCCCATATGCACTTGCGGGTCCTGATCGAGCATGAAGTCATCAAGCGGTTTCAGATGGCCCGTTTCGTCGCGCTGGTGCATGGTGACATAACGCTCTCGCATAGAGGGCGTCATGGTGAAGGCAGTGTCGTTCATTTCAAGACGGTCGAAAACACCTTCCTTCATCAACTGCCCCAGGCGCTTGCCCGTGATGCCTTCGCACACCTGCCCGGCCCAGTCGATGTTGGTGCCGTATTCCCAGTCGGTGCCAGGATCGAACAGCATCGGGGTTTTCAGCGAGGCGTGCGACGCCGTGATCACACTCGGCTGACCATGCTCCTGAGCCAGACGATTATAGGTCTCGTTGAAGAAGTCGTAGGCGAAACCACCTTGATGCAAGAGCAATTGGCGGGTGGTGACATCCGAGCGGGGCGCACGCAGGATGGGGTTGTGCTCTGCGTCGAAGCCTTCGATCACCTGCAACTCGCCGATGGCGGGGGCGTATTCCCTTGCAGGCGCGTCGAGATCCAGCTGACCGCTTTCCACAAGCTGCAAGCAGACCGTACCGGTAATGGCCTTCGTGGTGGAAAAGATGGCGCAGACACTGTCCGGCGTCATGTCAGTGTCTCCTCCCAACCGGCGCTTACCGGCCGCACCTTCATAGATCGTTCCGCTCCTGTCGGTTACGGTGGCGGCAACGCCTGGAACGCCCGGCGTGGAGTCGACGGCCTTTTGTAAAACGCCGTCGAGAATGGATTTCAGTTGATCAGCCATATGAGTTCTCCTCCTCCTCATCCGCGTCCACTCGTGACACGGTCCAGCCAAGCGTAATCCCTATCGCTTGGCCGCAATGTCGGATTTCAGCAGATCCTATCGGAAATCGGCAGATTTGCTGTCCTGCCTATCAGGGCTCGTCCGGCGGGTGGATGGGTCTGATCAACCCTTCCGGCGAAATGGGCGTAGCAGGCAAGGGAATGATTGAGGCAGTCGCTAAAGCCTATCGCGATGTTTCAAACTCGCGTTCCACGCTTTCGTTCTTTGTTTTATCGTATATCCTTATTGTCAAACCGCTGAACACTTTGCGCGATATGCTTTGGGAGGAGCTGATGCTGGAAAGTGCTTTACTCTATGACGCCCAGGGGCGGCCGATCAGGCAGGAACACAAGGTCGCCTCGCATGATTGGGACGAGATCAAGGATTGGTCCAAACGCGTCTACATGCCTTATGAGGTGTCGCCTATCGGTGCGGCCAGCAGCCCTGATTCGACGATGCGCTCGGCCAAGGTGGGGCGAATAACCATGACCCGTTTCGCCTATGGCATCCCAGTCAACATCAAGGATTGGGACATGGACTCTGGCAATGCCGTGGTGCTGACGACGGTGGGCGGCAAGGCGCGGCACCGGACGGTGGGGCACGAGGCGGTCGAAACGGGCTATGGCGAGAGCTTCGTCGTGGATTGCTCACGGACCGATTACTACGTCGATTTCAACCCCGACCACCTCCAGGTCAATCTGACCATCCCTCATGCCGTGCTCGAACAGGTTTGTTTCGACACATTCGGGCATATCCCCGACAACAGGCTCTGGCAGTTCAAGACCGGCTTGGGCGGGCGCAATTCGAGTTGGATGGCGCTCATGGAATATGTGGCCCGCAGCATTGCCGAAGCGCCCGACAGAATTGCCCGCAGCCACATCGGGCGGCATCTGGAGCAGATGGTCTGCCTGCACCTGCTGAACGAATGGGCCAACCGCGCGGGATATGACTTGGACAATCCAGTGAATACCCTGGCGCCCGGTGTGGTTCGCCGAGCCGAAGAGTTCATGGCTGAACATGCGCGCGGCGATCTGCCTGCCATGCCCGAAGTCGCGCGCGCCGCAGGTGTCAGTTTGCGCGGCCTCACCGACGCGTTCCAGCGGTTTCGCGGTTACACACCCAGCCAGTTCCTGCGCGAACAGAGATTGCAAGGCGTGAGGCAGGCGCTTCTGCAATGCGGTACTGGCCTAAACGTCAGCAGCATCGCTGCCGACTATGGCTATATCCATATGGGAGAGTTTGCGAAGGCCTATCGCAAACGTTTCGGGGAGCTGCCTTCCGAAACACTCAAACGGTGATTTCTGAGGGGAATCGCTTTTCGGAAAGCATAAGGCGCGGATCAAAGAAGATAGAGCGTCCTTTGTGCGCCCAATAGGACGCTAGGCGCTCTAAACAAAAATCCCGCAGCCGAGGCCGCGGGATCTCAAAAGCACCGGAATGGTGAAGCTCTTACATGCCCTTCGGCACGTTGGACGCAACCTTGACGGCTGCGACCGAGTTCGGTGATCCGACGGCATAGCCGCCGCCGAGCGCGACGCTGAGTGCGACGTAATCCTGTGCAGCCTGCTGAACGGCGGTTGCCAGGTTGGCTTGCGCGTCGGAGACGTTGCGCTGGGCGTCGAGAACGTCGAGCAGCGAGGATGCGCCGTCGCGGTAGCTGGCGGTCGCGAGCGAGAGGGCTTCCTTGTAGGAATCAACCGTCTTGCGATAGGCGTTGACCGTCTGCTGGTCGCGGTTGAGCGCCGTCAGAGCGTTTTCGACTTCTTCCACGGCGTTCAGCACTGTGGACTTCCAGGCGAGGTACTGTTCGCGGGCAACCGACTTCTGGATGTCGACGCCCGCACGCAGCGCGCCACCGTCGAGGATCGGCAAGGTGATGGTCGGACCGAAGCCCCAGCCATTCGAGGTACCGCGTGCGCCGCCGCTGATGCGGGTGTAGCTCGGGGTGATCGAACCGCTGAGCGTAATGCTCGGGAAGAGCTGCGCTTCGGCAACGCCGATATTGGCAACGGCTGCGGCCAGCTGACGCTCGGCGGCGCGGATATCCGGACGGTTGCGGATGAGGTCGGCAGGGATGCCGGTGCGCGGAATGGCGCGCGCGACAGGCTGGCGTGCGCCGCGCTGCAACTCGACCACCAGCGAATCAGCCGGCATGCCGAGAAGGGTGGCGATGCGGTGGGCTGCACGGCGGTAATTGGTTTCAAGCGTCGGCATCTGCGCCAGCGTCGAGTTGACCAGACCTTCGGACTGGACGACATCGAGACGCGAAGCAGCACCGGCTTCCAGCTGCAGCTTGGTCAGATCCAGCGTCTCGCGGCGAGACCCGAGGTTCTGGCGGGCAATCGCCAGACGTTCCTGATAGTAGCGCACGTCGATATAGGCAGACGCTACGGAAGAGATCAGCGTCAGGCGCTGAACGTCAGCCGTTGCGTAGGCTGCATCGAGCGACGCGGCAGCGCTTTCCTTTTCGCGGCGGTAGCGACCGAAGAGGTCCAGCAGCCAGGACACGTTGAAGGCGTTGCTGGTGGTGTTGGACGTTCTGTTGCCGGAAGAGGAGGGGAGGCTGCCGCCGCTACCCTGCGTCTCATGGCGGAAGGTCGAGCCAAGCTGCGGCAGCGAACCTGCGCCGGCGACCGTGATGTTCGATTCGGCCTGGTTGATACGCTCGATGGCCTGCAGAACGGTGAGGTTCTGCGACAGGCCGGTCGAGACATAACCGTTCAGGCGGCTATCATTGAATGCTGTCCACCATGCGACCGTGGCAATGTCGCCATTGCTGGTCTTGCTGCCTTCGGAGAACTTGGCTGGCAATTGGGTTTCCGGCGCCTTGTGGTCAGGGCCGACGACGCAGCCTGAAAGCAGGAGCAGCGTCAGAGGAATGGTCGCACGAAGTGACAGCATATGGTTATCCCGGTTTGTGTAGCGCACTGGGCGCTCCTCAGTGGAAGCGAGCGTCGCGTTGCCGTGTGCCGAAGGAGGGGCAGCTTTCGAATCTGCCATACTTCTATCAGCCTCGATTTGCATTGCTAGCATATTTCAACGGTTGTTAACGTTTAGAAAGCCGCCTGATGATCACGAAGAAGGACGGTACGAAGAAAATTCCGAGCAGTGTTGCAGAAAGCATACCACCCAATACCCCAATACCGATCGCATTCTGCGCCGCAGAGCCTGCACCGCTTGCAATGGCGAGTGGCACGACGCCCAGAATGAAGGCGAGCGATGTCATGATAATGGGGCGAAGGCGCAGTTTTGCCGCTTCCAGCGTGGCATCGAGCAAGCTCAATCCATGTTCCTGCCTCTCCTTTGCAAACTCCACGATAAGGATGGCGTTCTTGGCTGCCAGACCGATCGTGGTCAGCAGACCCACCTTGAAATAGACGTCGTTGGACTGGCCGAAGACATGCGCGGCGGTGACCGCACCCAGCACGCCCACCGGCACGGCCAGAATGACCGAGAAGGGGATCGACCAGCTTTCGTAAAGAGCCGCAAGGCAGAGGAAGACGATCAGGACCGAGAGCGCATAGAGCATCGGCGCCTGCGAGCCGGACAGCCGTTCCTGATAGGAAATGCCCTGCCAGGCCACGGTGTAGCCACCGGGCAAGCTGGCGGTCAGCCGCTCCATCTCGTTCATCGCATCACCGGAGGCAACGCCTGGGCCAGCGGCACCATCGAGCGAAATGGCGCTGGTGCCGTTGAAGCGCGCAAGGGTCGGTGCGGCATTCTCCCAGCTGATCGTGCTGAAGGAGGAGAAGGGCACCATCTCGCCGCTGGTATTGCGGGCATACCAGTGCTTCAGATCGTCCGGCTGCATGCGGTAAGGTGCGTCACCTTGCACATAGACCGGTTTCAATTCGCCATTCAGCGTGAAGTCGTTGACATCGCGACCGGCAAAGATGGTCGACAGCATCAGGTTCACCGAGGCAAGGTCGACGCCCATGGCGCCCATCTTCTCCTTGTCGAGATTGATCTTCATCTGCGATTCGGCATCGCGGCTGTTGGAGCGCAGCGAGCTGATATTCGGATTGCTGCTGGCGAGCTGGATCAGTTCCTTCGAGGCGTTGGTCAGTGCTGCGGTGCCGTTGCGGCCGCTATCCACCAGATACATGGAAAAGCCGCTGGAGGTGCCGAGGCCCTGGATCGCGGGGGGAAGAAGCGGGAAGACCTGCGCATCACGGAACGAAAGGAACGTGCCCATGGCGCGCTGCACGATGGCCGCGGCATGTGCTTCCGGTGCTGTGCGTTCGGAGAAGTCCTTCAGCTTGGTGAAGACCATGGCGTTGTTCTGGCCGGAGCCGCCGAAGCTGAAGCCGAGAACGCCGAAGACGGATTCGACATTGGCGGCTTCCTTCTCACGGAAGTAGCTTTCCACCTGCTTCACCACCTCGTTGGTGCGCTCTGTCGTGGCGCCTGTCGGCAGCTGCACGATGGTCAAGAGCACGCCCTGGTCTTCCTGCGGCAGGAAGGAGCTTGGAAGGCGGGTGAAGAACCAGGCGCAACCGCCCAGCACGATGAGGAAGAGGATGGTGACGCGAACGGGACGCTTCAGCAGATGGCCGATGCTGCCGACATAGCCATCGGTCGTGCGGCCGAAATTGCGGTTGAACCAGGCCGCTGGGCCACGTTCCTTTTTCGCATGGACCGGCTTCAACAAGGTGGCGCAGAGCGCCGGTGTCAGCACGATGGCGACGACGGCGGAGAGCAGCATCGCCGAAACGATGGTGATGGAGAACTGGCGGTAGATGATACCGGTCGAGCCACCGAAGAAGGCCATGGGAATGAAGACGGCGGTCAAGACAAGCGCGATGCCGATGATCGCACCGGTGATTTCGCCCATCGACTTTTCCGTCGCCTCGACCGGGGAAAGACCTTCCTCCGACATGATGCGCTCGACGTTTTCGACCACGACGATCGCGTCATCCACCAGAAGACCGATGGCGAGCACCATGGCGAACATGGTGAGCGTGTTGATCGAGTAGCCGGTCAGCGCCAGGACACCGAAGGTGCCGAGCAGAACCACGGGCACGGCGATCATCGGAATGAAGGTGGCGCGCAGGTTTTGCAGGAAGACGAGCAGAACGACGAAGACGAGCACGATGGCTTCGATCAGCGTGTGGACGACCTTTTCGATCGAGAGCTTGACGAATGGCGTGGTGTCGTAAGGATATTCGATGACCACGCCTTCCGGCAGCGAGCCTGCGACGCTGGTCAGCGCGTCCTTGACGCGGGCTGCCGTATCCAGCGCGTTGGCGCCGGTCGCAAGGTTCACCGCGAAGCCGGCGGAGGGGCGACCGTTGGAGCGGGAATCGCCGCCATAGCTTTCCTGGCCGATTTCCACGCGGGCCACGTCGCTGAGGCGAACCGTGGCGCCGTCCTTTTCGACCTTCAGGATAATGGATTCGAAATCGGAAACGGTGGTCAACTGGCTCTGGGCCGTGACGGTGACGTTGAGCTGCTGACCCTTGACCGCGGGCTGCGCGCCGAGCGAACCGACCGAGACCTGGGTGTTCTGGCTCTCGATCGCGCTCGTCACATCGGCGGTCGTCAACTGATACTTGTTCAGCTTGTAGGGATCGAGCCAGACGCGCATGGCATATTCGGAGCCGAAGACGTTGATGCTGCCGACACCTTCCAGGCGCTTGATCTGGTCTTCGACGCGCGTTGAGAACACATCGCCGAGATTGGCGGAGGTGCGCTTGCCATCGGTGGAAATCAGCGCGCCGACCATCAGGATCGACGAGGTGGACCGGCTGACTTCGATGCCCTGCTGCTGCACCACATCGGGAAGCTGCGACTGAACGAGCTGGAGCTTGTTCTGCACCTGAACCTGGGCAATATCCGGCAGGATGCTGGTGCCGAAGGTGAGCGTGACAGTGGCGCTGCCGGTAGACGATGTCGACGTCATATAGGTGAGGTCATCGAGGCCGGTCATGCCGTCCTCGATGATCGTCGTCACCGATTTTTCCACGGTCTCCGCGCTCGCACCATTGTAAGAGGCACTGATGCGGACCGTCGTTGGCGCAATATCGGGATATTGCGAAATGGACAGGGTGAAGATCGCCAAGACGCCGCCAAGCATGATGACGATGGCAATGACCCAGGCAAAAACAGGGCGCTTGATAAAGAAATGAGCCATCTGGACTGCGCCTTATCTGAATTGAACAGTTGAACCGGACATGTAGGGCATGCCGGTCTTACTTGGCGGGCGCAGCAGGCTGAGCCTGCTTTTGCGGAACGACGATACCGCGATCGTCGATAGTGGCTTCGACAGGTGCGATGGTCGCGCCATCGGCAATCCATTGGAAGCCGTCGACGATCAGCTTGTCCCCGTCCTTGACGTTTTCCGTCACCAGCCAAGAATTGCCGGACTGGCGGCTGTTGGGGAAGGTGCGGGTCTCGACCTTGTTTTCCGCGCCAACGAATTTGGCCGTCAACTCGCCATTGGCGTTTCGCGTCGCTGCTCTCTGGGGAATAAGGAAGCCCTTCTCCTTGCCGATGGCAAGTGTGGCGCGCACATACATGCCCGGCAGAATGAGATCGTTCGGATTGTCGAACAGCGCGCGGATGGAAAAGGTGCCGGTCGTTTCGCTGACCGCCATGTCGGACATGTCGATCTTGCCGTCATGCTTATATTCGGTGCCGTCTTCCAGCGTCAGGTGAATGCCGGCCTTTTTCTCGCCGCTGCCGATGGTGCCGGCTGCTATCGCGTCACGAAGACGGAGCAGATTGGCGCTCGATTCAATCAGGTCGATATAGATGGGGTCGATGCGGCGAAGCGTCGTCAGCGCCGTCGTCTGGTTCGCCGTCACCACATTGCCGACGGTGACATTGGTGAAGGAGACGATGCCGTCGAATGGCGCACGGACCTTGGTGAGGTCGAGGTTGATCTGCGCCATTTCCAGGGCAGCGCGGGCCTGCGCCACATCGGCCTGCGCCTGGGCGAGCGTGGTTCTGGCATTTTCCAATTCAATCTGCGTTGCACCGCTGTTGACGAGGCGCTCGTAGCGCACGAAATTCGCCTGTGCCGCGGGAATGCTCGCTTCCGCCTTGGCAAGGGTCGCCTTGGCCTGGGCGACTTCTGCCCCATAGGTATCGTCTTCGATCTGATAAAGAACGGTGCCCTGCTTGACCTCGCTGCCTTCCTTATAGGGAATCTCGCGGATGATGCCTGACACACGCGGGCGGATATCGGCGCTCTGATAGGCGCTGGCACGACCCGGCAGCACCGTGGTCAGCGGATTTTCGCTTTCCTTCATGGTGATGACACTGACGGGAGAGGGCGGGCGCTTTGCCTGCTGGGCGCCGGCATTCTTGCCATCGCCGCTATCGCTGCAGCCCGAAAGGACGCCTGCCATGAGAACCGTTGCTAGAAGGGCTTGAAGGCGTCTGGTCATCAATTTTCTCATATTGGAGTATGAAGGAATAGGGCTGCGCTTGATCGATCTTTTAAAAAAACACGTCAGCCGCCCGGTCGTGGAGAGCGGCGCTTTCTTTCACTTCGTTCAAAGACCCGACTGACGCGACTATGACGCCAGATCAGGACAAGGGTAAAAATGCTGCAAGTGACGTAAATTTAAAATCGTCACTTTTCAAGGGCGTATTTCAGTGAACGATCAATCAGCATAACGACATCCTCGCATCGTGTTGCCAAAATGCCAATATCTTCGCGCGAAATCAGCAAAGGGTGCAGCACGCAGGAAAGGACGGTCAATGCGAGACCGGCTTCCTTAACGGGATCTGCATCGCGGTAGATCCCCTGATGGACGCCATCGCCGATGATGACGGCGAATTGCTGCGTCAGCACCTGCTGGTAATGCACGCCGCAGGAAAGCTCCCTCTTGGGCGTCTGTAAAAAGACGTCGATCATATAGGGGTTGTCGGTCAGGTCGTTGCGATGGTTCTGCATCAACGTGCGAACCAGCGTCAGCATCCGCTCCTGCGGGGTGTGGGTATTGTCAAGGAGATGCATCTTCTCTTTGAACACACCGATGCGTTGGAGCATGATGGCATCGACCAAGGCAATCTTGGAATGAAAATGCTTGAACACATTGGCAGGCGACATGCCGAGTGATGCGGCGATATCCGCAATCGCGACGGCGGAAAAACCCCGTTCACGGAACAGCCGGTCGGTCATCGCCAGAATATCGCGGCGGGTTTCCTCGCCGGAGCGCCGCGGGCGTGTGGCTTTCTTGACCAACGCCTCGCTGCTCTTTTTCGGATTGATATCGGCAACCTTGGTCACATTCAGGCTCCGGGAAAATAGGGCTCCAGATTCCGTCTCACTCTGTCAAGCGGTGATGCTTCCTCGTCATTGGGCTTGAAGGTCTGCCCGGTAATGCGCTCATAGGCTTCCATATAGACACGAGAGGTCTGCAGAACCAGCTCCTCCGGGATCTGCGGAATCTCATCCTTATAGGGATCGCAGCGCTCGGCAACCCAGGCGCGGAC